>JADDQY010000035.1:0-89277 GCA_016781135.1 Actinomycetota bacterium
ATAAAGCGCTTCGTGAAATTGTGAAGCGCGCAAACGTTGCCTGACGCGGCACTAGGCGCGCTGGCGAACCGATTGGATGAGCAGCAGGACGATGCCGGCCAGTACCAAACCGCCCAGGATGGCGGCGACGGTCCGCCAGGTCGTGTCGACCCCGGACGGCACGTCGGAGAACTGGGCGAAGACTCCGAAGTTGTCCTGGGTCTGGGTCTGCTCGTCGGCGAAGCGCGGATCGGCCCAGGCGATGGCCGCGTAGGCGTTAGTCGACGCCACTCCCGGAGGTTGGCGGATGTCGGAGTTGAAGCTGATCCCGAAGTTGAAGTTGATCGGTTCATCCGTCACCACCGTGCTGGGCGCCCACGTCTCACCCCCATCGGTTGAGTACGTATACCGGACGTCGACCAGATAGTCGGCCAGGCCACGGTTGTCCTGCCAGATGACGTCGACCCGGCCGTTGGGTGCGACGTCCAGATTCGGGTAGAAGCTCGAGTACTGGTTGCTCGGGTCGTCGTCGTTGATGGCCACAGGGTCGGTCCAAGTCACCCCCATGTCGGTGGAGCGTTGGAGCACGATGTCCGACCTGCTCGCGCTCGGCGTGTCGCCGGGCGTCGCCGAGTAGGCGAAGACGAAGGTGCCGTCAGGACCGCCGTTCGGGGTCCATCCCATGCCGGTGTATGAACCCGCGGCGGTGTAGACCGGCTTGCTCAGCTCGGAGACCGTCCAGGTGCGCCCCTGGTCGGTGGAGCGGGCGACCAACATCGGATCGGATTCACTGAAGATGCCGTCGTAGACGTCCTCGGGCGGCTCGTTGTCGGCCGGTGGACCGCTGTCGCCCACCGCGAGCACCACGCCATCGTGGGTCGTCAGGAACGGTCGCCCGAAGGCGGTCTGGAAGTGCAACGGGTAGGGCTGCCCACCGATGGTGGTGGTGAGCTTGGAGTGGTCGTTGAGGTTGATCGGCTCCCCGAACGAGTCCCCACCATCCGTGGAGACGGAGACGGCGACGTGCTCCTGTTCCGCCAGCGGGTGACCCTCAGGTGCCGTGGCGCTCCAGTCCCGGCTGTAGCCGACGTAGACCACGTCCTGGTCCCCCGAGGTGTCCACGGCCAGGCCCGTCACTCCGGTGTTCTCGGGCTTGGGGTCCGGCTGGGCCCTGGCGTCGTTGACCATGGTCGTGGTCCAGGTCTTGCCGAGATCGGTCGTGCGGGCCAGGACGATGCTCGTCTTTCCCTCGCGAACGCCTTCGCCCTCGCCGTAGGCCTGCGACGCGTAGTACAGCGTGCCATCGCGTCCCCATGCCAGCGACGGCTGGGGAACCGCCGCGGTGTTGTTGGTGCAGGAGGGATACGACGCCCGCTCCGGGCGCTCCTCCGAGAACCTCCAGGTGGCCCCTGCGTCGGTCGAGACCAGCAGGTAGCACAAACGGGTCCGCAGGTTGGCGGTCGCGGCCGCGATGACCCGAGGGTTCTCGGGGTGGACGGCCATGGAGGTGGGCCCGGTGAAGCCGCGTGTGGGAGCCGTGTCCTCCTTGGTCATGTGGACGCCATCTGTCAACCGCTGGACCTCGACATCCTGGCCGGCGAATTGGGCCTTCGGGAAGGAAGGGATGGCTTGGAAGGCGGGATCCGTATCGCCCCCCGCCGCCGTATCGCTATCCGGCGTCGTCTGGCCGCCCGGCGTCGTCTGGCGGCCCGGCGACGCCTGGCTGCCTGGCACCAGCTCACCACCCGGCGTCGTCTGGCCCGGCGTTGCCTGGGTCGTCGTCGTCGTCGGGGCCGTCGTCGTCTGGGCGTTCGCCGACAGTGAGGAAGCCGCCGTCACCGCGCCGAGTGCCAGGACAAGAGCAGTGCGCCGAAGTACACCGTTCACGGACCCTCCAATGGGAATGAAGCCAAGGGGAAAGGACTCAGAGCTATGCGGGGAACCTTCACGCCCTCGCTTGATCAGGCGAGGGACGGCGGGCCGCGATCTTGCTTGCCACCGCCGCCAGCAGAAGCCCGGCGGCAGCGACCCCCAGCCCAATGAGGATGTAATTGGCCGCGCTCGGCCCGTCACTTACCGTGAGCGCAGGGGCCCGGTCGACAGGCAGCGGTGCCACGGGTGGCGACGCGTTGACGTAGATGGCAGCCCTGGCCGGGATGCCGACGTTCATGTCGTAGTGCTCTTGGGTGGCGATCAGGGTGTGCTCCCCCGGCGAGATGTCCTGGGGGATGGGTATCTGCACCGTGAACTGGCTCGTCATGGTGGAGGGTCGAGGGTCCGGATGCGTGTAGAGGATCGGCCCATCGACCGAGTCGAGGCGGATGTGCACCGGTTTGCCCCGGGCGAACTCGCCGCCGAAGACCTCCACGGTCCCGCCCGGCTGGACGACGTCAGTGCCGGTGGTCCTGAAGACGACGACGCCGACGCATCCCCATGCGAGCCCAGCCGGTATGACGACCACCAACGCGGAGACCACCACCAGGATCAACTTCCTGCGAGACGCGAGTCGCACCGCGCTCCACCCCTTTCGTCTTCTCGAGTCCGTCGACTGCGCTGAGCCGCTGATCGGGGGAGGTTAGCCGACGCTGCTCGTCTGGCTGTAGTTCGCGACTACACCTAGCGCGGGCGGCGCGACGGCGATGATCACACCGCCGTGGTCCGCATGCTCGCTGAACCGCCCTACCGGCCTCGAGCGCCTCACCTCTGGCAGCACCGCCATCACGTCCGCCCCACTCGTCCCCGTCCTCCTCGTACCCATCACCGCCCAGCAGAGCCTTGGGGCTGGAGCGGGTGGTCGGGGTGAACCACGGAGCGCCAGCAAGGCCTCGGCCGGGGCCATCGACCAGCCGACCATCAGCGGGGACAACAGAGCGCTACAAGTCGGGCGTGACCGGGACCCATCGGTCGGGCGCCTGCCTTCCGAGGGGAAGAGCACGTCTGCCGCGGGTAGGCACGCCCTGTGAGGCCGGAGATCTGGAGCGGCGGGAACCGACCAGCGTGACCGTCAGCGTCCGGATCTTCTCGGTGCGGGACCGGCTGAGGACGAGCTTGTGGTTCATCCCGGCCCTCTGCGTCGGCGGCGCGGTCGCTCTGGCGGCAGCGGCGGTCGCCGTCGACACGCGTATCCCCCGGCATCCGCTGACGCCGTTCCTGTTCGGTGGAGGGCCGGAGAGCGCTCGCAACCTCCTCTCCACGATCTCGGCGGCGATGGTGACCTCCCTCAGCCTGATCTTCTCGGTCACGGTGGTCGTGCTCCAGCTCGCCAGCGCGCAGTACTCACCTCGCGTCTTGCGGTCGTTCATTCGCGACCGTCTGGTGCAAAGCGTGCTCGGCGTCTACATCTCCACCTTCGTCTACTCGCTGCTCGTCCTGCCGGCGGTGCAGTCGGGAGACAACGGCGAGCCTCCCTTCGTCCCCGAACTGGCGGTGTCGCTGTCGCTGGTCCTCTCGCTGGTCAGCCTCGCCCTGTTCGTGCGCTACATCGACCACATCGCCCACGGCATCCGGGCCGTGACGGTGATCAATTCCGTCGCCAAGGAGGGGCGCGAAGAGCTTGCGACCATGTACCCCGAGCAGATGGGCGAGGATGCGCCTGATCCTGGGACGATGGAGGGCCTCGATGCCCCGACACTCGTCATCCCGGCGGAGGCCCCTGGTGTGTGCTTGGCCGTCGACGAGGGCCGCCTCCTCGAGCTGGCGAGGAGTGCCGACATCGTCGTACGGATCGTGCCCCTCGTGGGCGAGTTCGTGCCCGAGGGGGCGCCATTGCTCGAGGCGTGGGGGGAGGGATGTCGCCTCGACGCCGACGAGCTGCACGAGTGTCTGGCGCTGGGGCAAGAGCGGACCATGCACCAGGACCCGGCGTTCGCGTTCCGCCAGCTGGTCGACATCGCCGAGAGAGCCCTTTCTCCCGCCGTGAACGACCCGACGACCGCGGTGCAAGCCATCGACCAGCTCCACGACCTCCTCCGCCGGCTCGCCCCCCGCCGGATCCCATCCCCGGTTCGCCTCGACGAGGAAGGAGCGGTACGGGTGATCGCCCCTCGGTTCGGCTGGAACGACTACGTGGACCTGGCGTTCGACGAGATCCGCCTCTACACGGGGAGGTCGCTGCGGGTGACTCGGCGGCTTCGAGGCGTTCTCGAAGACCTTCTTTCGGTCGCTCCCGTCGGGCGCCGAGCCCCACTGGAACGGCAGCTCCGCTTGCTGGAGGCCAGCGGGGAGCGGGAGTTCGCTGATGCCCAAGACCGCGCCGCCGCCCGGCAAGGCATTCGGATCTCATGACCAGCTGTCGGCCGGCCGGCCACTCCCTGGCGCATGGCCGGCGCTCTTCGCCAGCGTGGCGAGGCCGAACCCGGCGATCGGGCATGCTCGGCGTGTCGCAGGTCGCGATCGGTGCCACCACCCACCTCGGCGGCTCTTTCCGCCTCCCAGCTGCTCCGGAGAGCTACCGCCCCGACGCGCCAGCCTCGCCCCGGCCGAGGTCGCCGAGGTTTGCCCCCTGCCTGATCAGCTCACGCTGGACCGCTTCCACGTCGAGGCGCTTCGGTGGCGTGCCGGCTCTCGCACCCAGCGCCGCGCACACCCCGGCCGCCTGGCCCGTGGCCATGGCAATGGGGGTGACCCGGTACGAGGAGTGGGCCTCGTGCGTGCCCGACATGCACCGCCCCGCCACCAGGAGCCAGTCGATCCCTTGGGGCATCAGGCAGCGCAGGGGGATGTCGTAGGCCTCCCCGGGTGGCAGCTTCTGGAGCACGGTCCCCGTCCCCTTCGGGTTGTGG
The DNA here is from genome assembly GCA_016781135.1 of Actinomycetota bacterium. Classification (GTDB taxonomy): domain Bacteria; phylum Actinomycetota; class Acidimicrobiia; order Acidimicrobiales; family CADCSY01; genus JADDRA01. The sequence continues at coordinate 4,761 of JADDQY010000035.1, forward strand.
ATGTCGATGGGGTAGGAGCCGCGGGCGATGACGTCGGGGAACTTGCGGGCGGAGAGGACGTCCTCGGCGGTCAGCTGGTACTCGCCCACGATGCGCCTCGTCTCTCGCACGCCGACGCTCACGCCGCTCTGGGCCACGTAGGCCCGGGCGAAGCCGGGTACGTACCGGCGCAGGAACTCGGCGATCTGGCGCATCTGGCGGTGCGTCTGCCACTCGGCGAACGACAGATCCCACACGTCGGTCGCCAGCACCCCGCCGACCCTGGTCGTGTTCACGCTGATCTCGCCCTCGTGCGGGGTGGCGAAGAACAGGATGTCCTCTCGTGGTAGTTCGAGCTCCCTGGCTTCTGTCGCCTTGGCCACCAGGTCCCATAGCCCGTGCACGCCACGCCACTGATCGGGGTTCTCCCTCACGTAGGCGGCGAACTCAGGTCGCTCGAACTCGACCATGCGGAACATGAGCGTCATTGGTTGGACGAGCCCGTCTTCCTCCCGTCCCACCTCGAAGGGAGCGCCAGCGGCGGCGGCCACGTCGCCATCGCCCGTGCAGTCCACCACGATGGCGGCCTGCACCACCAGGGGCCCTGACTTGGTCTCGAACACCACGCCCGGGACGCCGTCCTCCACCGCCACGCCGGACGCCAAGGCGTGGAAGAGGAACTCGACACCGGCGTCGTCGAGCAGGTCGAGCATGACGAGCTTGTACGCCTCGGGGTCGAACGGCACCGTGTAGCCCGTCTCCTGTGACGGCGCCACCGCGCCTCCAACCGCGACGAGCCGCGCCAGCAGCTCCTGCAGCACGCCGGCCACGACCGGGTCGCCGGGACCGTGGTCGGTGGGCATGAGGCGGCTGTCGTCGCCGGGAGGCGGAGGGGACTGGCGCTGGGTGTGGAACGACATGAGCGGCATCACCAGCGAGACGGTGGCGTTGCCCCCCAGGAAGCCGTAGCGCTCGGCCAGGACGACACGCGCCCCCGCCGCGGCCGCCCCCAGCGCCGCCCCCAGCCCTGCCGGTCCACCGCCCACCACCAACACGTCGGCGTGGGCGGCCATGGTGCCGGTGCGGGGTGGCAGCATGATCGACCTCGGGGCCGCCGGCCGGCGCAGGGGGGGCATCAGCCAGTGCTACCCGGCAGCGGCTCAGCCACCCTCGCCCCCTCGTGCTGCCGCCTCGAGCACCTCCTGCACGATCTTCGCCGTCTCCCGTGCCCGCTCACGCAGGGGCGGCACTCGGTCGGCAAGCAGGCGCTCGTACTCGTCGCGACCGTCCCAGAGGCGGTCGATGGCGGCGAGGAGGGGCCCGGGGTGCTGCTGCAGCGTCGAGGGAGCCGGCAGCCCGACGGCATCGAGGAAGCCCTCCACCTTCGAGGCGTAAGGCAGGGCCAGCAACGGGACGTTGGCGATGGCGGCGAGGATCAGGAAGTGCAGCCGCATCCCCACCGCGAGGTCGAGGTGCTGCATCAGCCCGAGCAGTTCCCGGGGCCCGTACCGGCCGTTCAACACCTGGGCCCGGTCCGGTGCCGCCATCTCGGCCATGACCCGGTGCGCCTCCCTCACGTCCTGGCGCTCCATGGGCACGAAGACGACGTCGGCTTCGAACCGGTCGACGACGAAGTCGGCGGCGGCGGCGACGATGCTGTGGTAGGCCGAGCCCTCGAGCGAAGGAGCAGCACCGCCCTGCTCCCGCACCGACATCCCCACCAGGAGGCGCTGGCTCGCAACCCCTTCCTTCTCCAGCATCTCCTCGGTGAAGTCCACGGGCGTGAGCAACCAAGCGGGGTCGGCGGTGACGACGACCTCCCGTTGGACGCCGACCTCCTCGAGCGCCCTTTTGGTTTCGACGTCGCGGACGGTGATGGCGTCCATGCCGTTCAGGGCGTCCCGCACCGCTCGGCGCTGCTCCCGCTCCCGCAGGGGTCCTACGCCGACGGCGTAGGCGACGGCGGGGATGCCACGCTCCCGGGCCAGTTCGACCTCCCGGAGGTAGTTGTGCACCTCCTCGTCGTAGAGGATGCCGCCACCGCCGAGCAGGAGGAGGTCGAGGCGCTCGACCTCGGGAACCACCTGGTCGCCGGTCGCCTCTCTGGCCGGTATCCCGCGATCGACCCTGTGGTGCTCGGTCGTGTGGTGGGGGTTCCGGGAGAAGACCACGAGCTCGGCGTCGGGGAAGGCCGCTTCCAGCTCCTGGACGATGCAGGTGAGGATCGCCTCGTCGCCGGCGTTCAACCCTCCGTAGGACCCGGAGATGCCGATGACGGTCATCTCCCTGGGGCAGCGGGGACGAGCCCGCGGTCCTCACCGCGCGCTTGCTCGTCGAGCGCTCTCATGTCCAGGCACTGTACGACGCCCGCTGGCTCCGTCGGCGCGTCCGGGCGTCCATGGTGGCCCTGGGGCCCCGGGTCCTGCCGGTACGATGCGGCCGTGGCCCCCGGCTACGTCGTTTGGCTCTCCGAGGTGAGCGGGGACGACGTCGCGACCGTGGGCGGCAAGAACGCCTCGCTGGGCGAGATGCTGCGCAACCTCGCGGACGCCGGCATTCGTGTGCCCGACGGCTTCGCCGCCACCGCCGAGGCGTATCGGGACTTCGTCGACGCCAACGACCTCCGGGAGAGGGTCGCCGGCGCGCTGGCGAAGTGGAGGAGCGGCGAGACCACGTTGTCCCGTACCGGCCAGCAGGCGCGACGCCTCCTCACCGACGCCGTGTTCCCCGAGGTGATTGCGCAAGCCATCAGAGGCGCCTACCGAGAGTTGTCCGAGCGGGCCGACCGAGACGACCTCGACGTCGCCGTCAGGAGCAGCGCCACCGCCGAGGACCTGCCGGAGGCGAGCTTCGCCGGGCAACAGGAGACCTTTCTCAACGTCCGCGGGGAGGCAGCCGTGCTGGACGCCTGCCGGCGCTGCTTCGCCTCGCTCTTCACAGACCGGGCCATCACCTACCGGGAGGACCACGGCTTCGATCACCTCGACGTCGCCCTGTCCGTCGGCGTCCAGCGCATGGTGCGTGCCGACGAGGCGGGGGCTGGCGTGATGTTCTCGATCGACACCGAGAGCGGGTTCCCCCACGTCGTGCTCCTCAATGCCGGTTGGGGTCTGGGTGAGGGGGTCGTGAGCGGAGTCGTCGACCCCGACGAGTACCTCGTGTTCAAGCCGCTGCTCGAAGAAGAACGGCTGAAGCCCATCGTGTCCAAGACGCTGGGGCGCAAGGCAGCCAAGATCATCTACGGGGCGGCGGGCGGCAACGCGACGCGCCGGGTGCGCACCTCCAGGGAGGAGCGCAAGCGCTTCGTGCTCGACGACGACGAGATCCTCACCCTGGCCCGCTGGGCGTGCAGCATCGAGGACCACTACGGCCGGCCGATGGACATGGAGTGGGCCAAGGACGGCGAGACCGGGGAGCTGTTCGTGGTGCAGGCTCGGCCCGAGACCGTGCAGGCCCGTCGCGACGCGGCGCTGCTGAAGACCTACCGCCTCAAGGGGCAGGGTCGCCGGCTGGTCACCGGGCTTGCCATCGGCGACGCCGTGGCCACCGGTGCGGTGTGCAACCTCCACAGCCCCGAGGACATCGACCGCTTCGTCGACGGAGCGGTGCTGGTCACCGAGATGACCGACCCGGACTGGGTCCCGATCATGAAGAGGGCGGCTGCGATCGTCACCGACCACGGTGGGAGGACATCGCACGCGGCCATCGTCAGCCGCGAGCTCGCCATCGCCGCCATCGTCGGCACGGGGAACGCCACCGAGGTGCTCGAGGACGGCCAGGAGATCACGGTGTCGTGCTGCGAGGGGAGCGAGGGCTTCGTCTACGAGGGCATCGTCGACCACGAGGTCGAAGACCTCGAACTCGAGGACGTGCCCGAGACGAGCACCAAGGTGATGCTCAACCTGGGTGAGCCCGCTGCCGCCCTCCGGTGGTGGCGGCTACCGGCCGACGGGATCGGCCTGGCCCGGATCGAGTTCATCGTCAACGAGCACATCAAGATCCACCCGATGGCCCTGGTCCGCTTCCAGGAGCTCTCCGACCGCAAGGCGCACGACCACATCGCCGAGCTAACGGCCGACTTCGACGACAAGACGCAGTACTTCGTCGAGATGCTGGCCTCCGGGATCGCGCGCATCGCCGCCTCCCGGCACCCAGCGCCGGTCATCGTGCGCATGAGCGACTTCAAGACCAACGAGTACGCCGACCTGGTCGGGGGCCGGGAGTTCGAGCCCGAAGAGGAGAACCCGATGCTCGGCTGGCGGGGGGCCAGCCGGTACTACGACGAGGGCTACCGAGAGGGTTTCGCCCTCGAGTGCCGGGCGATCCGCAGGGTCCGCGACGAGATCGGGCTCGACAACGTGATCGTGATGATCCCGTTCTGCCGGACCCTGGAGGAAGCCGACCGCGTCCTCGAGGTGCTGGACGACAACGGACTGGCGCGAGGCAAGAACGGCCTCGAGGTCTACGTGATGGCCGAGATCCCCTCGAACGTGATCCTGGCCGACGGGTTCGCGCGACGCTTCGACGGCTTCTCGGTCGGGAGCAACGACCTGACCCAGCTCGTCCTCGGTGTCGACCGAGATTCCGATCGGCTCCACGCCTTGTTCGACGAGCACAACCCGGCGGTCACCCGGTTCATCGCCCAGCTGGTCCAAGCCGCCCACGACCATCGCCGCAAGGTAGGCCTGTGCGGCCAAGCCCCGAGCGACGACCCCGCCTTCGCCCGCTTCCTGGTCGAGGCGGGCATCGACTCGATCTCCGTGAGTCCCGACGGGTTCATGCGAGTGAAGCACCACGTCGCTGCCGCCGAGCAAGAGGCCCGTTCACGTTCTGGCCGGCCAGCTCGCTGACCCCCCCCGGCTGATGGGCCGTCCCGTCGCCTTCCTCCTCCAACCCCTGCCATCGGCGATGAAGAGGCCATCGAGTGGTCAACGCTCGAGGTCGTCGCCGCAGTCGACATCCTTCACGCTGGTTCTCCATCTGCCTTCCGTCGAGCTACACGGCCTCCCACTTCGTGAGCTGCTGCTCAGCGCTCCTCCGCCGGAGGCGATGCCAGGACGTACCCGCCTCAGTCCGACCATCGGCCCCACTGCACGAGTTCCTCGAGGGGGATGCGCTGGGACGGGGTTCGGCTGGGGTCAGGTGGTCCCGGCCTGCCGACGGCGAGCCCCATGGGGGCGGTGAGGTCGTCGGTAGGCCCAGGACCTCGCCCGCGCCGTCCTCGTCATGGAAGGTCATCGGGCAGGAGGCCAGCCCGAGGGAGTCGGCCATCACCATCATGTTCTGCGCCATGCGGCCGAAGTCGAAGGGCCGGCCGCCGCCGGCGGGCACGACGACGACGATCACGACCGGGGCGGTGGTGATCCAACTGGAGAACTTCCCGCACTGCGCCAGCCGCGCCCGTTCAGCTTCGCCGGTGACGACGACGAGGCGGTTGACCTGCTGCTTCTTGGCACTGCCCGCCATGCGACCGGCCTGCAGGATGCGGTGGAGGTCGGCGTCGTCGACGGGCTCGGGCAAGAACTCCCCGTGTCGCGCTTGGTCACGATCGCTCGGTAGGTGTCGACCTCCGAGTCTTGCCGACGCGCTCGGGGGAACACGCGTGGCGGGGTGTCGATGCCCCCGTCGCTCATCTCCTCAGCGCTGCTCGAAGTTGTACGCTCCCCGGGCGCCCTCGACACCTTGACCTCGGCCGAGCTGTCCCGGCCGGCAACATCGGCACTCGCCAAGGGGGAAGGAGGGGCTGTGGGCGAACACCTGCGTGCGCGGCACCTGCCAGCGGTGAGCGTGGTGTTGACACTCGCCGCCGTCGTCGTCCTCAGCCTCGTCGGCTCGCTCATTGCCAATGCCGTCCCCGAGTGGTTGGGGCATGGCGTAGGGCACGCCGTGGTGGCGGCACCCGTGGCCGTGCTGGCTGTCGTTGCACTGAGGGCGTGGCCCGCGCCGAAGGCGGTCGCCCCGAGCCGCGCCGCTCGGCGCGTCGTCATCGTGGGGTTGCTGGGAGTGGCGACGGGGCAGTTGCTCGAGGTGATCGGTGCTCGGGTGGACGAGCCGAACGCCTTGGTGGTCGAAGAAGCGAGTCACACCGCCGGCCAGATCGTCACGATGCTGTCGATGCTGGTGCTCCTTGTCGGCACCGGAGTGGCTGCGGTCGCCGCCGCCCGAACGGGCGCGGCGCCGAAGTGGCTGGTGGCCGTCGGGTTCGTCCTGGCCCTGGCGGTCTTCATCTTCCTGTTCGTCGGCGCTCCCGGGGCGTAGACGTCGCCTACGCAGCGACCTCGGGAGAGCTCAGGAGGTGGACGAGTGCGCGCGGGGATGTCCGCCGCCGGCGGTGCCGGGGGCGGTCAGTCGCCGAACTCGAAGATGTCGTTCAAGAACGACTTCTTCTTGTGCCTGCGCTGGTGTCCCCGGCCCCAGTCGTCACGATCCCGGTCGTAGCGGTCCGAGTCGTAGCGGTCCGAGTCGTAGCGGTCCGAGTCGTAGCGGTCCGAGTCGTAGCGGTCCGAGTCGTGGCGCTCGCGACGATCGGGGCGATCATCGCCGGGAACCAGCTCGACGGCCGCCCGCTCCATGATCTTGTCGAGCTCGCCCCGGTCGAGCCACACGCCACGGCAGCGGGGGCAGTAGTCGACCTCGACCCCCTGACGCTCGCTCATCTGGAGCACCTCGTTGTCCACCGGGCAGTTCATCGGAAGCCAGGCTAGTGCTAGCCCAGCGGCGCGGGCCCGCACCGAGGGGTCGGGCCGGTCGTACGCCCGGGGCCGCACCGTCGGGGGGCAGCACGCGGACCGGAGCTCAGGGCCAGGACGACCGAGGGTGGTTCCGCCACCTGGTCCTGCTCGCACCCGGCTGGCGTCGCTCCGGGCCGTGGAGAAGGATCTGCAGGAGGCTACTGGCAACGATGGAGGAAGCACGTGGGCGACGAACTGCTCGAGGTCACCGAGAAGCAGACCCTCACCCGGGAGGCGGCCGCGGCGCGGCTGCGGGCGTTGGCCGACCAGCTCGCCCGGCACAACCAGGTCGAGTTCGAGCGCGACGGCATGCGGTACACGGCGGACGTGCCCGCCGAGGTGGAGCTGAGCGTCGAGATCGAGCTCGGCGACGAGTCGGAGATCGAGATCGAGCTGAGCTGGTAGAGGCGATGGCCCTCGTCGCCCTCTGACGACGTCTCGACCTCGCTGACCGGCAACGCCGCCGTCTTCGCCGGTGGTCACCCGTCGAGCACGGGTGATCGACGGAGGCGGTTGGCGACCACGACGGTCGGTAGGGCGCTGCCGGGGGCGCCCGTAGCCTGCGGGCGTGATCGTGGTCGACCTCGAGCGGGTGGGGGCGAGCCGGCCCGACCGGGCGTTGTTCGAGAACCTCTCCCTCACCTTGCGCACCGGAGACCGCCTCGGCGTGGTCGGTCGCAACGGGACCGGCAAGTCGAGCCTCCTGCGGGTTCTGGCCGGCGTCGACACCCCGGAGGAGGGAGCGGTCCGACGGGCCCGGAACACCCGGGTGGGCTTTCTGTCGCAGCGGCCTCACCTGCCGCCGGGCGACGTTCGGTCGGCGGTCGGTTCGCACTGGGAGGCCGCTGCCATCCTCGAACGGCTGGGGATGGGAGCGCTGGCCGAGGCCGACGTAGCCACCCTTTCCGGCGGCCAGTCCAAGCGGGTGGCCCTGGCCCGGGTGCTGGTCGACGAGGTCGATCTCCTGGTCCTCGACGAGCCGACCAACCACCTGGACCTCGACGCCATCGCCTGGCTGGAGGACCGCCTGACCCGGTTGCGCGGGGCGCTGGTCGTGGTCAGCCACGACCGCCACGTCCTGGACCGGGTCACCACTCGCATCCTCGAGCTGGACCGGGGCCAGGGCTACGTGCACGACGGCGGCTACGCCAGCTACCTGGCGGCCGCCGCCGGGCGGTCCGAGCGGGAAGCTGCGGCGGAGTCGGTCCGCCGAAACCTGGCCCGGGCCGAGCTGGCCTGGCTGCGCCGCGGTGCCCCCGCCCGGACGCGCAAGCCCAAGGCTCGTATCGCTGCGGCCACCGCCATCGTGGAGGGGCGCGGTCCGACCCTGGACCGCGCCGGGGATTTGGACCTGGCCGGCGGCGGGCAGTGGGGCGCGACGCCGCGGCTGGGTGACAAGGTCATCCGGCTCCACCGCGTCGGCCACCGCTTCGGCGACGGGCCCCCGCTGTTCGAGGACGTCGAGCTCGATCTCGGCCCGGGCGATCGCCTGGGCGTGGTAGGACCGAACGGCTCGGGCAAGTCCACCCTGCTCGATGTCATGGCCGGCCGCCTGGCCGCCGCCACCGGGCTGGTGGAGACCGGGCCCACGGTACGCCTGGGGTACTACGACCAGACCGGCCGAGAGCTCGACCCCGCCCAGCGGGTGCGAGACGCGGTGGCCGGCCCACGAGGGCAGCCGAGCTGGGAGCAGGCTCGCCTCATGGAGCGGTTCTGGTTCGACGCCGACGCCCAGTGGGCGCCGGTCAGGACCCTCTCGGGAGGTGAGCAACGGCGGCTTCAGCTGCTGCTGGTGCTGGCCGGACTACCGAACGTGCTACTGCTGGACGAGCCCACCAACGATCTGGACCTCGACACCCTCCGAGCCCTGGAGGACCACCTGGACCCCTGGCCGGGCACGGTGGTGGTGGTCAGCCACGACCGGGCGTTCCTCGAGCGGACGGTGGAAGACGTGCTCGTGCTGGAGGGGCAAGGCCGGCCGAGCCTGGCCCCGGGCGGCTACCCCGGCTACGTCGCCTCCCGGTCGTCAGATCCCCGGCGCGGGGTTCCGCCCACGGGTGAGAGATCCCCGATGTCGTCGCCAGACGCCGCCCCGGCGCCGCCAACCTCCGCTCGACGCCCCTCCCCCGCCCCCGCCCGGCCCAAGCTGCGCTCGCCCAGCACGCTCCGCCGGCTCGTGGCCCTGGCCGAGCGGCAGATGGCCGAGGCCGGGGCGGATCGGGACCGCCTGGTGGCAGAGCTGGCGGTCGCCACCCACGACCACGGGGCCCTCACCACGGTCGCCCATGCCCTGGCGGAGGCCGAGGCCCGCCTCGCCTCGGCCGAGGAGCGCTGGCTGGCGCTGGTCGAGGAGAGCGGCGGGTAGCGGTTCCGGCGCTCGCCGGCTGGTGGCCTGGCCGTCGCTCGGGCGACGACCGAAGTTCAGGTTTGGCCGGTCTGGCCCGACTCCGATCCGCCGGTTGCTGGGGGCGTGCCCCCGTCCTCGGCGTCGGCGAGCTCCTCCTCGACGGTCTCGCGCGAGCCCTCGGCGGGCTCCTTTTCGTCAGGATCCGGTTTGAAGGTCATGCCTGCTGCCTTACCCCTCCACGCCGTTCATCGCTAACGGCGCGAGCCGTCTCCGGTGCCGATGCCGGCTGGCGCGACGGCCAGACGCGGCCCAGGTACCGAAGCGCGCGCAACCGGCGTCGACCGAACCGAGCCCGAGCTTGGCGAAGTCGCGGCGGGGCGACGTCGACACTCTCAGCTCGACGAAAGGCCTCCGTTGCTGAGCTGCTTGAGCAACTCGTGCGCCTCCTGGGCGCGACGGTTGTCCTCGTCGCGGCAGCGCTCGATGAATTGAACGACGTCCTCGTGCCCGTGGGCGTCCTCGACGTACTTGTCGTAGACCTCGGCACCCTTCAGGGCGTGGTACTGGATGCTGATGAGGTTGTAGACGATGTTGTCGGCGACGCTGTGCTCGCTAGCCATGACCGGGGTCGTACCCCGTTCGGCGGCGCCGGATGTGCGGCCGGCGACGATCGGACGGCGGGGCCGGGGTAGCCGCCTCGCTGCGACCGACTCCGGGGTCGCCCTCGTCGTGCGCTCGCCTTGCACCCGCTCCGCCGGTCTTCCCCGCTGGCATGTGGTCCGCCGTCGACCCCAAGTCACCGTCGTTCCCGACGGGCGACGGTGAGCGGCAGGAACGTGCCTCGGCCCCACCAGCTTGTCCGACGGCTCGTTGCGGGTAGAGCTGGTCGATGATCGACGTCGAGCCTGGGACCATCGTCGTGTTCAGCGACATCGGGTGCCCCTGGGCCTCTGCCGCGATGGAGCGTCTGGTCGCAGCGCGGGCCCGCCTCGACCTGGTCGGCCGCGTCGAGATCGACCACCACGCCTTTCCGCTCGAACTGATCAACGGCCGGGCCACCCCACGGCCCGTCCTCGACGCCGAGATCCCGGTGGTCGGAGCGCTCGTGCCCGAGGCCGGGTGGCAGCTCTGGCAGGGAGCCGCCTGGGAGTGGCCGGTCACCATGCTCCCCGCTCTCGAAGCGGTCCAGGCCGCCAAGGCGCAGAGCCTGGAGGTCTCCACCGCCCTCGACCTGGCCCTGCGCCGGGCCTTCTACGCCGAGAGCCGCTGCATCTCGCTGCGTCCGGTCATCCTCGGGATCGCTGGCGCCTGCCCCGAGGTCGACGCCGACGCCCTGGCCGAGGCGCTCGACGACGGGCGGGGCCGACGCGCGGTCATCGACGACTTGGGGCGTTCGACCTCGGACGAGGTGCGGGGGAGCCCCCACCTCTTCCTCGCCGACGGCACCGACGCCCACAACCCCGGGGTCACCTACCACTGGCAGGGGCGTCGTGGACGGGGCTTCCCGATCGTGGACGACGATGACCCCTCCATCTACGAGGACCTGCTGGGGAGGGCGGCGACCTGACCGACGAGGAGGCCTGCGTCTTCTGCCGCATCGTGGCCGGCGAGGCGTCCGCCGAGGTGGTGCTCGACGACGAGGGCTTCGTCGCCTTCCTTGACGCCCGACCGCTGTTCCCGGGCCACGCCCTGCTGGTACCTCGCGTCCACCGTGAGACGCTGGTCGACCTCGACGCGGAGATGGTCGGGCCGCTGTTCGGTAGAGCCCGGCGCCTGGCCCGGGCGATGCAGGACGGTCTCGACGCCACGGGCAGCTTCGTCGCCTGCAACAACCGGGTGAGCCAGAGCGTCCCCCACCTCCACGTGCACGTGGTCCCCCGAACGCCCAAGGACGGCCTGCGGGGCTTCTTCTGGCCCCGGCAGCGCTACGCCGACGACGACCACCGCAGCGACGTGGCCGCCGCGCTGCGGGCCGCCCTCGCCACCCAACCTCGGTCATGGTGACCGCTAGGGTCGCCGCCGTGCTGGCTGTCGCCGAGACCACCACGACCATGGTGCCCCGGGTGGTGGGGGAGCCGCTGCCGTCGTGGGTGGTGGTCGGAGCCGGTCTGGCCGTGCTGGCGTTGATCGTGGTCGCCGGCCTCGTCGCCCGCCGCCGCTCCTGACCGCGAGCGCTGGCTCAGTGCTTGCTGACCGGCACCGTCCGGCGGTCACCGCCCGGCCCCCGCTCGATGCGCAGCGCCAGCTGGCCGTTGGCAAAGGTGGCCTCGGCGTCGCCCCCGAACCCATCGGGGAGCTCGACCCGGCGCTCGTAGGGGCCGTAGTGCCACTCGTGCAGGAGGTAATCCTTGACCGCCTTGGTCCGGAGCTCGGCGGCGAGGTGGACCGATCGCCCTTCGACGGTGACGGTGATGTCGTCGGGCATGACCCCGGGGAGGGGCGCCACCAGCACGATCGCCTCCTGGGCCTCGTAGAGGTTGACGGGGACCTGCTGGGGCGTGCCTGCGGCCGCCTGGTCCCCACCCTGGGTGGACATCAGCTGGTTGTCGGGATCAGGTGACATGGGCCCGTCCTACCCCGGGAGCGAGGGGAGATAGCGGGGCCGGGCATCGGCGCGACGGCGCACTGGCCGCACGACCACCGCCCGGGGTCGGCGAGCGCTTCGAGGTCGGGGCTCGGAGGAGCGGGGCTGAGGCACGCCCCCCCGACGTACCTCAGCCCGCATCCGCAATCCTCGTCCGAGCGGGGTGGCCGCCGGGCGAGGAACGCCGCTCATGATCGTCCTGTTGGCCACCCACTGTCAACGCTGTGTTTCGTCGGGGTTCCGAAACCGGGCCATCACACGCGATCAATGTGCTTGAAGGCCTCGCCCCGCTCCACGCCGGCGAGCGCCCCCATCTCGGCCAGCCGCTCCTCCAACCGGGCGCGGAACGCCTCCACCTGCGACCGGTCGGCGGGATCGTCGATGCGATGGGTGGATCGGTACTGGCTCCGGTGCTCGAGCAGCGCTGCCAGCTTGGCGTCGACGAACCCGTTCGCGTCCTCGACGTGATCGGCGTCGTCGGCCTCCCACAACAGGATCGACCGGGGGCGGTGGGGGGCGAGCCGTTGCTCCGGGAAGAAGTGTGGGTCACGGGCGGCGACCACGCCCTCCACGGCGAGGAACCCGGCGTGGCGGTGGTCCGGGTGCAGCCGCCAACGCTTCCACGGATCGTGCCCGAGGACCACCTCCGGTTGCAGCCGGCGGATCCAGTAGGCCAGCTCCCAGCGCTGGCGCAGCCCCGAGTCGAGCTCGCCGTCGGGCCACCCGAGGAAGACGCACTCCCCGGTGGCGCCGAGGGCGACGGCCGCCGCCCGTTGCTCGACCTGACGCTCGACCACCAGCTCGGCTCGGTCCTTGCTCGGGTCCCACGAGCCCTTCGAGCCGTCGGTGCAGACCAGGTGGTGGACGGTGCAGCCCCGGGCTGCCCACTTGGCCAGCGTCGCCCCACACCCGAACTCCACGTCGTCGGGATGGGCACCGACGGCGAGCGCGGTGCTCGGGACCTCGAGGTTCAGTCGCACGGGACGGGAGGTCGGGACGAGGGCAGGGCGAGGTCTGCGGGGCGGTCGACGTCCCACGCCAGCGCCGCCACCCGCGCCACCGCCAACCCGAGCGCCACGCGCTCGGCCTCGGCACAGTGGCGGCGGAACGAGCCAGGGCCGTAGGAGAAGCGGAAGCCGCAAGCGGCGGGGATGACGGCCACGTTGGTGCCGTCGTCGCGACGGTCGGGCACCAGCGTCACCCCCGTCCCTCCCGCCAGCCCGGCCAGTGACGTCGCCAACGGGAGGTCGGCGTGGGCGACCACCACCCGCTCGAACCCTGAGGAGGCGAGGTGGGCCACGCCGTCGGTCACGGCCCGGTCGAGCCCTCGCCCCGGCGCCCACACCACCTCGGCGCCGACCTCCACGGCCCACGCGGCGACGGCGTCGTCGTCGCAGACCACGGCCGCGTGCAAGGGTGCCGCCGCCGCCACCACCACCGTCGCCATGTGCCGGGCCAGAGACTCCCGAGCGGGACCGTCGAGCGCCGGGGCCAGTCGCAGCTTGGCTCGGGCGAAGGCCTTGACCGGGACCAGCACCGCCGCAGCCATGTGGCGGGCATTCTACGACGGGAGCGATGCCGGCCTCCTCCGCCTTCCGCCCCCTGTCTAAGGTCGGACGGTGGTGCGGGTGGCGGTCATCGGGGCGGGTGCCTGGGGCACCACCTTCGCTGCCCTGCGGTGCGCCAACGGACCGACGGTGCTGTGGGCCCGGCGGGCGACCCTGGCCGCCGAGATCGACAAGGCTCACGTCAACCCCGCATACCTTCCCGGCGTCGTGCTCCCAACCGGGCTGCGGGCCACCGCCAGTCTCGCCGAGGCGGTCGGCGACGTCGACGCCCTCGCGGTGGCGGTCCCCACCCACGGCGTGCGCACCGTGCTCGAGGCGCTTGCCGCCGACCTCGCTTCCGGCGTCCCCGTCGTCAGCCTGGCCAAGGGGCTCGAGCAGGGGTCCCGGAAACGGATGACCGAGGTGATCGCCGAGGTTCTCCCAGGCCATCCCGTCGGCGCCCTCACCGGCCCCAACCTCGCCGGTGAGATCCTCGCCGACCGGCCCGCCGCCTCGGTCCTGGCCATGGCCGACCAGACCACGGCGAGCGTCCTGCAGAGGGCGTTCAGCACCGAGAGCTTCCGGGTCTACACCAACGACGACGTCGTCGGCTGCGAGGTCGCCGGAGCCCTCAAGAACGTCGTCGCCATCGCCGCCGGCATGGCCGACGGGATGGACCTCGGCGACAACGCCCGGGCCGCCCTGGTCACCCGGGGCCTGGCCGAGCTGACCCGCTTGGCCGTCGCCCTCGGCGGCGACCCCCGTACCTGCGCCGGCCTGGCCGGCCTCGGAGACCTGGTCGCCACCTGCAGCAGCACCAGGAGCCGGAACCACCAGCTGGGCGTGGAGCTCGGCCGAGGTCGAGCGCTGGCCGCCATCGTCGCCGACCTCCGCAGCGTCGTCGAAGGCGTCCGCACCGCCCCGGTGGCGTGCGAGCTCGGCGCCGAGCTCGGCGTGGAGGTCCCCATCGCCGAGCAGACGGCGGCGGTGTGCCGGGGTGAGCGCTCGGCCGCCGACGCCCTGGCTGCCCTGATGCACCGTCGCCCCCGCCCCGAGCTCCACGGCCTGTCGCCCACACCCGTCCCGCCGCCGGCACACTGAAGACGATGCGCGTGGCATTGGGCAGCGACGAGCACACCCCCTTGGTCGACGAGGTTCGGCGCCGCCTCGTCGAGCTCGGCCACGAGGTCGCGGTGGTGGCCGACGGCGACCCCTGGCCGGAGGTCGGGCGTGCAGTGGGTGAGGCCGTGGTGGCGGGCACGGCGGCGCTGGGGGTCGTGTGCTGCTGGACGGGAACCGGCGTTTCGATCGCCGCCAACAAGGTCCCCGGGGTTCGAGCGGCGCTGTGCACCGACGCCGAGACGGCCCGGGGGGCGCGGCGCTGGAACGACGCCAACGTCTTGGCCCTCGGCCTGCGCCTGACCTCACCCGAAGTGGCCGGGGAGATGCTCCAGGCCTTCTTCACCACCGAGGTCGACGACCAGGAGGTGGAGACCTTGCGGCGGCTTCCGGAGTGAAGCAACATCCACCGGGCGCCGCTGTCACGTAAAGGGCTTGGCAACGGTAGAATTCGGACACGAGAGAATGGCCTTCATGCGTGAAGGCAGCCGGAGATCGGCCGGCGCTCCACCGGGGGGGGAGTACGTGTGGCCAGAGAGCCAACGGTCAGGGTCGATGACGACGACCTTGTCCAGCTCTACCTGAACGACATCGGCAAGTACCCGCTGCTCACCAAGGACGACGAGTTCCGTCTCGGCGAGGCGGTGCAGGCCGGCGAGGCCGCCGCCGCTCAGCTGACGAGCGACCGCCAGATCGATCCCGAGCGGCGAGCCGAGCTCGAGGACCTGGTCCGAGCCGGCACCGAGGCGGCAATCCACTTCGTGAACTGCAACCTGCGCCTGGTCGTCTCCATCGCCAAGCGCTACTCCACCGCTGGGCTCCCGCTGCTCGACGTGGTGCAAGAGGGCAACTTCGGCCTCATGCACGCGGTCGAGAAGTTCGATCCCCACAAGGGGTTCAAGTTCTCCACCTACGCCACGTGGTGGATCCGCCAGGCGATCGGTCGGGGCATCGCCAACACCGGCAAGGCCATCCGCCTCCCGGTCCACGCCGGCGACCAGCTCTTCGCCCTGCGGATGGAGAGCGTGGCGTTCGAGGTGCGCTGCGGGCGGGCGCCACGTGCGGGGGAGCTGGCCGAGGCGCTCAACCTGCCCTTGCGCAAGGTCGAGGAGCTGCTGCCCTACCTGCAGGACCCGGTGTCGCTGTCGGAACCGCTGAAAGACGGCGAGCGCGAGCTGGGCGATCTGGTCGAGGACACCTCGTCGCAAACTCCCGACCAGCAGGTGTTCGCCTCGATGCTGCCCGCGCAGGTGGCCGAGCTGCTGTCGAGCCTCGACGCCCGGGAGCGAGAGGTCCTCTGCCTGCGCTACGGCCTCGACCGAGGCCGTCCCCGCACCCTCGAGGAGGTCTCGCAGCGCTTCGGTCTCACCCGGGAGGGCATCCGCCAGATCGAGGCCAAGGCGGTGCTGAAGCTCCGGCGCCGGTTCAACCGGGGCGAGCGGGACCTCCTCACCGCCTGATCAACCAGGCCGGCGCCCACTGGACCGGCTGCCGAGGGGAGGCGAAGCGGTGGAGCCGGGCCTGCTTCGCGACCTCCTCACGGCGTTGGTGGGATTGCTCGCCGGTGTCCTCTCCGGCGCCTTCGGGGTTGGCGGCGCGACCATCTCCACACCCGGCATCCGCCTGCTCGGGGTGGCCCCGCTGATGGCCGTGGGCACCACTCTCCCGGCGATCCTGCCCAGCGCGGTCAGCGGTGGTCTGCGCTATCGGGACGAGGGCCTGGTCGATTGGCGGGCGGTCGTCTGGACGGTTCCCGTCGGGGTGGCGGCATCGTTGGCCGGTGCTGCCGCCGCAGGGCTGGTGCCCGGCGAAGGCCACGTGCTCCAGCTCCTCACCGCCGCGCTGCTGGGGCTCAGCGCCTGGCGCATGGTGAGCAACGTCGGCCGCCCGAACGCCGCCAACGTCGGCGCCGACCCCGACTCGGAGGAGCCGCTCACCAGGGAGCCTTCGCCCCTCGGCCTGGGCGCGGTGGGCTTGGTCGCCGGTGGGCTCTCGGGCCTCCTCGGCATCGGCGGGGGCGTGGTCATGGTCCCCGCGTTCAACCACATCGGGTTGTCGGTGCGCACCTCGGTGGCCACGTCGTTGGTGTGCGTAGGAGCCCTCGCCGTGCCGGGCACGATCGCCCATGCCGCGCTCGGCAACATCGACTGGAGGACGGCGCTGGTGCTCGCCGTCACCGTGGTACCGGGTGCCCGCCTCGGGGCGACGGCATCGCTGCGGCTGCGCGACCGGCACCTCACCCAGGTGGTGGCGGCCTTCCTCGGCGTGGTCGCCCTCGTCTACGCCGCCGGGGAGCTGGCGGCCCTGTAAGGCATCATTCCCGGCCTTCGATCAACTGCCTGGCCCGGGCGAAGACGGCGTCGAACATCTCCTCGGTGAGGGTGCCGGTGAACGTGTTCTGCTGGCTGGGGTGGTAGGAGCAGAGCAACGTCCGGCCGTCAGGCAACTTGACCTCGACGCCGTGGCCGAAGCGGGGCCGGGGCCGGACCCCTACCAAGGCGGCCACCACCTGGGCGGCGAAGGCGCCGAGGGCGACGACCACCTGCACGTCGGTGAGCAGGGCCCACTCTCGGGCCAGGTACGGCACGCAGGTGTCGCGCTCAACCGGCGTGGGGCGGTTGCCGGGCGGAGCGCAGCGCACGGCGGCGACGACGTAGGCACGGCTGAGGTGGAGGCCGTCGTGGCGGTGCACGCTGTTGGGCTGGCTGGCGAACCCGGCCCGGTGCAGGGCGCGAAAGACCCAGTCGCCGGAACGGTCGCCGGTGAAGATCCGGCCAGTGCGGTTGCCGCCGTGGGCGGCCGGGGCCAGGCCCACCACCAGCAGCCGGGCGTCCGGGTCGCCGAAGCCGGGGATGGGGCGGCCCCAGTAGTCGTGGTCGATGTACGCCGCCCGCTTGCGCACCGCCACCTCCTCCCGCCACTCGACCAGGCGAGGACAGGCACGACAATCGATCACGTCGGCGTTGACCTGGGCCAGCGAGTCCCTCGCCGCGGTGAGCATCGAGGACCACGGTAGGTTGGCCCGATCGCCGCTCGCACCCGCAAGCCCAAACCGCCTCCGCCGACGGTCGTGGTGCTGGTTCGCCACGGCCAAACGCCCACCACCGGCGACCTGCTCCCCGGTCGGGCGCCCGGGCTGCACCTGGCCGACGCCGGTGTGGCCCAGGCCGAGGCGGTGGCCGAGCGCGTCGCCGGCCTGAAGCGGGTCGACGAGGTGGTGGTGTCCCCCTTGGAGCGCACCCGCGAGACGGCTCGGCCCATCGCCCGCGCTCGGGGGCTCAAGGCGAAGGTCGACCGCGGCCTGCTCGAGTGCGACTTCGGCGAGTGGACCGGGCGCTCCCTCAAGGAGCTGAGACGCCTGCCGGAGTGGGCCACGGTGCAGCGCTACCCCAGTGGCTTCCGCTTTCCGGGGGGGGAGTCGTTTCGGGAGATGCAGCTCCGCATCACCGCCGCCCTGGCCCGACTGGTCGAGCGCCATCCCGGTGGTGTGGTGGTGGCGGTGTCGCATGCCGACCCGATCAAAGCCGCCGTCGCCGATGCGTTGGGCACTCACCTCGACCTGTTCCAGCGGATCGTCGTGTCGCCCTGCTCGGCCACGGTCATCAGCTACGGCGCCGCAGGACCATCGGTGCTCGCCGTGAACTCCGTCGCCGGCGGGCTGCCGGGGCCGGCCGACGAACGCCGCCGCCGCTGATGGGCGCCTCGTTCGAGCTGCCCGAGGTCGACCGGTTCACCTCGACGGCGGTCGGACCTCCGGGAGCTCGAGTGTTCTATCTCCAGGCGGTGACCGGAACCGAGGTCGTGACGCTTCGCTTGGAGAAGGCTCAGGTGGCGGCGCTCGCCGGTTACCTGGCCGAACTGCTCTCCGACCTCCCGACGCCGTCACCCGAGGAGATCCCACGCGAACTCGAGCCGGTCGAGCCCCTGGTGGCCGAATGGGTGGTCGGTCAGCTCGGCGTGGCCTTCGACGAGGCCCGCGACCGCATGGTGATCCGCGCCGACGAGGTCGTGCCCGACGACGCCGACGACGAGGTGGCGGCCGGCGAGGGGAGCGCCCGCTTCGCCCTCACCCGGCCCCAGGTTGCGGCCTTCGTCGTCCATGCCGCCTCGCTGGTGTCCGCCGGTCGGCCTCCGTGCCCGCTGTGCCGGCGACCACTCGATCCCGAGGGACACGTGTGCATCAAGACCAACGGGCACAAGCCGCGCTGAAGCTCCTGGCCGAGGGCGACGTCGAGCTCAAGGGACGGATGCCCTGGAGCACGAACCAGACCTTTCTGGTCGAGGTGGCTCATGGCGACGACGCCATGCTCGGGGTCTACAAGCCCGGGCGGGGTGAACGGCCGTTGTGGGACTTTCCCGGAGGCCTCTACCGCCGGGAGGTGGCGGCGTGGGTGCTCTCTGAGCTGCTCGGGTGGGGCATCGTGCCCGAGACGGTGTTGCGCGACGGCCCGTTGGGGGAGGGCTCGGTGCAGCGGTTCGTCAGCGCGGACTTCTCCCAGCACTACTTCACCCTCTACGAGGACCCGACGCACCACGACGCGCTTCGGAGGATCTGTGTGTTCGATCTCCTGGCCAACAACACCGACCGCAAGGGCGGGCACTGCCTGCTGGGGGAGGACGGCCGGCTGTGGGCGATCGACAACGGGCTCTGCTTCCACCCTCACCCCAAGGTGCGGACCGTGATCTGGGAGTTCGGGGGGGAACCGGTCCCCGACCCGCTGCTCGGCGACGTCGACGCCCTGTTGGGCCGGCTCCCCGGCGGGTTGGTGGCGCTGCTCGCCGGTGACGAGGTCGACGGCGTGCGCCAGCGGGCGGAGTGGCTCTTGCGCCGAGGGCGCTTTCCCGCACCCGATCCCCTCGGGCGCTGCTACCCCTGGCCGCTGGTATGACCGTGTCGAGCGTGGCCGAGGCCCTCACCGCCGGCGACCTCGACGAGCTGTCGCGCTGGGTGGACCGGTTCTGCGAGGTGCGTGACTGGGACAGTCTGACCGCGCTGCGCGACGCCAGCCGAGATGCGTTCGCCCGGCGTGGTCACCAGCTGTGGCCCATCGCCAGCCAGGCCGAGTACCGCCTGGCCCTGGAGGCGCCGGCGGGGTGGGCGGGCCGCGTGCTGGTCGATGGCGCCGGGCGATTCGCCCTCGGCCCGCTCCCCGAGGTGGTGGCGTCGACCCACACGTGGGAGGAGCTGGCCGCCCATGTGGCGCCCACGCCTGCGGCGGCGCTCGCCGCCCACGAGCGGGTGCTGCGGGGCGAGCGCATCGACGACGACGCGCGCATCGACGCGGGGGTGCTCGAGCTGCCCCTTGCCTTGCAGTCCTGGGAACCCCAGTACGCGCTGGCCACCTACGAGAGCCATGGAGCCCTGTTCCCGGCTCCTCGGGCCTCGGCGCTGGTCCGCCGCGAGCTGCCGAGCCCGGGGGCGACCGTTGACGACCCCGAGGTGAGCGGGGCGCTGCGAGCCCTCGTCGAGCGCTGGGTGATCGAGTCGAACGGTGAGGTGGGGGTGGTGGCGGTGGAGGCGACGGCAGAAGCGGCGGTGGGCGCGCTCGGGCACCGGGAGGTGGGCTGGGCCGAGATCGAGCCCGCCGAGGCCCTGGCGGCGATGGCGTGGGCCGGCGCCAGCGGGGGAGCGCACGGCCGGCGGCTCGGGGCCGCCACCGGTCGCTTCGGCGCGTGGTGGGCTCTCGCTGCCCTCGCCGGCATGCTCGATGACTGGCCAGCGGTCCCCGAGGACCTCGGCGACGTTGCCTCAGCCCTGCGCTGGGCCCGGTGGCACCCGCTCGCCCCGGCCCTCGGCTGGTCCCTCCACCTCGCCGTCGAGGACCCTCACACCCAGCTGGCGTGGGCCATCGCCGCCACCGACCACACCTGACCCAGGCACGCCGCACCACGACGCGAGCGAGCCCCCGAAGAAGGTGGCGAGGAGCACCGCTACCTTCCCTCGAACCCGGTTCGAGGGCGAAACCCTACGCACACGCCTCGCAGACCCCGATCAGGTCGAGGCGGTGGTGCTCGGAGGTGAAGCCGGTGCGATCGGAGACCTCGGAGATGGCCCGGGCGACGCTGCGCTCGATTTGGGGCGAGGCGGTGAAGTCCTCGACCACCCCGCAGGACGAGCAGATCAGGTGGTGGTGGTGCTCGGTGAGGTCCTCGGCCAGCTCGTGGCGGGCGAAATCGTCGGTGGTGACGACCCGGCGCACCACCCCGGCCTGCTCGAGCACCGCCAGGTTGCGGTAGACCGAGCTCTGGGCCAGCGCCGGCTGCAGGCTCAAGATGTCGGGAATCGACAGCGGGTGACGAGACTCGGCGAGCAGGTCGACGAGGGTTCGGCGCTGGGTGGTGAAGCGCTGGCCGACGGCGTCGAGGCGGTCGGCGGCCGTCACGTGGAGATCGGTCACGATCGCGCTCGCTCGCTTGGCGCCAGCCCGGTTGGTGGAGCGCCTCGTGGAGGCCGGGTCCTCGCCCGCCCTCCCCACGCCACCCTTGCCCGGGTCGGCGTTGGAAGAGGCGCGTCGGAGATCAGGCATGCGGTCACGCTACCAGTCCTCCTGAGAATCAGTGAGAACCGGCCGCGCCCGCTCCCGTTCTCCGTGAGCCTGGGGAGCGGAGACGGGTCTTCGCTCGCAGGCGTTCGCCGGCGCCCCTCGGCCTCCGGCGGGCCTGTCGTCGCCCGGCTCCCGGGGAGGGGTCGCACGCCCGTGGGCTGGGTCGCGACCCCGGGGGGCGGGACTACGTCGTCGCCGTCTCCGGCGCCGTCGCCCCCTCGACCCTGTCGAGGCGCTGGCGGTAGAGGGCGGACATGGTGTCGTTGGCGGCCAGGATCGCCGGCAGCGCGTCGACGACCGCCGGCCACGACCGGCCGGGGATGGCGCTGTGGAGCTCTCCGTCGGCCAGCCCGGTGCTCATGCGGTTCCCGGCGCAGCCCAGGCTGAGGGCGGCCTCGCCGGTCTGCACGGCGAGCGGGAGCACGGCACAACCCGGCCGTCCCGTGGTCGGGACCGTCATGGGGGCCACCCCCGCCCGCAGCGCTGCTTCGTGGAGCAGCATCACCTGCGCCGGGGTCCCCGCCACCAGCACGACATCGGGAGCGAACGGCGCGTCGGCAGCCGGCGCGTAGGCGACGAACGCCGGGGCCTGCCACACGGTGGGGATCGAGGGCACCTCGGCAGGGTCGATGTAGCCAGCACCGGCCATCACCGCCACGGTCTCGCCCAGCTCCGCCGCCCGGTCCTCGGGCAGGGGGATGCCGTGCACGTGGGCACCGATGACGCAGTGGTAGTGGTCGCCGGGCACGGTGTAGAAGGTCTGGCCTTGCCGCGCCTGGCGCCAGAAGGCGCAGCTGGCAGCGACCGGCCCGCCCGACCACGCCGGTACGCCCTCGGGCCGCTCGTCGAGGAAGCCGATGGCGACGGGGGAGCCGTCGAGGCCCAGTGCCGATTGGAGGTCGAACGGGCTGGTCGACATGTTGCTCCTTCCGGTCGTCGCCCGGACAGCGGCAATGTACCGTCTCCCGAGCCCGCGCAGGAGGACCGCTCGATAGCCTCCGAGGAGTGGGCGCAGCCGGCGATGCCGCTCCCGGCCCCGAGGGGGTCGCCGTGCTCGCCGGGATGCGGGTGGGCGTCACCGCCGATCGGCGCTGGAAGGAGCAGGCCGACCTGTTGCGCCGCCGGGGTGCCGAGGTGCTCCACGGCCCCACCCTGGTCACCGTCGACCTGTCCCTCGACGAGCCCCTCCGACAGGCCACCGCGGCGCTGGTCGACCAGCCACCCGACCTGGTCGTCGTCACCACCGGCTTCGGCTTGCGCCTGTGGCTCGAAGCCGCCGCCGCGTGGGGACTGGACGGCCAGCTCGAGGCGGCGCTGGGTGCCGGTGCCATCGTCGCCCGGGGCGCGAAGGCGGCGTCGGTGGTGCGAGGTGCTGGACTCCAGGTGTCGTGGCGGGCGCCGAGGGAGACCATGGACGAGGTCGTCGATCACGTCGCCGATGCTCACCCCCGGTGCCGGAGGGTGGCCCTGCAGCTGTTCGGTCCGGAGGTGCACCCGTCGACGGCGGCGCTGCGGGCCCTGGCCGGCGAGCTGGTGGAGGTTCCGGTCTACCGGTGGCGCCTGCCCGACGACCCGGGGCCGGCTCAGCGGCTGGTCGAGGCCGCCGTCGCCGGCGAGCTCGAAGCCGTCACCTTCACCAGCCAGCCCTCGGTCCACCACCTGCTGCGCATCGCCGAGTCGATCGGGCAGGCGGACGCTCTGAGGGCCAGCTTCAACGGAGGCGTGCTGGCCGCCTGCGTGGGCCCGGTGTGCGCCGAGGCCGCCCGGGAGGAGGGCATCGAGCGCCCGGTGTGGCCCGAGCCGCCGCGCCTGGTGGCCATGGTCCGTCAGCTGACCGCGCTCCTCGAAGCCTCCCGAGCCCCGGAGCGCTCTGGCTCGTGAGATTGTGAAGGCGAGCACATCGTCCTACGATGGCCGGGTGACGGCCCGACGCCCCCGCCGCCGCATCCCCGAGGCGACCGTAGCCCGGTTGCCGGTCTACTTGCGCAGCTTGCTCGAGCTCACCGGCACCGACACCGCCACCATCTCCTCGGAACGGCTGGCGGAGATGGCCGGGGTCAACGCCGCCAAGGTCCGCAAGGACCTCTCCTACCTCGGGTCCTACGGAACGCGGGGAGTCGGCTACGACGTCGAGTACCTGCTGTTCCAGATGAGCCGCGAGCTCGGGTGCACCCAGGACTGGCCGGTCATCATCGTCGGCGTGGGCAACCTCGGCCATGCCCTGGCCAACTACCGGGGCTTCGCCGACCGCGGGTTCCCCGTCGGGGCCCTGGTCGACGCCGACCCGGCCAAGGTGGGGGAGCGGGTGGGCGGCCTGGTGATCCGCGGCATCGAGGAGCTGCCCACCATCGCGGCCGAGCTGGGCACCTGCATCGGGATCGTGGCCACTCCCGCTCAGGTCGCCCAGGAGGTGGCTGACCGGCTCGTCGCCGCCGGGGTCAGCTCGATCCTCAACTTCGCTCCCGCCGTGGTCAACGTCCCTCCCGACGTCTCCCTGCGCAAGGTCGATCTCGCCATCGAGCTGCAGATCCTGAGCTTCTACCAGCAGCGGCGGGCGCCGCTGGCGGCCAAGGTCGCTCTGCCCCCGTCCCCGTCGGTGCCGGCGCCGGCCACCGGAGACGTCCGGGCGCCCGGCGTGGTGCCGGCGGCCCTGGCGGCCACCGGCGAGACGTCGAGCTGAACGCCGTCCTCTCGTGGGTGTCGATCCCTGCTCCATCCCCTTGACTTGGCAGCGGGACGCCGGTTCGGGGATGCTGGGCCGGCACGGCCCGGCCTGCGAAGCCGGAGGAAGGAAGCGCGTGGCCACGTGTCGGTGATCGTCGTCGGGCTCAACCACCGGTGTGTCCCGCTTCCTCTCCTCGAGCGGATGACCGTCTCGCGCCAGCAGATCCCCAAGGCGCTCCACGACCTGCGCGGCCGAGACGACGTGACCGAGGCGGTGGTGCTGTCCACCTGCAACCGCACCGAGATCTACGCCCACGCCGAGCGGTTCCACGGCGCCGTGGGCGACATCCGCGACTTCCTCTCGGAGCTGAGCTCGTTGCCGCCGGAGGACTTCGCCGACCATCTGTACCAGTTCCACGACGCCGGCGCGGTGGCGCACCTGTTCACCGTGGCTGCCGGGGTCGACTCCGCCGTGCTCGGGGAGAGCGAGATCCTCAGCCAGGTCAAGGGGGCCTGGGAGGTCGCCAGCGCCGAGGGGGCCACCGGCCCGGTGCTCAACATGTTGTTCCGCCACGCCCTCGAGGTGGGCAAGCGGGTGCGCAGCGAAACCGCCATCTCCCGCCACATCACCTCGGTGTCGCAGGCCGCCGTCGCTCTCGCCGAGGAACGGCTGGGGTCGCTCGAGGGTCGGCGGGTGCTCGTCCTCGGCGCCGGCGACACCGGCGGGGGGATGGTGGCGTCGCTCGCCGAGGCCGGGGTCCGTGACGTGCTGGTGGCCAACCGCACCTGGGAGCGGGCCGAAGCCCTGGCCCAGCGGGTCGGAGGCAGGGCCGTTCGCCTGGTCGACGTGCCCGCCACCCTCGCCGAGGCCGACCTGCTGCTCACCTCCACCGGGGCGGCGTCGGTCCTGGTCGACCACGGCGATCTCGAGCCGGTGGTCGCCGCCCGAGGCGGTCGGCCGCTGCTCATCGTCGACGTGGCCGTGCCCCGTGACGTCGATCCCGGCGCCGCCGACCTGCCCGGCGTGACCCTCCTCGACATGGACGACCTGCGGGCCTTCGCCGAACGGGGCCTGTCGGAGCGCCGCCGGGAGGTGACGAGGGCCCGCGACCTGATCGACGACGAGGTGTCCCGCTACCGGGAGGCCCTCACCACCCGTCAGGTCGCCCCGTTGGTCACGGCCCTGCGGGCGCGGGTCGACGAGCTGCGGGCCGCCGAGGTCGACCGCCAGGGCCGGCGCCTCGACCCGGCCCAGCGCGACGCCGTCGATGCCGTCACCCGGGCCGTCGTGGCCAAGCTGTTGCACCAGCCCACGGTGCGGCTCAAGGACGCGGCCGGCAGCCTGCGGGGCGAGCGCCTGGCCGAGGCCCTGCGCGACCTGTTCGACCTGTAGGGGCCGGACGGGGACCGCCTGGCTTCCTTTCGGGCATCGGCGCCTCCTACCGTGGGCTCGGTGGGCGGTCGCATCGCCATCGCCACCCGCGGGAGCCCGCTGGCCCGCTGGCAAGCCGGCCACGTCGCCGCCCTGCTCCGAGCGGTCCACGCCGGCCTCGGCGTCGACCTGGTCGTCGTCGAGACCTTCGGTGACCGGGCCCTCGATCGCCACATCTGGGAGCTGGGGGGCCAGGGAGCGTTCGTCAAGGAGGTGCAGGCGGCCGTGCTCGACGGGCGGGCCGACGTGGCCGTGCACTCGGCGAAGGACCTTCCGTCGAACCCGGCGCTGGCCACGCCGGGCCTGGTGATCGCTGCCGTCCCCGAGCGGGGCGACCCTCGCGACGCGCTCGTGGGCCGGGCGCTCGAGCAGGTCCCACCCGGAGGCGTGATCGCCACCGGCTCCACCCGGAGACGGGCGCAGCTCGCCGACGTGCGCCCCGACCTCACCTTCATCGGGCTCCGGGGCAACATCGACACCCGCCTGGCCGCAGCCCCGCGCTTCTCGGCGATCGTGGTCGCCGCCACCGCCCTCGCCCGCCTCGACCACCACGGGTACGCCGCCGAGGTGCTGTCGCCCGAGACCATGGTGCCCCAGGTCGGCCAGGGGGCGTTGGCGGTCGAGTGCCGGGTCGACGACCCCGCCACCCGGGCGCTGCTGGCGCCGGTCGACCACCTTCCCACTCACCGGGCCCTCGCCGCCGAGCGAGGGTTCCTGGCCACGCTCGGAGGTGGCTGCGAGCTCCCGGCTGGGGCCTACGCCGTCGAGGGCGCCGACGGCCAGCTGTGGATGCGAGCGGTGCTGGCCACCCTCGACGGTCGCCAGGTGTTGCGCGACCAGGTCGTGGTCCCTGCCGCCGACGACCCCGCCCAGGCCGGCCGGCACCTGGGCGAGCGCCTCTTGTCGTCGGGCGGCGGCCATCTCCTGCTCGCCGAGCTGGGGCGAGCACCAGCGCCGTGACGGCCGCAGTGAGCCGGACGACGACCGGGCGAGAGCGACGATGACCGTCTACCTCGTTGGGGCCGGGCCAGGGGACCCGGGGCTGCTCACCGTGCGGGGGGCCGAGGTGCTGGCCGGCGCCGACGTGGTGGTGCACGACCGGCTGTCGGTCGCCTCGCTGCTCGAGCTCGCCCCTCCCTCGGCCGAGCGCATCGGGGTGGGCAAGACCCCCCGGGGCCCGAGCACGTCCCAGGAGGAGATCAACGCCCTGCTGGTGGCCAAGGGAAGCGCCGGGCTCGAGGTCGTGCGCCTGAAGGGCGGTGACCCCTTCGTGTTCGCTCGGGGCGCGGAGGAAGCGGCGGCGCTGGCGGCGGCAGGCGTCGCCTTCGAGGTGGTGCCCGGGGTCACCTCGGCCGTGGCCGTGCCCGCCTACGCCGGGGTGCCCCTCACCGCTCGGGGGCTGGCGACCTCGTTCACCGTGGTCACCGGCCACGGTGACGGGCTCGGGGCCACGCCCACCGACTGGGAGGCGGTGGCCCAGGTCGGAGGGACGGTCGTGGTGCTCATGGGCGTGGCCACCAGGGGCGAGATCGCCCGGCGCCTGCTGTCCGGAGGTCTGGCGCCGTCCACCCCCGTGGCCTCGGTGCGCTGGGGTACCCGACCCGAGCAACGCACGGTGCGCACGACGCTCGCTGCGCTCGGCGACGCCGACCTCGAGCCACCGGCGGTGATCGTCATCGGCGACGTCGCCGCCCTCGACCTGGCGTGGTACGAGCGGCTGGCCCTGTTCGGCCGGACCGTGGTGATCACCCGGCCCCGGCACCAGACGGCGGCCCTCACCCGGCGCCTCCAACGGCTCGGCGCGGCCACGATCGCGCTCCCCACCATCGAGATCGACGAGCCCGCCGATGGAGGAGCGGCGTTGCGGGCCGCGGCTGCGTCGGTTGGGTCCTACGACTGGGTGGTGTTCACCTCGGCCAACGCCGTCGAGCGCTTCCTCCCCCTGCTGCGCGACGCGCGGGCCTTCGGTCCGGCGCGGGTTGCGGCCATCGGCCCGGGTACCGCCCAAGCGCTGGCCGAGGCCCGAGTGGTGGCCGACGTGGTACCCGAGCGCTTCGTCGCCGAGGGGCTGCTCGATGCCCTACCGCCACCGCCACCGCCCGCCTCGGCCGGTCGGGGGCGGGGCCGGGTGCTCCTGCCTCGGGCCGCGGTCGCCCGTGACGTGCTGCCCGACGGGTTGCGGGCGGCGGGCTGGGACGTCGACGTGGTCGAGGCCTACCGCACACGTCCCGCCCGCCCACCGCCCGAGGCGCTGGCCGCGGTGGCTCGCGCCGACGCCATCGCCTTCACCTCCTCGTCGACGGTCACCAGCTTCGTCGAGGTGGCCGGCCCCGACGCCGTGCCGCCGGTGGTGGTCTGCATCGGTCCCGTCACCGCCGCCAGCGCTCGCCGCCTCGGGCTCACCGTCGCCGTCGAGGCCGCTGTGCACACCCTCGACGGGCTGGTCGACGCGCTGGTGGCGGCGCTGGCGCCCACACGCCAGGCAACGGTCGTCGGCCGGGAGGAGGCGTCGCCGTAGGCTGGCCGGGTGAGCTACCCGGCCCGACGCCCCCGCCGGCTGCGGCGCACGCCGGCGCTGCGGCGCCTGGTCGCCGAGTCCCGCCTGTCGGTCGACGACCTGGTGGCGCCGTTGTTCGTGCGGGAGGGCATCGACGAGCCGCAGCCGGTCCCGTCGCTTCCCGGGGTCGTGCAGCACACGCGAGAGTCGTTGCGCAAGGAGGTCGCTCGCCTCGCCGACCTCGGCCTGCCCGCGGTGATGCTCTTCGGTGTCCCCGAGGCCAAGGACCCCGAGGGCACCGGCGCGTGGGATCCCGAGGGCGTCGCCCAGGCGGCGCTGCGCGACCTGCGCCACGAGGTGGGTGACGCCGTGGTGCTGATGGCCGACCTGTGCCTCGACGAGTACACCGACCACGGCCACTGCGGGGTGGTAGCGGGCGACGGCACCGTCGACAACGACGCCACCCTCGAGCGCTACGCCCGCGTGGCCCGGGCTCAAGCCGAGGCCGGAGCCGACGTCGTCGCCCCCAGCGGGATGATGGACGGCCAGGTGGCCGCCGTGCGCCGGGCCCTGGACGAGGCCGGCCGCCCCGAGGTGGCCATCCTGGCCTACGCGGCGAAGTACTCCTCGGCCCTGTACGGGCCGTTCCGGGACGCCGTGGGCGTGAGCATTGCCGGCGGCGGGGACCGGCGCTCCTATCAGCAGGACCTCCGCAACCGGCGTGAGGCCCTGGTCGAGGTGGCTCTCGACGTGGAGGAGGGCGCCGACGTGGTGATGGTCAAGCCGGCGCTGGCGTGCCTCGACGTCATCGCTGCGGTGAGGTCCTCGGTGGACATCCCGGTCGCCGCGTACCACGTGTCGGGTGAGTACGCCATGGTCAAGGCGGCCGACGAGCGGGGCTGGATCGACGGGCGGGCGGTCGCCGTGGAACAGCTGGCAGCGGTGAAGCGGGCCGGGGCCGACGTGATCGTCACCTACTTCGCCGCCGAGGTCGCCGAGTCGCTGTGAGCGACGCCACCACCAACGCCGGTCTGTTCGAGCGGGCGCAACGGCGCATCCCCGGCGGGGTCAACTCGCCGGTGCGGGCGTTCCACTCGGTCGGCGGCACCCCGTACTTCGTGGGTCGGGCCGAGGGCGCATGGGTGTGGGACGTGGAGGGACGGCGCTACCTCGACTACGTGCAGAGCTATGGCGCGTCGATCCTCGGTCACGCCCATCCGAAGGTGGTGGAGTCGGTGAGGGAGGCCGCTCGCGCCGGCACCACCTACGGTGCGCCCACCGAGGGCGAGGTGCTCCTGGCCGAGCAGCTGTGCGAACGGGTCCCCGGCCTGGACATGGTCCGCCTGGTCTCGAGCGGCACCGAAGCGACGATGTCGGCCGTCCGCCTGGCCCGGGGTGCCACCGGGCGCACCAAGGTGGTGAAGTTCGCCGGCTGCTACCACGGCCACAGTGACGCCCTGCTGGCCGCCGGGGGCAGCGGGGTGGCCGACCAGGGCCTCGCCGATTCCGCCGGCGTGACCGCGGGTGCGGTCGCCGACACCGTGGTCGCTCCCTACAACCGGGTCCCCGAGCTCGACGCCGACGTCGCCGTGGTCGTGGTCGAGCCGGTCGCCGCCAACATGGGCCTGGTACCGCCGGTTCCGGGGTTCCTCGAGGGCCTACGGGCGGCGTGCGACGCCGCCGGCGCGCTGTTGTGCTTCGACGAGGTCATCACCGGCTTTCGCGTCGGGCTGGGTGGAGCGAGCCGTCGCTTCGGGGTGCAGCCCGACCTGTGGTGCTTCGGCAAGGTGATCGGAGGCGGCCTGCCGCTCGGTGCCTTCGGCGGCCGCCAGGTGGTGATGGAGCAGCTGGCGCCGCTCGGGCCCGTGTACCAGGCCGGCACGTTGTCGGGGAACCCCCTCGCCACCGCCGCCGGCCTGGCCGTGCTCGGCGAGCTCGACGCCGCCGCCTACACCATGCTCGACGGGCGGGCGGGCGAGCTGGCGGCCATGCTGGAGGCGGTGGTCGCCGACGCCGGCCTGCCCGTGCAGGTGCCCCGGCTCGGTCCCCTGGTGGGCCTGTTCTTCTCCGAGTCGCCGGTCGCCGACTACGACGAGGCCCGGGTGGCCGCCGAGAACGGCATCTACCGCCGTTTCTTCCGGGCGATGCTCGACCGGGGGGTGGCGCTCGCTCCGGGCCCCTACGAGGCCGTGTTCCCGAGCCTGGCCCACGGGCGCGACGACCTCGAGCGCACGGCCGACCTCGCCGCCGCCGCCGCCGCCGAGGTCGGGGGTGGGGACGGGCCCGAGGGGGAAGGGCTGCGACGATGGAAACCGCTCCAGCCCTCTCCCGGCGCGCTCCAGCCACGGCCATGATCACCCGCACCCGCCTCGGGAGCCTTGCCGCCGCCGTCGATGCCGCCACCGACGACCTCGTGGCCCGCCGGGCGCCGGCACGCCTGTGGGCCGGCGACCACACCCTCTGGCAGGAAGATCCCACCGAGGTGGCCGACCGCCTCGGGTGGCTGCCCGTGGTCGCCGAGATGCTGGCGCAGGTCCCTGAACTCGAGGCGTTCGCCGCCAGGGCCGCAGCCGACGGGCTGCGCCACGCCGTGCTGCTCGGCATGGGCGGCTCCAGCCTGTTCCCGGAGGTGCTGTGGCGGACCTTCCGTGCCGCTCGGGGGTCGCTCGACCTGCGGGTGCTCGACACGACCGATCCCGCAGCGGTGGCGCGGGTCGCCGATGAGCTCGACCTCGACGCCTGCCTGTTCGTCGCCGCCTCCAAGTCGGGCACGACCATCGAGACCGTCAGCCAGCTGGCGCACTTCTGGGCCCTCACCGGCGAGGACGGCCGCCGCTTCGTCGCCGTCACCGACCCCGGCACCGAGCTCGCTGACCTCGGACGGGAGCGAGGGTTTCGGGCGGTGTTCGAGAACCGGCCCGACATCGGCGGCCGCTACTCCGCCCTGTCGTACTTCGGCCTGGTGCCCGCCGCGCTGCTCGGCGTCGATGTGGCCGGCCTGCTCGACCGGGCGATGGCGGCCGCCGCCGTTACCGGTCCCGACGTCGACCCCGCCAGCAACCCGGCGCTGCGGCTGGCCGCCATCATCGGCGCCGGCGTCCGACTGCGCCGGGACAAGCTCACCCTCGAGCTGCCCTACGAGATCGGGACCTTCGGCTTGTGGCTGGAGCAGCTCGTCGCCGAGTCCACGGGCAAGGGAGGCACCGGCGTCGTCCCCGTGGCCGGTGAGTTCCTCGCCGGCCCTGATCGCTACGGCGACGACCGGCTCTTCGTGTTGACGGGGTACCGTCCGGGGCTCGAGGAGCTGGTCGAGGCCGGGCACCCCGTGGTCGAGCTGGGCTACCGCCGCCCGCTCGACCTCGGTGGGCTGGTGCTGCTCTGGGAGCAGGCCGTGGCCCTGGCGGGGGCGGTGCTCGGCATCAACCCCTTCGACCAACCCGACGTCGCCGCCGCCAAGGAGGCCACCAGCCGTGTCCTGGCGGCGGGGCTCCCCGACATCCCGACGGTTCCGCTGGCCGAGCTCCTCGACCAGGTCGGCGCCGGTGACTACGTCGCCATCCAGGCCTACGTCGACCCCGACGACACCGAGCTGCTCGGCGGCCTTCAGGCGGCCCGCCTGAAGCTGCGCGACCGCCTCCGGGTGGCCACCACGCTCGGCATCGGGCCCCGCTTCTTGCACTCCACCGGCCAGCTCCACAAGGGCGGGCCGCCCTCGGGGGTGTTCGTCCAGGTGGTGGGTGACGACCCCGTCGACCTCGACATCCCCGGCAAGCCCTTCGGCTTCTCGACGCTGAAGCGGGCCCAGGCGGCGGGCGATCTCCTCGCGCTCCAGCAGCGAGGTCTGCGGGCGGGACGGGTCGCCGTCGGCGACCTGCTGGCGGTGGCGACGTGAAGCTGGGCATGGTGGGCCTCGGCCGCATGGGGGCGAACATGTCGACGCGACTCGAGCGGGCCGGCCACGAGGTGGTCGGCTACGACCGCAACCCGGAGGTCTCGCAGGTCGCCAGCATCGCCGAGCTGGTCGAACGCCTGGGCGAGGGGAGCCGGGCGGTGTGGACGATGGTCCCCTCCGGCGATCCCACCGAGGCCGCCATCGCCGAGATCGCCGACCACCTGGGTGAGGGCGACGTCGTCGTCGACGGGGCCAACTCGAACTACCACGACTCCATCCGCCGGGCTGGCGACCTGGCGGCGCGAGGCATCGGCTTCGTCGACGCCGGCGTGAGCGGGGGCGTGTGGGGCCTCGAGGAGGGCTATTGCCTCATGGTGGGGGGCGCCCCCGAGCACGTCGCCGCCCTACAGCCGGTGTTCGACGCCCTGGCCCCCGAGGAGGGCGGCTTCGTCCACGCCGGCCCGAGCGGCGCCGGGCACTACACCAAGATGGTCCACAACGGCATCGAGTACGGCCTCATGCACGCCTACGCCGAGGGCTACGAGCTGCTCGCCGCCGCCGAGCTCGAGATCGACGTCGACGGCGCCGTGGAGGCCTGGCGCCACGGCAGCGTGGTGCGCTCGTGGCTGCTCGACTTGCTGTGCCTCGCCCTCGACGGCGACCCGGCCTTGGCGTCGATCGCCGGCCGCGCCCACGACTCCGGCGAGGGGCGCTGGACGGTCAACGAGGCCGTCCGCCTGGCCGTCCCGCTCCCGGTCATCTCCGCGGCACTGTTCGCCCGGTTCTCCTCCCGCCAGCTCGACTCGCCGGCCATGAAGGTCGTGGCCGCGCTGCGCAAGCAGTTCGGGGGCCACACCACCGAGTCGGTCGAGCAGCGCCCGCACGAGGCAGGGGACGAAGAGCGCAACCGGGAGGCGTGAGCTCGTGCACTGCGACGCTCTGGTGCTGTTCGGCGCCACCGGCGATCTCGCCCGCAAGAAGCTCTTCCCCGCGGTCTATGGCCTGGCCCGACGCTCGTTGCTCGACGGCATCCCGGTCGTGGGGGTGGCGTCGTCTCCGTGGGACGACGACCAGCTGGCGGCCTACGCCCGTCGGTCGGTGGCCGAAAGGGTCGGCACGGTGGACGAGGAGGTGTTCGCGTCGCTGGCCGCCTCGCTGTGCTACATCGCCGGCGACTACCGCCACCACGAGGTCTACGACGTGTTGGCGGCCCGGCTGGCCGGCTACGAGCTGCCGCTGATCTACCTCGCCATCCCCCCCGAGCTGTTCGACGACGTCATCAGCGGGCTGGCGCGGGTCGGACTGAACCAGCGGGCCCGCCTCGTGGTCGAGAAGCCCTTCGGTCGCGACAGCGCGTCTGCCGCCGCGCTGGCCGCGTGCGTGGCCTCGGCCTTTCCGGAGGAGCGGGTGTACCGCATCGACCACTTCCTGGGGAAGGAGTCAGTCGAGAACCTCCTGGTGTTCCGCTTCGCCAACTCCCTCCTCGAACCGGTCTGGAACCGGGGCTACGTCCACAGCGTCCAGGTCACCTTGGCCGAGCCGTTCGGGATCGAGGGGCGGGGCTCGTTCTACGAGAGCGTGGGGGCGTTGCGCGACGTGGTGCAGAACCACCTCCTCCAAGTGGTCACGCTGGTGGCCATGGAGCCCCCGGTGGCGGCCGACGCCGACGCCCTCCGGGACGAGAAGGTCAAGGTGCTGCGGGCCATGCGCCCGCTCGACCCCGACCGGGTGGTGCGGGGCCAGTACCTCGGCTACCGCGACGAGCCCGGCGTCGACCCGGCGTCGGAGGTGGAGACCTACGTTGCCGCCTGCTTCGAGATCGACTCGTGGCGGTGGGCGGGGGTGCCGTTCCTGGTCCGGTCGGGCAAGCGCATGGCCACCGCCACCCTGGAGTGCGTGGTGCGCTTCCAGGCGCCGCCTCGTCTGCTGTTCGCCCCCTCCGGAGGCACCCAGCCCGAGCCCGACCTATTGGTGTTCCGCCTGGGCGGCGACGAGGGCGTCACCTTCCAGTTGTCGGCCAAGGCGCCCGGCGACGAGCTCGAGACGCGCCAGGTCGAGCTGGACGTGTCCTTCGACCGGGTGTTCGGCCCCCGCCAGGAGGCCTACGAGCGCCTCCTGGAGGACGCCATGGAGGGCGACCGGCGCCGCTTCGCCCGGGCCGACAGCCTCGCCGAGGCCTGGCGGGTGGTGCAGCCGGTGCTGGACCGGCCCGGCCCCGTGCACCCGTACCCGCCCGGCTCGTGGGGACCTCCTGAGGCGGCTGAGCTCGCCGGGCCTCTCGGCGGGTGGCACGAGTGCAGGTCCTGAGGTGGCGGCCGTGCTCGCCGTCGACCTCGGCGGGACCTCGATGCGGGTCGCTCGGGCCGAGGCCGGCGGCGTGCTCAGCCACCGTCGAGAGGTGCCCACCCCTCCGACCCCCGGTGCCGCCCCGCTGGTGGCCCTCATGGAGGAGGTGCTGGCCGCCGGAGCTGTCGATGCCGCTGTGGTCGGGGTGCCCGGCCGGGTGGACTACGGGGCGGGGCGCCTAGAGCACGCGCCGAACCTCCCGCTGGAGTGGCGCGACGAGCTCTGCGAGGAGGCGCTGCGCTCCCGGATCGGCCTCGAGGCCGAGGAGCCCGGCATCGAGCACGAGGTCGGCGACGTTGCAGCGGCCCGCCGCGTCGTGCCCGCCCCCGACGGTGGCCATCCGGGCTGGGTCGTTCCCCGCCGGGATCACGTCTTCCCGCTGCCGCCGGCGGGCTGTGGTGACGTGGTCCCGGTACCAGGGCCCCCAGCCTGGCCCTTCGCCGCTCACCGTTGAGCGTTAGCCCCGCTTGCTCGTTCCGGGTAGGGATCGGGGCATGTCCCAGCGACCCCCGGTTGGCGAGGTCGACGTCGTCGACGACGTGGCCGGCGCCTTCGCCGCCCTGGTGGCCGCCGAGGCGCCGTCGACGGTCGCCCTGTCCGGCGGGAGCACCGCCCGGCGGTGCTACCAGGCGTTGGCGGCCAGGGACATCGACTGGCGAGGTGTGACCGTGCTGTTCGGCGACGAGCGGTGGGTGCCGGTCGGCTCGCCCGACTCCAACGAGGGGATGGCCCGGGAGGTGCTGCTCGACCACGTGGACCCGGGAGCGGTCCGGTCGATGCGGGAGGCCGGCGCCAGCCTCGAGGCGGCCGCCGATGCCTACCACCGCCTGGTGGGCGAGGTGGCGCCGATCGACCTCGTGCACCTGGGGCTGGGTGACGACGGGCACACCGCCTCGCTGTTCCCCGGGTCGCCCGCCCTCGACGTCGACGACCGCCTGGTGGTGGCCACCGGCGATGACGCCCACCCCCATCCCCGGCTCACGCTGACCTATCCGGGGATCACCCGGGCCGGTGTAGCGGTGGTCACGGTCAGCGGTGCCGCCAAGGCCGACGCGTGGCAGCGGCTGTGCCGGGGCGACGACGTCCCCGCCGCTCGCGTTCGGGCTCCGCGGGTGCTGTGGCTCGTCGACCCGGCGGCCGCTGGCTGACGCAGCCGCCCTGTCTAGGGCGAGCGCTCCGGTACCAGGCGGGCGAGGGCGGCGACCGCTCGGTACGCCGTCTCGGCGGGGCCGAGCTCGTCGGGGCGCAGCAGGTTGGCCATGATGCGCAGCACCCACTCCATGAGCGACCGGGAGTGCATCCCCACCCGGGTGAGCTCGCGCATCAGCACCGGCCGGCCGATGATGGCGGCGAAGCCCCGGGCCACCTTGAAGTACAGGCCGAACTCCCGCCGCAGCATCTCCGGGTAGCGCTGCAGGGCGAGACCGTCGCCGCTCGTGAGCGCCTCGCTGACCACCCCGGCGGCCATGCGGCCGGTCTCGTAGGCGTAGTCGATGCCCTCGCCGTTGAACGGGTTGACCGACCCGGCGGCGTCGCCCACCGCGAGCCACGTCGGCCCTGCCTTGGGCCCGACCGACCCCGCCATGGGCAGGCGTCCGCCGGTGGGCTGGCCGACCTGGGTCTCGGGGCTGATCCCCCAGCGTGCCGGCGCGGTGGCGGCGAACTCGGCCATGAGGTGCGAGGTGTTGACCTGCCTCCAGTGACGGAAGGTCGACAGCAGCCCGATCCCGACGTTGATGGTCCCGTCGCCCAGCGGGAAGATCCAGCCGTAGCCGGGGAGCGAGGCACCGTTGCGGTCGCGCACGTCCAGGGCGCTCTCGATCCACGGATCGTCGTGTCGCGGGCTGCGCCAGTAGCCGCGGATGGCCATGCCGAGGGGATACGAGCGGTTCCGGGAGGTGCCCAGCGCCCGGCCGAAGCGGGAGTTGGCCCCGTCGGCGACCACCACGTAGCGGGCCCGCAGCTCCTCGGGCTCGGCCGAGGCGCCCCGGCGCACCACCGCCCCGGCCACCAGGCCGCGCTCGAGGACCGGGCCCAGCACCTCGCTGCCCTGCAGCAGGGTGGCGCCGGCCTTGACCGCGTGCTCGGCCACCAGCTGGTCGAGGTGGCGGCGCCGCACGACGTAACCGTGGGAGGGGAAGTGGGGGTGGTCCGGCCACGGCAGCTCGAGGGTGACGCCGTGCGCCACCGCCCGCAGGCCGACGAAGCGATGGTGGCCGGCCGCCACCTGGTCCTCGAGGCCCATGTCGGCCAGCTGGCGCACGGCCCGCGGGGTGAGCCCGTCACCGCAGGTCTTGTCGCGGGGGAAGGTCTTGCGCTCGACGACCACCACGTCGTGGCCGGCCTGGGCGAGCCAGTAGGCGGTGGCGGCGCCGGCGGGACCACCGCCGACCACCACCACCTCGGCGCGGGTGGAGGTCAGCCTCCGCTCCCGGCCTCCGAGGAGTCGTCGCCACCGGCGCTCTGGGCCTCCTCCGCCGGGGCCTCGCCGGCGGGGACCCCGCCCTCGCCGCCCGCCAGGGCCGACTCCGCCTCGCCGCCGAGGATCTCGCGCTCGTAGCGCACCACGGCAAGGATCTCCTCCTCGGTGAGCAGGTCGCCGAAGGGGGGCATGGGGCCACCTGAGGTCTGCGACGAGATGTGCTGGCCGCCCGGTCGGTCGGGGTTGCCGTACGGGGTGCCCGCGGGCGGTGAGCCGTTCACGACCCAGTCGATGTGCTGGGCGGGGTCGGGGAAGGTGGCGAGCACCTCCCCGGCGCTGAGCGGGCGGCCGACGCCGCCGCCGCCGTCGGCTCCGTGGCAGCTGGCGCACGAGGCGGCGTAGATGGACTGGCCTTGGAGCAGCACCGGGTCGGTGATGCCCTTCTCGGGCACCACGAGAGACCCGGCGTAGACGACCGCCCAGATCGGCAGCAGGGCGAGCACGGGCACGGCCCACGCCGGGATCTTGGGGCGCCCGAGCGCGGCGGCGACGTAGGGAGGGGGCGGGGGGGGTGGCGGGGGAGGCCCGGTGGGCGCTACCGGAGCTGCCGGAGCAGCGGCCGCCGGGGCCGCCGCCGGGGCGGCGGAGGGAACTGCGGGGCTGGCCGACGAGGGGGGGGGAGCAGCGTCACCGTCACCGCCACCGCTGAGGCCGAGGGCGGCACGACGCTCCCGCGAGCGCTGCAGGAGGTGCTCGGGGACCTCGGTCACGTCTCACCTCCAGCGTCGGGTCGGTACCTCGGACGGCAGCGGCCGCCCGCCTGACGGTCGCCAGCCTACGTTGATCGCTCGGCCAGAGAGCAAGTCGCCGACGTCCCCGATTCCGGGCCTGCGATGTGCCGGGCGCCTCGGGTCGGTGGTAGACCTGACGGCCATCGCCGAGGAGGGGGAGGACCTGGGGAGTGGGTAGGCGTGCGGCTGGGTCGATACGCTTTCCCGGCACCACGGCGTACAATGTGAGAACTTTCACTAGTCGGGGATCGGCATGAGCGGGGAGGAGGTCACCGGTTGGTTGCGTTCGGCGTGTCCTTGGCGGTGACCTTCGGTTCCATCGCCGCCGGTCTGTCGCGGATGAAGCGCCGGCCACTCGACACCCCCCTCACCTGGGGCGAAGCGATGTTGGCGGCCACGTTCGTGTTCTTCGTGCTGTTCATGGCCTATGGGGTGGTGCCCCACCAGTGGCTCACCTGGGCCGACAACGAGCTCAACTGGCGGCCCGACCGCTTGCTGGCCGGCCCCGGCGCCGTGTTCACCAAGTTGCCGTTCGACCTCACCTACCTGGTGCTCCGCGACGTCGTGGTCAGCGCCATCTACGGCGCCTTCCTCGTCGCCCAGGTCGTGGTGTGGAAGCTGTGGCAGACCCGGGGCAAGGCAGGTGCCACTGGCCAGCCCGAGCTCGAGACCTCTCCGTTCGGTCGTCCCCTCGTCAAGCTCGTGAAGAAGGCCTGACCTATGCCCAAGACTGATGCCAACCCGCCCATGCCGACCTTCTCAGGCGACTACGTCCTTCAGGAGATCGCGCCCGACGCGCTGTCGAAGTCGGTGAAGCCCAAGCAGTTCCTCCACATCGACCAGTCCGAGTGCATCATGTGCGAGGGCTGCGTCGACATCTGCCCGTGGAAGTGCATCCACATGCTCTCCACCGAGGCCATCACCGACGCCACCAACACGACGGCCCCGGGCATCGATCCCGACGACCACGTCATCTTCGTGGTCGACGAGGACATCTGCACCCGCTGCGCCCTATGTGTCGACCGGTGTCCCACCGGGGTCATCGTCCTCGGCAAGGCCGGAGT
Source organism: Actinomycetota bacterium (assembly GCA_016781135.1). Lineage (GTDB taxonomy): Bacteria > Actinomycetota > Acidimicrobiia > Acidimicrobiales > CADCSY01 > JADDRA01. The sequence continues at coordinate 42,721 of JADDQY010000035.1, forward strand.
GGCGGCTCGCGACGGCGACCAGCACCAGCGCGACAACAACCACGGCTACGGCTACGGGATGCGCTTCTAGCATGGCCAGGACCGTCCAGGGCCACGGGGGAGGGCTGGCCGAGAAGGTCGGCAAGCGGCTCGAGACCATGCAGAGCTCCCAGGCCTGGAACTCGATCTTCCGGCCGGGTTCGATCTTCCGCAAGGGCTACACCGACAGCCCCCGGAACCGGTCCTACGTGATCATGAACTCGGTGCTGTACCACCTGCACCCGGTCAAGGTGAAGCGCCACGCGGTCAAGGTCAGCTACACCCTGTGCCTCGGCGGCCTCTCGTTCTTCCTGTTCATCGTGCTCACCGTCACCGGCATCTTCTTGATGTTCTTCTACCGCCCCACCGCCGCCCAGGCGTGGGACGACATCCAGTCCCTGCACACGTCGGTGACGTTCGGGCTGCTCGTGCGCAACATGCATCGGTGGGGAGCCCACTTGATGGTGCTGAGCGTGTTCCTGCACATGGCCAGGGTCTTCTACCACGGCGCCTACAAGCCGCCCCGGGAGTTCAACTGGGTGATCGGGGTGATCCTGCTCACCCTCACCCTGCTGCTCTCGTTCACCGGCTACCTGCTGCCCTGGGACCAGCTGGCTCTGTGGGCGGTGACCGTGGGCACCAACATGATGGGCTACACCCCGGTGTTCGGCGATCAGGTCCGCTTCGTGCTGCTCGGCGGGGTGGAGATCGGCACCGACACCTTGCTGCGCTGGTATGTGCTCCACGTCCTGATGCTGCCGTTCGTCCTCGTGATCTTCCTCGCCGTGCACTTCTGGCGGGTGCGCAAGGACGGCGGCATCTCCGGGCCACTGTAGGGCGACGGCAGAGGGAGGCGACACGACCATGACCGAGATCCCCGAGCACCTGCTCAAGCGGGCACAGGAGGCCAAGGCCAAGGCGGCAGCCAAGAAGGGCGGGGGCCCGCCGTCCGGGGGCGCCGACGGCGGTGGCGCGGCCGGCGGCGACGATGCCGGGAAGATCCCCGCCCACCTCCTGGCCCGCTCCGAGGCGGCCCGGGGAGCGTCCGAGGGAGGTGGGGTGGCCACCGCCGAGCGTCCCGCCGGCGGCGCCGTCGCCACCATGCCCGGTGCCGGCGCCCAGGCGCCGCCGTTGGCCACCGGCCCCGAGGGGCACACCCAGCGCCTCCTCACCGTGGTCAAGGCCGGCTCCATCCAGGACGTCAAGGCCAAGCCGGTCGACAAGGTCCACACCTGGCCCCACCTGCTCGTCGGCGAGTTCGTCGCCTGCCTGGCGATGACCGCCTTCCTCCTGGTCTTCTCCGCCGTGGTCAACGCGCCGCTGCTCAGCCTGGCCAACTTCAACCTCACGCCCAACCCCTCGAAGGCGCCCTGGTACTTCCTCGGCCTCCAGGAGCTGCTGACCATGTTCCACCCCATGGTCGCCGGCGTGACCATCCCCGGCATGGGCATCTTCGGCCTGATGCTCGCTCCCTACACCGATCGCAACCCGTCGGCCCGACCGGAGGACCGCAAGTTCGCCATCGCCCTGTTCACGCTCTTCGTCATGTTCTGGGCGGTGCTGGTCATCATCGGCTCGTTCTTCCGGGGCCCCGGGTTCAACTTCACCTTCCCCTGGAACGATGGCGTCTTCTTCGACCTGTAGACCGAGCGAGGTGCTGTGATGGAAGGCACGACCGTCCTCACCATCGCCATCCCCGTGTTGGTGGCGCTGGCCGCGCTGGTGCTGTTCACCACCTCGCGTCGCCGCGACACCGCCCGGGCACGGGCCGGCGAAGCCGGCCAGGATCAGGTCGAGGGAGCGCGCCGGCCCACTGGGCGCGAGGTTGAGCGCCAGGCGGTGCTGGCCCGCACCTCCACTGGGACCGAGCTGACCCGGGTGGAGGACGCCCCTCCCGCTCCGTACATCCCGCCTGACGAGGAGGCCATCGGCGTCACACGCCGTCAGTTCTTCAACCGCAGCATCGTCGGGCTCATGGGTTTCTCGCTCTCGGGCTTCGGCGCCGCCTGCATCGCCTTTCTCTGGCCCACGCTGTCGGGCGGCTTCGGTTCGAAGATCAACGTGGGCAGCATCGACGACGTCCTCTCCACCATCCGCGACACCCGCGAGCCGTTCTACGTCCCTGAAGGGCGCTTCTACATCAACCCCTTCCCGCCCGACGCGGTGCAGGCTGCCTCCGGGGTCTACGGGCCGAGCGTGCAGGCGGGCATGCAAGCGGGGGTGGTGGCGCTCTACCAGAAGTGCCCGCACCTGGGCTGCCGAGTGCCCTGGTGCATCACCTCACAATGGTTCGAGTGCCCCTGCCACGGGTCGCAGTACAACCGGGTGGGCGAGAAGAAGGCCGGCCCCGCCCCCCGCGGCATGGACCAGTTCCCGGTCACCCTCAGCGGCGGCGTGATCACCGTCGACACCGGGCTGGTGGTCGACGGCCCGCCCATCGGCACCAACACCACCGGCCAGGAAGCCGAGGGCCCGCACTGCGTCGGCGGGTCGTCGGAGCACTGAACGCATGACCGTCGCCGCAACGGTGCAGCAGTCGATCGCCATCGTCGTCGCCTTGGCGATCGTGGTCGGCTGGGGCCTGTACCTGCTGGCCAACGTCCGCCGGGCCAAGCCCGAGGTCGGCTCCGAGCTCGAGCTGGCGCCCAACCGCAAGCCCTATCTCGACGACGATGCGCTGGAAGGCCCACGCCTGGAGCGGGCCCTCACCTGGGGGTTGATCACGCTGGCGATCTGCGGTGTGGGCCTCCCGCTGTACTGGCTGGCCGAGCCCGGTCGCCAGGCCGGGGCCGTCGAGGACTTCAACGAGCGCCTCGGCGGCGTGTTCTTCATCCACGACCAGCCCATCGGCGGGGGGGCGCTGTTCTCGCCCACCGCCGACGGTGGCTTCAACTGCGCCGGCTGCCACGGCGGCATGCAGGGGCTGGGGGCGACCGTGCCCTACACGCTCACCGACCCCGTGACGGGCGACCTGCGCCAGGTGCAGTGGTCGGCCCCCTCGCTCAACGACGTCACGCTGCGCATGACCGACGAGCAGATCCGCAAGGTGCTGGTGTACGGGCGGCCCCACTCGCCGATGCCCGCCTGGGGCCTCGAGGGCGGCGGCCCGCTCAACGACCAACAGCTCGACAACCTGATCCTGTACCTCCACCGCATCGCCATCACGCCGGAGGAGGCCCGCAAGCAGAACACCGACAAGGCCGAGGCCGAGCTCGAGCGCCTGCGAGCCGAGGGCCAAGGTGAGGCCACGCTGGGCCAGGCCCTGTTCAACGTCAACTGCGCGCGGTGCCATACCGAGGGCTGGTCCTACGGCCAGCCCGAGCTCCCCGGCGGCGGCTACTTCGGGCCCAGCCTGTACAACTCGGTGGAGCAGTTCCCGGCGGCCGAGGACCACGTGGAGTTCGTGGCCGACGGTGCCGAGATCGGCGAGCAGTACGGCATCGGCGGGTTCAGCGACGGCAACATGCCGTACTTCGGGCAGGTCCTCACTCCCGAGCAGGTCCAGGCCATCGTCGACTACGAGCGGGGCTTGGCTGACAGCGTGGAGCGCCAGCAGGAGGCCGACGCCACCGCGCCGCCGGTACCGGGTGAGGCACCGCCGGCGGCCGGCGGGACGCCGAGCGAGAACGACGGCGACCCGCCGCGGCCCGAGGAGGGCGAGGGGCCGGGGCCACCAGGTGGGCCGTCCCCGGGCGGGGAGGCGTGATGGCGTCCCTGGCCGCCACGGTCGCTCTCAGCGTCACCTGGGACCCCACCATCCGCGGCGTCCTCGTCGTGCTGGTGGCGGTCCTGGTCCTCATGGGATCGGCGTACGTGCTGCTCGCCACCAACCTCGGCGTCCGCCTCGGGTTCCTGGTCGCAGCGGCGGCTTTCTGGGGCTGGATGACGATCATGGGACTGGCGTGGTGGGCCTACGGGATCGGTCTGCAGGGTCCGTCGCCCACGTGGAGCGTCGTCGAGGTGCTCACCAGCACCCGACCTGACGACACCTCACAGGCGGCGCTCGTCGAAGCTCGCGACCTGTCGAAATGGACTGAGCTACCCGAGGGCGACGTCATCCGCGGTGAGGCCCAGGCGTCGGCCGACGCCGCCCTCGCCGGTGAGGAGAGCGGGGTCGCCGTGTTCGAGGCCACCTCTGACTACGTCACCACGGACGCCTACGCCATGGGGGGGAAGGACCCCGACAACCTCTTGTCGCGGCTGCCGGGGCCGACCCCACCCCAGTACGCGATCATCCAAGTGCAGCGTGTGGTGCCGGTCGTGACCCTCGAAACGGGCCAGACGTGCCCGCCGGACGCCAGGTGCATCGAGTTCGGGGAGACCCCGCCCAAGGCCGAGGCCCAGCCCGGAGCCCCGGAGATCTCGGTGATCATGGCCCGCGACCTCGGCGCCCGCCGGCTCCCGCCGGCACTCATCACCATCGCCTCGGCCATCCTTCTCGGGGTCACCTGCAACGCCCTGCACCGCCGGGACAAGGTCGCCTCCGAGCACCGCTCACAAGCGAAGGTCTGAGGCCGCCGACGCGGCCACGAGGAACCCGGCCAGACGGGCGTGCTGGGGCGTGGGCGGTTAGTGTTGGGCCCCCATGGATCAGTACCTGCCCCTGGTGGTGATGTTCGTGCTGGCCGTGGGCTTCGTGGTGCTGAGCATCGGCACCTCGAGGCTCCTGGCTCCCCGGCGGCCGACGCTGGCCAAGCAGGCGCCCTACGAGTGCGGGATCGTCCCGACTCGTGGACCGGCCCGGCGCTTTCCCGTGCGCTTCTACCTGGTGGCCATGATCTTCATCGTGTTCGACATCGAGATCATCTTCTTGTTCCCATGGGCCGTGCTGCACCGCCAACTCGGCCTCTACGGTCTGCTGGCGGTCGTGGTGTTCATCGTCCCGTTCTTCTTGTCGTTCCTGTGGGAGGTTGCCGAGGGCGGGCTCGACTGGGGCCCGATCGCACACCAACGGCCGCTCGGGCTGGCCAACGAGCCCGGCCGCACGACCACCTCGACCGTTCGCCTCGTCGGCCTCGACGGGCGTGAGCCGGTAGGGGCAGGGGTGGCGACGGGCGAGCAACGAGGCGGGGAGGCGAGCTGATGGGCCGGGGCGAGGGTCTCGGCGGGCTCCAGCACAACTTCCTCACCGGCAACCTCGAGGCCGCCGTCAAGTGGGCCCGGCGCAACAGCATGTGGCCCGCCACCTTCGGCCTGGCCTGCTGCGCGATCGAGATGATGGCCACGGGTGCGTCGCACTTCGACCTCAGCCGCTTCGGGATGGAGGTGTTTCGGGCGTCGCCTCGTCAGGCCGACCTCATGATCGTGGCCGGGAGGGTGAGCCAGAAGATGGCGCCGGTGCTGCGCCAGGTCTACGACCAGATGGTGGAGCCCAAGTGGGTCCTGTCCATGGGGGTGTGTGCTTCCAGCGGAGGGATGTTCAACAACTACGCCCTCGTCCAGGGCATCGACCAGGTGGTGCCGGTCGACGTCTACGCACCAGGGTGCCCGCCCAACCCCCAGACGTTGCTGCACTCGATCCTCACGCTCCACGAGCTGGTCCGCACCGGCCAGATCCTGCGCCGTCCAGGGACCGGCGCCGGCATCCGAGTCGACGAGCAGGGGGGGGGCGAGCGGGTCCCGGTCCACGTCGCCACCCCGAGGTAGCGGCAACCTCGATGGCCGATGTGGAGCTGCGCCACGGCGTTCCCGAGACCCGGGCCCTCGGCCAGGTCGTCCTCCACCCCCCCCGGGGCGCCTATCGGGACGTGGTCGCCGGGCTGCGCCAGGAGGGGTTCACCATGTGCGTCGACGTCACCGCCGTCGACTACCTCACCCATCCGGGCCGATCAGGGCTACCCCCGGGGGTGGCACCGGAACGCTTCGAGGTTGTGGTCACACTCCTGTCGTTCGAGCGGCGGGAGCGGCTGCGGCTACGGGTGCAGGTGCCCGAGCACGATCCCGTGCTGGACTCGCTGTACGACCTTCACCCCAGCAGCGAGGCTCCGGAGCGGGAGGTGTTCGACATGTTCGGCGTCGCCTTCGAAGGGCACCCCGACCTGACCCGCATCCTCATGCCCGAGGACTGGGAGGGCCACCCCCTGCGCAAGGACTACTCGGTCGGCCGCATCCCGGTGCAGTTCAAGGCCGCTGGAGCGCCCCGGTGAGGCGGCGATGACCAGCACCGAGCGGGTGTACCCGGGGGCGATCACCTCCGAGGGGGCGCAGGAGCTGGCGGCGCGCGGCGCGTCCACGGCTGCGGAGCTCCTGCGGGAACAGGGCTCGGTTTTGCGCCTGTCCGAGGTGGCGGCCGCCGAGCAGGCGGACCGGGCCGGTCCCGAGGACGAGACCATGATCATCAACATGGGCCCGCAGCATCCGAGCACCCATGGCGTGCTGCGCGTGATGCTCGAGCTCGAGGGCGAGACGGTGCTGCGCACCAAGCCAATCATGGGCTACCTGCACACGGGGATGGAGAAGACCGGCGAGGACCTGACCTACCTGCAGGGCGCCACCAACGTCACCCGGATGGACTACGCCAGCCCGTTCTTCAACGAGCTGGTCTTCTCGCTCGCCACCGAGGCCCTGCTCGAGGTCGACATCCCGCCCCGGGCCACCTGGATCCGGATGCTGATGTGCGAGCTCAACCGGATCTCGTCGCACTTCCTGTTCCTCGCCACCAACGGGATGGACCTGGGTGCCATCTCGATGATCCTCTATGGCTGGCGTGAGCGGGACATGGTGCTGCAGTTCTTCGAGAAGACGACCGGCTTGCGGATGAACCACAACTACGTCCGCCCCGGAGGGGTTGCCGTCGACCTGCCCGATGGCTGGCGCGATGACGTGCTGCGCCTCCTCGACGCCCTGCCGTCGCGGCTCGAGGAGTACGACGACCTGATGACCGGCCAGCCCATCTGGCGGGGCCGGACCCAGGGGATCGGCCTGCTCACCCCGGAGGAGGCGGTGGCGCTCGGCGCCACCGGGCCCATCCTGCGCTCCACCGGCGTTCCCTGGGACCTGCGCCGCGACCTGCCCTACCTCGCCTACGACCAGGTCGACTTCAACGTGGTGGTGGGCAGCTACGGGGACGTGTTCGACCGCTACGCCATCCGCCTCAACGAGATCCGAGAGTCGATCGACATCGTCCGCCAGATCGTCGACCGCATGCCCGGAGGCGACTACCGCGTGCAGGACAGGAAGATCACCCCCCCGCCTCGGGCTCGGATCGACGAGTCGATGGAGGCGCTGATCCACCACTTCAAGATCTTCACGGAGGGCTTCCGGGTGCCCGAGGGCGAGGTCTACGTGGCGGTGGAGTCCCCCCGGGGTGAGTTGGGCTGCTACCTGGTGTCCGACGGGAGCGGCAAGCCCTACCGCCTCCACATCCGGGGCCCGTCGTTCTACAACCTGCAGACGCTGCCCCACATGATGCGCGGCGGTCTCATCCCTGACGCCGTGGCCGTCATCTCCTCGGTGGATCCGATCATGGGCGAGGTCGACCGGTGAGCCGCCTCAGCCCCGATAACGAGGAGCTGGCCCGCACCATCATCGGGCGCTATCCCCGCAGCCGCTCGGCGCTCATCCCGTTGCTGCACGTGGCTCAGGAGCAGGAGGGGTGGGTGAGCCGCGACGCCATGGCCCATATCGCCGAGCTGCTCGGGATCACCCCTGCCGAGGTCCTGGGGACCTGCAGCTTCTACGGGATGTTCAAGCTCGAGCCCGTCGGGCGTTACGTCGTCGGGGTGTGCACCAACATCTCCTGCCTGCTGCTCGGCGGCGAGGAGCTGCTCGAGCACTGCGAAGCCCGCCTCGGGGTCAAGGCCGGCGCCACCACCGACGACGGGATGTTCACGCTGGAAGACGTGGAGTGCATCGCTGCGTGCACCGACGCACCCTGCCTCCAGGTCAACTACCGCTACTTCCTCAACATCACTCACGATCAGGTTGACGCCCTGTTCGACGACCTGCGGGCCGGCCGGCGCACCGACGAGGTGCCCGTTCACGGCACGCTGACCCGCGTGCGCCAGCACGTCGCCCCGGAGCGGTGGTCGGGCCACGGCGCCGAGGGCCTCCCTCTCCCGCCCGGCCAGGCGCGCTGATGGCGGTCAGCGACGCCGCCCCCATCATTTCCACCCGCCTTGCCCGCCCCGACGGCCACACCTTGGCCGGCTACGAGGCGACGAGGGGCTACACCGCCCTGCGCAAGGCGCTGGGCATGGGCCCCGACGCGGTGCTGGAAGAGGTCAAGGCGGCCAACCTCCAGGGCCGGGGCGGCGCCGGCTTCCCCGCCGGGGCGAAGTGGTCGTTCCTGCCCAAGGACGTCTTTCCCCGCTACTTCGTGGTCAACGGCGACGAGAGTGAGCCCGGCACCTCGAAGGACCGTCCGCTCATGGAGCGCGACCCCCACCAGCTCATCGAGGGGCTGCTCATCTCCTGCTTCGCGGTGCGGGCGGCCCAGGCCTTCATCTACGTGCGGGGCGAGATGGCGCTGGCCCAAGAGCGTCTCGCCACCGCCCTGAACGAGGCCTACGCCGCCGGCTACGTGGGTCGCGACATCATGGGGTCGGGCTGGTCGCTCGACATCGTGTTGCACTGGGGGGCGGGCGCCTACATCGTCGGCGAGGAGACCGCCCTCATCGAGAGCCTCGAGGGCCAGCGGGGCATGCCCCGGCTCAAGCCGCCGTTCTTCCCGGCAGCCAAGGGCCTGTACCTGCAGCCAACCGTGGTCAACAACGTCGAGACGCTGTCGAACATCCCCTGGATCGTCACCCACGGCGGCGCCGCCTTTGCCGCCCTCGGCACCGAGAAGGCGGCGGGCACCCGGCTGTTCGCCCTGTCGGGTCACGTGCGCCGCCCCGGGGTCTACGAGGTCGAGATGGGCACCACCACCTTCCGAGACCTGGTGGAGGCCCCGGTGTACGGCGGCGGCATCCGTCACGGCAACAAGCTCAAGGCGTTCATCCCCGGGGGGGCGTCGGCGCCGTGGTTCTACCCCGAGCAGCTCGACTTGGCGCTGGACGCCAGCGTGGTCGGCCCCGCCGGGTCCATGCTCGGCTCGGGCGCGGTGGTGATCATGGACGACACCACCTGCGCGGTGCGGGCGGCGTGGCGGCTGGTCCGGTTCTTCGCCCACGAGTCGTGTGGCAAGTGCACCCCCTGCCGGGAGGGGGGGGCGTGGCTGGAGAAGATCCTGCGCCGCATCCTCGACGGCCACGGCCGGGAGGACGACATCGAGCTCCTGCTCGACGTGGGCGACAACATCAGCCCGGGACCCTTCCCCCACCCGCCGCTCGACGGCGTAGCGGCCGTACCGTTCCCGTTCAAGCAGACCACGATCTGCCCCCTCGGGCCCTCGGCGGTGTCGCCCATCCACTCCTCGATCCTGCGTTTTCGAGACGAGTACCTGATCCACATCAAAGACGGCAGGTGCCACCTTGGCTGAGCAGACCGAGCAGGCGACCAAAACCACGGTCACCGTGGTCCTCGACGGGCGGGAGATCGAGGCCAATCCCGGCGAGCTGGTGATCGCCGCCGCCGAGCGCAACGGCGTCTACATCCCCCGCTTCTGCTACCACCCTCGGATGCGCCCGGTGGGCATGTGCCGCATGTGCATCGTCGAGATCGACTCGGGTCGGGGGCCCGCCCTGCAGCCGTCGTGCATGCTGCCCGTCGCCGAGGGGATGAAGGTCGACACCCAGTCGGCCCTCACCAAGAAGGCCCAGGACGGGGTGCTCGAGTTCCTCCTCATCAACCATCCCCTCGACTGCCCGGTGTGCGACAAGGGCGGGGAGTGCCCCCTCCAGGACCAGACGCTGGCCTTCGGTCCCGGGGAGACCCGCTTCGTCGAGGAGAAGCGCCACTTCGAGAAGCCCATCCCGATCAGCGAGCTGGTCTACCTCGACCGCGAGCGCTGCGTCCTGTGCGACCGCTGCACCCGCTTCGCCAAGGAGGTGGCCGGCGACCCGTTGATCTCCTTCATCGACCGAGGGAACCACACCCAGGTCAACACCTTCCCCGACGACCCCTTCTCCTCCTACTTCAGCGGCAACACCGTGCAGTTGTGCCCCGTGGGGGCGCTGCTGGCCCGGCCCTACCGCTTCCGGGCCCGGCCCTGGGACCTCGACCAGGTCGAGTCCACGTGCACCGCCTGTGCCTTTGGGTGCCGAGTGGCGCTGCAGTCGTCGGCCAACCGTCTGGTACGCAAGCTCGGCGTCGACGTCGACCCGGTCAACCAGGGATGGACGTGCGACAAGGGCCGTTTCGACTTCGAGGCGGTCAACAGCGACGACCGCCTGGGCACCCCGCTGGTGCGCTCCACCGCCGGGCCGGTCAACGGGAACGGGGGCAGCCCGGTCGACCTCGCGCCAACGTCGTGGTCCGAGGCGTGGGACCGCGTCATCGAGGGCATCGGGCGGGCCCGCCTGCGACCCGGTCCTGAGTCGATCGCCGTGCTCGGTGGGGCTCGCCTCACCAACGAGGACGCCTACGCCTGGTCGAAGCTCGCCCGCAGCGTGCTCGCCACCGACTCGGTCGATGCCCAGTTGGGCGACGGGCTGCCCGCCGAGGTCGTGGTCGGCCTGCCCCGGGCCTCGATCGACGCCGCCTGTGCCGCCGAGACCGTCCTTCTGCTGGCGCCCGATCTGAAGGAGGAGCTGCCAGTGCTCTACCTGCGCCTGCGCCAAGCGGTGGTGGACGGGGGCCTCAACCTCGTCGAGGTCAGCCCGGTGGCGACCGGGATGACCCCCTACGCCACGGTGTCGGTGCGCTACCGGCCGGGCGAGGCCGCCGAGGTGGTGCGAGCGCTGGTCTCGGGTGACGGCGGTGTCGGCGCCGGCGGTCAGTCCGATGCCATGCGCCGGGCGGGCGAGCTGCTGCGCAAGGGCTCGTTGGTGTGCGTGCTCGGCCGCCCGTCGCTGGCCGAGCGGGCCCAGCCGATCGCCGCCGCCGCCGCCGCCGTGCTCGACGCGTTGCCAGCCACGACGTTCCTGTCGGCGCTGCGTCGGGCCAACGTCCACGGTGCCCTCGACATGGGCTTGGCGCCGGGCATCCTCCCGGGAAGGGTGTCGCTCGACGAGGGCCGACGCTGGTTCGCCGAGGCCTGGCCGGCGGTCCCCGCCAGCCGGGGCCTCGACGCCGAGGGCATTATCGCCGCCGCCGCCGAGGGCCGGGTGGCGTGCCTGATCCTCCTCGGCGCCGACCCGCTGGCCGACTTCCCCGACCGCTCGCTCGCCCGGCGGGCCCTCGCCGGGGCCGGCTTCGTGATCGCCGTCGACTCCTTCCTCACCGCCTCGTCCCGCCGGGCCGACGTGGTACTGCCGGCTGCGACCTACGGCGAGAAGGGGGGCACGACCACGAACATCGAGGGCCGGGTCAGCCGGCTCCACCAGAAGATCACCGCGCCGGGGACGGCCCGCCCCGACTGGATGATCGCCGCCGAGCTGGCCTGGCGGCTGGGAGGCGACCTCGGCTTCGGGTCGGAGGACGAGGTCTGGGACGAGATCGAGCGCCTGGCACCCTCGCACCACGGACTCACCCGAGCCCGCCTGGCCTCGGCCGAGGGGTTCGACGGGCTGCTCGCCGGCGGGGTGGCCGAGGTCGGCGATCACGACGCCCCTCCCACCATGTCCGGAGCCGATGCCCCTGGCATCCAGGGCCCGCTGGGCCACACCAAGGACGACAGCCTGGCCACGACCGGGATGGGCCATGACGTCCACCCCGATCCCCAGGCAGGGGCGGAGCCGGCGGGGGCGCCGGCGGGGGTGGCCAGGGCCGAGGCGGCGGCTGGCGCCGGCGGATCGGGCTACGCCGATGGCGACACGCCGGGGGAGGTGGAGCGCGACGCTGACGCCGTGGAGCGGTCGGTGGAGGCCGAGGGCAGTGGCCGCTCGGGTGCCTTCCGGCCCTCGGGGGGTGGCGGCGATCGGGGCTCCACCCCCCAGCGCCCGTCCCCGCTGCGCTGGTCGTTGGTCGAGCCGCCGCCCTCGCCCCCGCCGCTCGACCGCTACTCGCTGCGCCTGGTGTCGGCCCGAAAGCTCTACGACGACGGGACCCTGGTCCAGAACTCGCCCTCGCTGGTGCCGCTGGCCCCCGGGGCTCGCATCCGCGTCAACCCCGCCGACCTGTCGCCCCTCGGGGTGGTCGCGGGCAGCAAGCTCCAGGTGAGCAGCAGCCAGGGTCGGGTGGTGCTGGAGGCGGCGCCCGACCCCGCCGTGCCCCAGGGCAGCGCCGTGGTCGCCTTCAACCAGCCCGGACCAGGAGCCGCCGATCTCATCGACTCGACCCAGCCGGTCACCGAGGTGCGCATCGAGACGCTCAGCGGGGCGTCGGGACCTACGCCATGAGCGGCGACCCGCTGTTCGCCGGGGGCGTCGACTGGGTCGTCGTGGCCTTCGTAGTGGTCAAGGCGCTGATCGGGTTCACGATCGTCATGGTCGGCGTCATCTTCATGATCTGGTTCGAGCGCAAGGTCATCGCCGACATGCAGAACCGGATCGGTCCCAACCGGGCCGGTCGTTGGGGCCTGGCCCAGACCCTGGCCGACGGCATCAAGCTGATCTTCAAGGAGGACCTGTGGCCTGACAAGGCCGACAAGCCGGTGTTCCGCCTCGCCCCCTACCTCTCGGTGGCTCCGGCGTTCCTCACCTTCACCATCGTGCCCATCGGCGGGGTGTTCAGCGGCGGCAACGACGGAGCCGTCGAGCTGTTCGGCCGGCGCACCTGGCTCCAGGTGGCCGACCCCCCGGTGGGGGTGCTGTTCCTGCTGGCCATGTCTTCGATCGCCGTCTACGGCATCATGCTGGCCGGTTGGTCATCGGGCTCGAAGTACCCGCTGCTCGGTTCGGTACGGGCGTCGGCTCAAATGGTGAGCTACGAGGCCGCGCTCGGGCTGTCGGTGGTGGCGGTGGTGCTCCTCAGCGGCTCGCTGTCGACCCATGACATCGTCGCCGCCCAGGCGGGAAGCATCCTCGACTGGAACGTCATCGCCACCGCTGGCGTGCCCTTCGCCATCTTCTGCGTGGCCGCCACGGCCGAGCTCAACCGCCCCCCGTTCGACCTGGTGGAGGCCGAGCAGGAGCTGGTGGGCGGGTTCCACACCGAGTACTCCTCGATCCGCTTCGGCATGTTCTACCTGGCCGAGTTCATGAACACCATCACCATGTCGGCCATCATCGTGACGCTGTTCCTCGGGGGACCGGCCGGGCCGGTGTTGTTCGGGCCGCCCCTCATCTGGGGGATCCTCTGGTTCACGCTCAAGGTGCTGGTGTTCCTGTTCACCTTCGTGTGGCTGCGGGCCACGCTGCCCCGCTACCGCTACGACCAGCTCATGGACCTCGGGTGGAAGCGCCTGATCCCCCTGGCGCTGGGATGGCTGCTGGTGATCGGCGCTCAGCGCATCGGCCTCGACCGGGGCTGGGACCGCTTCGTCACCGGTGCCGCCAGCCTGGTCGTGCTCACGCTGGCGGCCGTGGCGCTGTTCGGGGCGATCAGGGTGGCCGAGCGCCGTCGCCAGAGCGACCAGTTCGGCGAGGTCGTGGCGTGATGCTTCGTCCTCGTGCGCTCGCTTGGCGGTTTCGGCCTCGCTCGCGCGCGGCGCTCGCTCCGTTCGGCCGGCCCGTCGGCGCTGCGGTGGACGGGCGAAGCCTGTTGACCTGCGCCGTGGCCACGCCTGGCGGCCTCCGCCCGCTGGGGCACCAGCCACATCCAGGTTGCCTGCAGCGGCGGTCGTGGCCGGTGGCCGTGCCCCCTCGCGGCCGGTGGGTCGATGCCGGGAAGGGGCAGGCCTGATGGGCTACTTCGACGGGTTCCTCGTCACGCTCAAGCAGATCTTCTCCGACCGGGTCACGTCGGAGTACCCGAAGGAGAAGCGGCCCAAGCCGCTGCGCCACCACGGTCGCCACGTCCTCAACCGCTACGAGGACGGCATGGAGAAGTGCATCGGCTGCGAGCTGTGCGCCGGCGTGTGCCCGGCTCGGTGCATCTACGTACGCGGCGCCGACAACCCCCCCGAGGCGCCGGTCTCCCCCGGGGAGCGTTGGGGGTTCGTCTACGAGATCAACTACCTGCGCTGCATCCACTGCGACCTGTGCGTCGAGGCGTGCCCCACCGAGGCCATCACCGAGTCGAAGCTGTTCGAGTTCTCCTTCACCAACCGTGAGGACGCGATCTACACCCGCTCCGAGCTCCTGGTCGGGGACGACGGCAAGCCCAAGAAGCTCCCGTGGGAGGACTGGCGTGGCGGCGACGACGACCACACCTCGGCGTGGATGCGGGCCACCTCACCAAACGGGCAGGCCGCCTACGAGGGAAGGGTGCAGTGGTCGGGCGAGCTCGGCTACGGCGTGCGGGCGCCCGAGGCGGGCCAGTCCGGCGACCCGGAGCTGGCCCCGCCAACCGACGTGGAGGCCACCGCGAAGGGACCGCTCTACGCCGGCTCCGACACGGCTCCGGGTGAGCGCGCGAGCGACCACCGCCACGTCGAGGCCAGCTGATGGTCGACACGATCGTCTTCGCCGTCGCCGCCGTGGTGATCCTCGCCGGAGCCGTCGGCGTGGTGCTCTCGCGCAACCCGGTGCACTCGGCGCTGATGCTGGTCATGACCCTGTTCGGGATGGCGGTGCTGTTCGTCGCCCAGGACGCGCACTTCCTGGCCGCGGTGCAGGTCATCGTCTACGCCGGGGCGATCGTCGTGCTGTTCTTGTTCGTGATCATGCTGCTCGGCGTCGACACCGCCGAGAACCTGTCCACCGAGCCCCTCGCCGGGCAGCGCCCCGCTGCCGGGCTGGTGGCCCTGGCCAGCGTGGGCCTGCTGGCCGTGCTGGCGGTTCGGGCGGTGCAGGTGAGCACCGGGTCCCGCTCGGTCAGCGCCCCCCTCGAGGGCGAGCCCTCCAACATCGCCACCCTCGCCGAGGTGCTGTTCACCGACTACGTGTTCGCCTTCGAGGTCACCTCGGTGCTGCTGGTGATCGCCGTGGTCGGTGCCGTGGTGATGGCTCGCAGGCCCCGCCCCGACCCCGAAGGCGACGAGCTCGGCGTGGAGCGCCACGCCGAGGCCGAGCTGGCGTGAGGCGACGGTGACCGTCGACGAGACCTGGTACTTGGTGCTCTCGGCGCTGCTGTTCACGATCGGCGCCGCCGGGCTGCTGGTGCGGCGCAACCCCCTCGTGATGTTCATGTGCGTCGAGCTGATGCTCAACGCCGTGAACCTGACCTTCGTCACGTTCTCCAACGTGTTGAACGACGTCTCCGGCCAGGTGGTGGTCTTCTTCGTGCTCGTGGTGGCGGCTGCCGAGGTCGTCGTCGGCCTGGGCATCATCGTGGCCATCCTGCGCCGGCGCCCCGACGCCACCGCCGACGACGTCTCGATGCTCCGAGGCTGAGCGTTCGGCGCGGCCTGGACCTGCCATGCGGCTCAACCTGCGGCTGTCCCGCCTTGCCCAGGGAGTTCTTCGACATGTTCACCGACGCCCCCGATCGACCCGACCTGCGGCTCGGGCGATTCCCGGCACGCCCGGATATGCCGAGTTCACCGCGCCGGGCAGTGAGCCGAAGCCGGTGATGGGTGACTGATGAGCGTCGTTCCTCCGGCCCCTGATCCACCCACCGAGGGGTGGTGGCTCGACCCCGACAACCCCCGCCTCATCCGCTACCACGACGGGCAGCGCTGGACCGACCACGTGGGCCGCTCCAGCTCACCCCGCCCCGGCCTGCCCGCCCACCAGGCGTTCTTCCCGCTCGGCGCCGGTCCCGAGGGCATCCCCACCGGCTCGCCCTTGGCGCCCGGCAGCGGTCGCTACCTGTCGAAGTACGCGGTGGGGCCTCGGTTGCCTGATCATCGTCGGGCTGCTGGTGGGCGCCTACGGCATCGGCGCGTACCAGGCGGGCGCTCTCAGCTTGGCCGCGGCGGCGCCGATGATCGTCGTCGGTGGGCTGTTGTTCTTCGGCCCCATGGTCGTCGCCTTCGTCTCTGCCTGGCGAGCCGGTATCCGCCCTCCCGGGTTCTCACGCAACGCCAGCTTCTTCGAGATCCAGATCGGGGTCATGATCTTCGGGTCCCTGATGAGCGCCGTGCTGTGGGAAGTGTCCGAGGCCCTGAGATCGGGCAGCGGTCCGGCACTGGCGGTGAGAGGGGTGTCGATCCTCGTCGGTTCCATCGCCGTCGGGATCTACGCCATTCCCACGGTCTGGTCGGCGGTTCGCAACCCCGCACCACCTGCGGGGATGGGACCGCTGGCTGTGGGCAGTCGGTGCCCTGGCAATGTCGCTGTTGTTCATCCTGTGGGTGACGGGCGCGCTTCCCCAGGGGCGACAAGTACGACTGGTGCCACGCTGATGGCCCAGGTGGTGCTGTGGGCCCTGCCCGGCGAATGGGAGCAGGTGGAGCTGTTCGCCCCGGACCTCGACGACCGGATCGCCACCCGAGTCCGGTCCAACGCCGCCGACTCAGGGTCAGACCAGGCAACGCCTCCTCCATCCTCCCCTGAGCGCCCGGTGCCGGCAGCGGCCCTCCACCGGCGAGCGGCGCTGCGGTAGGGTCGGCCCGAGATGCTGAGCGCCGTGTGGCTGATCCCCGCGTTGCCCCTCGCCGGGTTCCTCATCTTGTTGTTCTGGGGGCGCAAGCTGGGCGAGCCGGGGGCCGGCTGGCTGGCCACGAGCATGGTGGCCGGCTCGTTCCTCGCCGGCCTGGTCACCTTCGCCGGTCTGCTCGGCCAGGACGAGCACCACCGCCAGTTCGTGTTCACCCTGTTCGAGTGGTTGCCGTCGGGTGGCCTGTCGGTCGACATGGGCCTGCTGGTCGACCCCCTGTCGATCACCATGGTGCTGTTCGTCACCGGCGTGGGGTCGCTCATCCACCTCTACTCCATCGGCTACATGCACGGCGATCCCCGGTTCCACACCTTCTTCCTCTACCTGAACCTGTTCGCCTTCTCGATGCTGATGCTGGTGCTGGGCGACAACCTGCTGGTCACCTTCCTCGGCTGGGAGGGGGTGGGGGCCTGTTCGTACTTCCTGGTGTCGTTCTGGTTCGAGCGGCGCTCGGCGGCGGTGGCCGGCAAGAAGGCGTTCGTCACCAACCGGGTGGGCGACTTGGGCTTCATGGTCGCCATGTTCCTCACCTTCGCCTCCCTCGGGACCCTCAGCTACGCCGGGGAAGGGGGCGTGCTCGAGAACGTCGCCAGCCTCTCCGGGACCACGGCCCTGGCCATCGCCCTACTGCTGTTCGTGGGGGCAGCGGGCAAGTCCGCTCAGCTCCCGCTCTACGTCTGGCTGCCCGACGCCATGGAAGGTCCGACCCCGGTGTCGGCCCTCATCCACGCCGCCACCATGGTCACCGCCGGCGTCTACCTGATGGTCCGGATGAACCCGTTGCTCGACGTGGCCCACGGGGCCCTCACCGTCATCGCCGTGGTCGGCGCCGCCACCGCCCTGTTCGCCGCCACGTGCGCCGTGGCCCAGCGCGACATCAAGAGGGTGCTCGCGTACTCGACCGTCTCCCAGCTCGGCTACATGTTCCTCGCCGTGGGGGTCGGCGCCTACGTGGCCGCCATCTTCCACATGATCACCCACGCCTTCTTCAAGGCCCTGCTGTTCCTCGGCGCCGGCTCGGTCATCCACGGGATGCACGACGAGCAGGACATGCGGCGCATGGGCGCGCTGCGCAAGCTCATGCCGGTGACGGCGGCCACGTTCATCGTCGGGTGGCTCGCCATCGCCGGCGTGCCCCCGTTCTCGGGCTTCTGGTCGAAGGACGAGATCCTGGCGGCGGCGTGGGACTCGAGCCCGGTGCTGTGGGCCGTGGGCGTGGTCACCGCCCTGCTGACCGCCTACTACATGAGCCGCCAGGTCTTCCTCGTGTTCTACGGCGAGGCCCGGTGGAGCGAGGCGGCGCGCGGGAGGTCGGCCGAGGGTGCTCTGACCACGCCCGACCACGAGCCCGCTGCTGCCGGCCACGCGCCGAGCACTCCCCACGAGTCCCCGGGGCTGATGACCGGGCCCTTGGTGGTGCTGGCCGTGCTGGCGGCCGTTGGCGGCGTCCTCAACCTCCCGGGCGTGTTCACCCTCGAGCACTTCCTCGAGCCGGTGTTCGAAGATCGGCTGCACGAGCTGTCGATCGGGACCGGGATTCAACTGACGCTCGCCGCCGTCACCGCAGTCGGCGCCGCCATGGGGATCCTCGTGGCCCGCGCCATCTACCTGCGCGGTGCCGCCCCCGCCGAGCGCTTCGAGCCCGAGCTGCTGCGGCGGGCCTGGCGTTACGACGAGGCCCTGGCGGGGTTCTTCGGCGGCCCCGCCCGTGCCTTCGCCAACTTCACCTCCCGGGTGCTCGACGGCCGGGCGATCGACGGCGCGGTCAACGGCGTGGCCGGCCTGGTGCGAGCGAGTGGGAGCCGGCTGCGGGTTGTCCAGACCGGGTACGTGCGGAACTACGCCCTGGGCCTCGCCGCCGGAGCGGTGGCGCTCCTCGGGTTCTTCCTGTTGCGAACGGGTCTGGTCTAGGGATGGAGGACCTCCCGCTTCTGAGCGCGCTGGTCGTCGCGCCCGCGGCTGGCGCCGGGACCGTGGCCCTGATGCCGAGGGACCGGCCCAACGCCACCCGCACGGTCGCGGTGCTCACCACCTTGGTGGTGGCGGTGCTGAGCGTCCTGGTGCTGGTCGCCTTCGACACCACCGACGCCGGGTTCCAGTTCACCGAGCGCTACCCCTGGATCGACGACTTCGGCATCGCCTGGTACCTGGGCGTCGACGGCATCTCGCTGTTCCTCGTCGTGCTCACCGGTCTGCTGTTCCCGATCGCGGTGATCGGCGTCCGCCCTCACCACGACCCCAAGGCGTACCTCGCCTGGTTGCTGCTGCTCGAAGCCGGCTGCCTGGGGGTGTTCGTCGCTCTCGACCTGTTCGTGTTCTTCGTGATGTTCGAGATCGTGCTCGTGCCCATGTACTTCCTCATCGGCGGGTGGGGCTACGGGGAGCGGGTCTACGCCGCGCTCAAGTTCTTCCTGTTCACGATGCTGGGTTCGGCGTTCATGCTGGTCGGGATCCTCGCCGTGGCGTTCCTCCACGAACGGGCCACCGGCGTGCTCACCTTCGACTTGGTGGTGCTGGCCGAGGCCCAGGGCGCCATCGCCGCGACCACTGCCCGCTGGCTGTTCCTGGCCTTCGCCATCGCCTTCGCCGTGAAGGTGCCGGTGTTCCCGCTCCACACCTGGTTACCCGACGCCCACACCCAGGCCCCCACCGCCGGCTCGGTGATCCTGGCCGGAGTCATGCTCAAGCTCGGCACCTACGGGTTCCTGCGCTTCGGGCTCTACCTGTTCCCCGAGGCTGCTGCCTACTTCGCCCCGGCGCTGGTCACCCTCGGGGTCGTGGGCATCATCTACGGCGCGGTCGTCGCCGCCATGCAGCGCGACCTCAAGCGCCTGGTGGCCTACTCCTCGGTGGCCCACCTGGGCTTCATCGTGCTCGGCACCTTCGCCTTCACCACTCCGGCCCTCTCCGGGGGCGTCATGCAGATGGTGAACCACGGCATCTCCACCGGCGCCCTGTTCCTCCTCGTGGGCATGATCTCCGACCGGCGCCACACCCGCGAGATCTCCAAGCTCAACGGGCTGCAGAAAGCCGCGCCGTTGCTCGCCGGTGTGTTCACCGTGGTCATGCTCTCCTCCATCGGTCTCCCCGGGCTCAACAACTTCGTCGGGGAGTTCCTGGTGCTCATCGGGAGCTTCCCCACCCGTCGGTGGTGGACGGTGGTGGCCACCGTCGGGGTGATCCTCGCTGCCGTGTACCTCCTGTGGGCCTACCAACGGGTGTTCCACGGCGTCCCCGACGACGAGAACGCCTCGACGCCCGACATGACTCGCCGCGAGCTGGCGGTCATGGCCCCGCTGCTGGCGGCCATGGTGTTCCTCGGCGTCTACCCCAAGCCGGTGCTCGACCGCATCGAGCCCGCCGTCGACCGGCTCATCGCCCACGTAGAGGACAGCTCCGGCTTCAGCCAACCCCAGATCGTGGCCGAGGGGCGGAGCGAATGAGGACGCATCGCTGCGGGGGGTGCCCGTGATCGCCCAGCTCGAGCCCGTCGCCACCCCGGGGATCGACTGGTTCGCCATCTCCCCGCTGCTGGTGCTGGTGGGCGCCGCCCTGTTCCTGCTCACCGCCGCCGCCCTCACCACCACCACCCCGCCGAAGGGTTTCTACGCCCTGTTCACGGTGGTCAGTGCCGTGGTGGCCATCGCGTGCTCGGCGCTGCTGTGGGAACGGGTCACCGACCCGACCGAGGGCGCCTTCGCCGCCATCGCCGGCGCCGTCACCATCGACGGCTTCAGCGTGTTCTTCGCCGTGGTGATCTCGGTGGCCATCGCCCTCGGTGCCCTCTCTGCCGACGACTACCTGCGACGGGAGGGCCTCGACGGGCCCGAGCTGTACGTGCTCATGCTGCTGTCGGGGGCGGGCGGGGTGGTCATGGCCATGGCCAACGACCTCATCGTCGTGTTCCTCGGGCTCGAGACGCTCTCCATCGCCTTGTACGTGATGGCCGGGTTCCACCTGCGGCGCCTCGAGTCGCAGGAGTCGGCCATCAAGTACTTCGTGCTCGGGTCGTTCTCCTCGGCGTTCCTGCTGTACGGGATCGCCCTGGTCTACGGGGCCACCGGTTCGACCAACTTCAGCCAGATCGCCCGTTTCCTGTCCGGCAACGTGCTGATCGCCAACGGCTTGCTCTTCGCCGGCTTCGCCTTGTTGCTGGTCGGGCTGGGGTTCAAGGTGGCCGCCGTCCCCTTCCACGTGTGGACTCCCGACGTCTACCAGGGGGCGCCGACCCCCGTCACCGGGTTCATGGCCTCGGCAGCCAAAGCGGCGGGCTTCGCCGCCCTGCTCCGGGTCTTCATGTCGACCTTCGAGCTCTACCGGGTCGACTGGAGGCCGATCATGTGGGTCCTCGCCGTGCTCACCCTGGTGGTGGGCTCGTTCCTGGCCATCGTGCAGAACGACGTGAAGCGCATGCTCGCCTACAGCTCGATCAGCCACGCCGGGTTCGTGCTCGTCGGTGTCCAGGCGGCGAGCGACCGGGGGGTCGCCGGTGCGCTGTTCTACCTGCTCGCCTACACCTTCATGGTGGTGGGCAGCTTCGGCGTCGTCGCCCTGGTCGGTGGTCGCGGCGACGCCGCCCACGACCTGTCGTCCTACCGCGCTCTGTCGGCTCGCCGCCCGGTGCTGGCCCTCGTCTTCACCGTGTTGCTGTTGGCCCAGGCCGGCGTCCCCCTCACCTCGGGTTTCCTGGCCAAGTTCTACGTCATCGGCGCTGCCGTGGAGTCCAACAGCTACGCCTTGGCCCTGGTCGCCATGGTCTCGGCGGTGGTGTCGGCGTTCGTCTACCTGCGCATCACGGTCGCCATGTACATGTCAGACGCCGACGCCATGGACGGCGCGCCGGCCGGCGAGCCCTCTCCACCTGCCGGCGTTCGGGTGCCGCCGGCCGCTGCCCTCGGCCTGGCCGTGGCGGTCGCCTTCACCATCGCCGTGGGGCTGCTCCCCTCGGCCGTGGTCGACTTCACCCGTGACGCCGTCCCCGTCCTCGTCAGCGTCGGCCCCTAGCCGCCCGACGCCAGGTCGTGCTCCTTTCCTTTGGCCAGATCTGAAGGCGATCACTAGGCTGCGCGAGAGTGTCTGAGTTCCTGCGTGCCTACCTGACCGTGGCCGTGTTCGCCGGAGCCGCCGGCCTGCTGGTGCTGGCGTTGTCGACGGTGGGACGACTCCTTCGCCCGTCCCGCCCCACTCGTGAGAAGGCCATCTCCTATGAGAGCGGCGTCGACCCGGTCGGGCCGGGGTTCGGCCAGAGCCAAGTCCGCTACTACATCTTCGCCCTGCTGTTCGTGCTGTTCGACGTGGAGGCGGTCTACATCTTCCCCTGGGCGCTCCGGCTGGAGGAGTACGGTGGCTTCGGGCTGGTGGAAATGGCCATCTTCATCGTCATACTCGCTCTCGGACTGGTGTACGCCTGGCGGAAGGGAGTGCTGCGGTGGGTCTGATCGAGCGGGGGAAGCTGCCCAAGCCCCTGAGCCACCTTCTCGGGCTCAGCCGTAGCTACTCGCTGTGGGTCTACCAGTGGGGGCTGGCCTGCTGCGCCATCGAGATGGGAGCGTGCTTCGGCTCGCCCCGCTACGACGTGATGCGCCTCGGCGTGATCCCGTTCCCCGTCAGCCCTCGCCAAGCCGACCTGGTCGTGGTCTCGGGCACGGTCACCGACAAGCTGGCTCCGGCCCTCCGCCGCCTCTACGAGCAGATGCCCGAGCCCAAGTACGTCATCTCCATGGGCAGCTGCGCGAACTCCGGTGGGCCCTACTGGGACTCCTACTCGGTCACCAAAGGCGTCGACCAGATCATTCCCGTCGACGTGTACGTGCCCGGATGCCCGCCTCGGCCCGAAGCCCTGCTGGAGGGCATCGTGATGCTCCAGCAGCGCATCCGCGACGAGGACATGGCCGAGCGCTGGAAGGGAGACCCGATTGTCGTCGGCTGAGCCGGGGGCCGGGGACGATCCAGCCCGACGTCCCTCGCTGCCGGCGGAGGAGGTCACCGACCCGACGCTGCGGGCCGAGGTCGACAACCCGGCTGACGCCAACGTCCCGACCGGCGCTGAGGCTGCCCCGGGCGGAGGGACGAGCGCGGCCGACGCACCGCCGCTGCCCGCTGCCGGCGCCCCGGCTGAGCTCTCGAGCGAACAGACGCCCCCGCAGGGACAGCAGCGGGGTGCCGCCGGGCCGGACCAGGGGTTGGCCGACGTGGCCGGCGGCGACGCCGGGTCGCCGGAGAGCAGCGGCCACACCGGCACGGACCCGCCGGTGCCGGCTGCCCCGGCGAACCCGCCACCGGTCCAAGGGGGAGCCACCGTCCCGGAGCAGCCTCCGGCGACGCCTCGGGCCGTGGCCGCCGAGGGGGCGCTCGCCCGCCAGGCCAAGGCCGAGCAGGCTGACCAGGCGGCCGAGGCCGCCGCCGGCGCCGGGCTCGGGGAGGAACCGGATCCGGGGCTCGACCAGCCCCGCCGCGACCTGGTCGAGCGCCTCGGCACCGCCCTCGATGGCGGGGTGCTCGACGTGCACATCGTCCCCGGCGTCGATGTGTGGGTGCGGGTGGGCATCGACCACTGGCACCGGGCCTTCGAGGTGTGCCGCCACCACCTCGGGCTCACCTACTTCGACTTCCTCTCGGCCATCGACTGGCTGCCCTCGCCCTTCGGGCGGAGCGAGGACACCGGTACCGACGAGGACGCTGGCGCCGACGACCGGGCCGCCGGCCCCGGAGGCCCCGGCGAGCTCGAGCACGGGGTGACCGGGGGGAGCACCCGCTTCCAGCTGCTGGCCCGGCTGGTGTCGCCCACCAGCCACCTCGGGTTGACCCTCAAGGCCGACGTCGACGACGTCGAGCTCCGGGCGCCGACGGTCTCGGATCTCTACCCCGGGGCCGACTGGCACGAGCGCGAGACGTGGGAGATGTACGGCATCGACTTCGTCGGGCACCCCAACCTCGTGCACCTCTACCTCCCGGGCGCGTTCGAGGGCCACCCGCTGCGCAAGGACTTCCCCCTCCTGGCCCGTGAGGTCAAGCCCTGGCCCGGGCTGGTCGACGTCGAGGCCATGCCCGGCGAAGCCGAAGCAGCGTCATCGTGAGGGCCACGCCGTGAGCATGCTCACCGAACACCAGCAGCGGGCCTATATCGGCGGCCAGGCCGCCGAGGCCCGGGTCAACCTCGAGCTCGAGACCGACGGGATGACCCTCAACATCGGGCCCCAGCACCCGGCGACCCACGGCACGCTGCGCATCATCACCCGCCTCGACGGCGAGCAGGTGATCTCCGCCGAGCCGGTGATGGGCTACATGCACCGGGGCTACGAGAAGCTCACCGAGGTCCGTACGTACCCCCAGATCAACACCCTGATCAACCGCATCGACTGGCTCAGCAGCTTCGCCAACGAGGTGCCGTTCATCCTCGCCGCCGAGCGGCTCATGGAGATCGAGGCGCCACCCCGGGCGCAGTGGATCCGCACGATTTTCTTCGAGCTCAGCCGGATCGCCAACATCACCCTGTTCCTGGGCGAGATGGGCGTGCAGCTGGGCGCGATCACCGCGGTCTTCTACGCCTTCCGCGATCGGGAGCACGTGCTCAACCAGATCGAGGCGGCGACCGGGGGCCGCTTCCACCCGAACTACGACCGCATCGGGGGGCTGAAGGAAGACCTGCCCAAGGGGTGGGTGGCCGAGACCAAGTCGGTGATGGCCAAGGTGCGCGACTTCTGCGACGAGATGGAGACCTTGGTCGGCACCAACGAGATCTTCGAGACCCGCACCCGGGGCATCGGGGTCATCCCCGTCGAGGTGGCCCTCGGCTACGGGCTGTCGGGGGCGAACATCCGGGCCTCCGGCCTCGACTGGGACCTGCGTCGCGACAGCGACACCCCTCTGGCCTGGAAGGAGGTCGACTGGAAGGTCTGGACCCACCCCGACGGCGACAGCTTCGCCCGCTACTGGGTCCGCCTCCAAGAGACCCGGGAGGCGACGCTGATCGTCGACCAGCTGCTCGACGGCCTGCCGGCGGGGCCGATCATGGCCAAGGTGCCCCGCATCATCAAGGTGCCGCCGGGGGAGGCGTGGGTCGCCACCGAGAACCCGCTCGGCGAGATGGGCTACTACCTCGTCAGCAAGGGCGACCTGGGCCCGTTCCGGGTCAAGATCCGCACGCCCTCGTTCAACAACATCTCGATCGTCCCCTGGGTGCTCAAGGGCGTCTACGTTCCCGACGTGATCACCATCCTGGCCAGCCTCTACTTCATCCTCGGCGACATCGACCGATGAGAGAAAACAGCGCGCCGAAGGCGCACGTTTGGCCTTTCTCGGCGGTCGAGCGGAACGGGGCAGCTGGACGGATGGCACCAAGGGGAGGGGCCCGCCCCGAGCGCCAGCGAGGGGTGAGAGGGGTCCCGCGTGATGACAGGACCCGTCCAGCGGTGGGGGTGGCAACGTGACGCTCGCGCTGGAGCTCGCCTACTGGCAGCAGCTCGCCATCAAGGTCCTCGCCATCCTCGTCATCGTGCCCACGGCCACGGCCATCATCGTCCAGACCTTCCTCTTCAAGATGATGGCCCACATGCAGAGCCGGCTCGGCCCGATGGAGGCCGGCCCCCACGGCACCCTCCAGCTCATGGCCGACGGGGCCAAGTTCGTGCAGAAGGAGCTGCTGGCCCCGGCTCGGGCCGACCGGCGGGTGTTCACCCTGGCCCCCGTGGTGGTGCTGCTGTCCACCTTCTTGTTGTTCGTGGTCATCCCCGCTGGTCCGGGCATCGTGGCCGAGAACCTCGACCTCGGCATCTTCTTCGCCCTGGCGGTGTCGTCGATCTCGGTCCTCGGCGTGCTCATGGCCGGTTGGGCCTCGGCCAACAAGTACGCCCTCATGGGCGGGCTGCGGGCGGCCGGTCAGCTCATCGCCTACGAGCTGCCCCTGGTCCTGGCTGTGGTGGGGGTGGTCATCCAGGCAGGCGATCTCAGCCTGCAGGGCATCGTGCGGGCCCAGGCCGAGGGGGAGATCTTCGGCTTCGGGCTGATCGGTCTGCCGTTCGTGCTCACTCAGTTCCTCGGCTTCGCCCTGTTCCTGATCGCGACCCAGGCCGAGCTCACTCAGCCTCCCTTCGACATGCCGGTGGCAGAGTCGGAGCTGGTGGCCGGCTTCCAGGTGGAGTACAGCGGCTTGCAGTTCCTCTACTTCTACCTCGGCGAGTTCGGCGCCGCCTTCGCCTTCTCGGCGCTGGCCGCCACCATGTTCCTCGGCGGCTGGTGGGTCCCGGGGCTCGATCTCGAAGGCGGCCTGCTGGCGAACGTCGTGGGTCCGGTGGTGCTGTTCGCCAAGACGATGGCGGTCGCCTTCGTCATCTTCTGGATCCGCTTCACCTACCCTCGTCTGCGCGAGGACCAGCTCCAGAGCTTCGCCTGGAAGTACCTCATCCCCCTGTCGCTCGTGAACATCCTGGTGACAGGGGCGTTCAAGGTCATCTTCTAACCGCTCGAGAGGAGGAACAGCCCATGCCCGAGCTCCCCGGTCTGATGAAGGGCCTCAACGTGACCCTGCGCACCATGTTGCGCCCGGCGGTCACCACCCAGTACCCCCACGTGAAGGAGGCTCCTCCCAGCCGGGCGCGGGGGGTGATCGCCCTCAAGGAGGAGAACTGCACGGTGTGCATGCTCTGCGCCCGGCAGTGCCCGGTCTGGTGCATCTACATCGAGGGCCACAAGACCAAGGCGCCGCCACGGCGGGCCGGGGGCAAGCCCCGCACGGTGCAGTTGCTCGACCGCTTCGACATCGACTACTCGCTGTGCATGTACTGCGGGATCTGCGTGGAGGTGTGCCCCTTCGACGCCCTGTTCTGGAGCCCCGAGTACGAGTACTCCGAGCCCCACATCGCCGACCTGCTCCATGACAAGGACCGCCTGGGCCAGTGGATGGAGGCCGTCCCCGAACCGGAGCCGCTCGAGGCCGGCGCCGTGGCCAAGAAGAAGTAGAGCGGGTGCCGACCGGGCCTGGGCGACGCCGCCGACGACTGGCCGCGCCCCCGAAAGCGTGCAAAGGTTCGACGTGCAGCACGGGACCCTTGCACGAGAGGTAGATCGGCGGTCTCATCCTTGATTGCCCAGAACATCGCCTTCACCATCCTCGCCGCGGTGGCCACGCTGGCCGCCGTGCGAGTGGTGACCACCCGCAACGTCGTCCACGCCGCCCTCTACCTGGTGATGGTGCTGGCCAGCGTGGGTGCGCTCTACGTGCTGCTGGTCGCCGAGTTCGTGGCCGCGGTGCAGATCCTGATCTACATCGGCGCCATCGTCGTACTGTTCTTGTTCGGGATCATGCTCACCCGGGCCACGATCGGCGCCGACGCCGGCCTCGACAACGACCAGCGGTGGATCGCGGCGGTCACCGGGCTGTTCCTGCTCGGAGTGCTCACCTTCGTGCTGGTCGACGCCTTCGGCGACGACCGCCTGCCCAGTCTCGAGAACATGAGCCGTGAGGCGCTCACGGCCGAGCGAGGCACCGGCGCCGTGGGCGACGCCATCTTCTCCACCTATCTCGTCCCCTTCGAGGTGGTCTCGGTGCTCCTGCTCGCCGCCCTGGTCGGCGCCATCGTCCTGGCACGGAGGGAGTGATGTCGTCGTTCGCTGCGCTCTCGTGCCTGACCGCCGACGTCCGACGGCCGCTGGCCACGCCGGTCGGGGAAGGAACCTGATGCTGGTCAACCAGTTCCTGCTGCTCGGGGCCGTGCTGTTCTGCGTCGGGGTCTACGGCGTGCTCGCCCGGCGCAACGGCGTGCTCGTGCTCATGTCCATCGAGCTCATCCTCAACGCCGTCAACATCAACCTGCTGGCCCTGGGGTCGCTCCAGGGGCCGCAGGCGGCGGTGGTCGGGCAGGTCTTCGCCCTGTTCGTGATCACCATCGCCGCCGCCGAGGTGGGCGTTGGCCTGGCCATCGTGCTGCTCATCTACCGCAACCGCCACTCGGTCGACCTCGACGAGGTCGACCTCATGAAGGGGTAGCGGCAGGCGGTGCTCGAGAACGCCTGGATCATCCCTGCGATCACGTTCGCCTCGTTCTGGCTGATCCTGTTCCTCGGCAAGCGCCTTCCCAAGCACGGTGCCGAGATCGGCATCGCCGCCGTGGGAGCCGCCTTCGTGCTTTCGTGCGTCGCCGTTGCCCAGTGGATCGACCGCCCGGCGACCGAGATGGTCACGGCGGCCACCGGCGCCGGGGAGGAGCACGGCGGGGCCGGCGAGGAGCACGGCGCCGAGCCCGAAGAACACGGCGGAGCCGGCGAGGAGCACGGCGCCAAGCCCGAACAGGAGGCAGGCCACGCCCTCGGCCAGGTCCGGATCCTCGCTGCCGAGGCGGACGGCGAGCACGGGGAGGAGGCCGAGCACGAGGTTGAGCCCATCCGGGCCGCGGTGGAGCGCAACGTCACGTGGTTCTCGATCGGCGGCATCGACGTCACCGTGGGCACCGCCGTCGACGGCCTGACCGTGGTGATGTTGTTCACGGTCACGATGATCTCGCTGCTGGTGCACGTCTTTTCGACCAACTACATGCACGGTGACGTTCGTTTCACCTACTTCTTCGCCGCCCTGTCGCTGTTCACCACCGGGATGCTGCTGCTGGTGGTCTCGAGCAGCACCCTCCAGGCCCTCTTCGGCTGGGAGCTCATGGCCGTGTGCAGCTTCATGCTGATCGGCCACTGGTGGGAGAAGAAGGAGAACTCCAACGCCGCCATGAAGGCGTTCCTCACCACCCGGACGGGAGACGTCGGGCTGCTGGTGGGCATCGTCACGTTGTTCTTTGCCGCTGGCCAGACCTTCGACATCGCCCGGATCAACGAGGCGGCGTTGAGCCGAGGAGTGCCCCAGACCGCGCTGGTGGTGGGCGCGGCCGCCTTGCTCATCGGGGTGATCGGCAAGTCGGCCCAGTTCCCGCTGCACACCTGGCTCCCCGACGCCATGGCCGGCCCCACCCCGGTGTCGGCCCTGATCCACGCCGCCACCATGGTGGTGGCCGGCGTCTACCTCGTGGCTCGCCTCTACGGGGTGTTCTGGTCGGCGTTCGACATCGGAGCAGGCGGCGCCAACCCCGTCGCCATCGTCGGCGGCATCACCATCCTCATCGCCGCCGCCCTGGCCTTCGTGCAGCGCGACATCAAGAAGGTGCTCGCCTACTCCACGGTGAGCCAGCTGGGGTACATGGTCATGGCGCTGGGGGTGGGGGCGTGGACGGCGGGCATCTTCCACCTCTTCACCCATGCCTTCTTCAAGGGACTCCTCTTCCTCGGCGCCGGTTCGGTGAGCCACGCCGTCCACAGCTTCGACATGAAGGCCGACATGGGCGGGTTGCGCAAGTACATGCCGACGACCTTCGCCACCTTTCTGATCGGCTCGCTGGCCCTGGCCGGGCTGCCGCCGCTCGCCGGGTTCTGGTCCAAGGACGAGATCCTCCTCGGTGCCGCCGAGAACGGCTACCGGTTCTTCGAGGTCCTCGGCCTCGTGGGCGCGTTCATGACCGCCGCCTACATGACCCGCTGCGTCTACCTCACGTTCTTCGGGGAATACCGGGGCCACGGGCATCCTCACGAGTCGCCGCCGGCGATCACCGTGCCTCTGGCGGTGCTGGCGGTGTTCTCGGTCGGAGCCGGCTTTCTCAACGCCCCCGGGTTCGAGCTGTTCGGCACGCTCACCGAGAACCGGGTGTACCTCCGGGCCGGCGTGCCCCATCACCCGTTCGAGGTGTTCCCAGCGGTGGTGTCGACCGTGGTGGTGCTGGCGGCGCTGGCCCTCGGCTACCTGCTGTTCTTCCAGCGGCGCCTTCCCCGTGGGGTCACCAGCCGCAACCCTGCCGCCCGGGCCGGCTACGGCCTGCTCGTCAACAAGTACTACCTCGACCACCTCTACACCGGGGTCATCGTCGGGTCGGTCAAGGGGGCCATTGCCCGAGGCGCGTACTGGATCAACCAGAAGGTGATCGACGGGGTGGTCAACGGGATCGGGATCGCCTCCAAGCGCGCCGGCGGCTGGGTCTACCGCCACGTCGACCAGGAGGTGGTCGACGGTGCGGTGAACGGCGCCGGGTTCGGCGCCGAGGGCTTCGGGGGCATCCTGCGCACGATCCAGACGGGCCGGGTGCAGCAGTACGGTGCCCTGCTGTTCGGCGCCACCGCGGTGCTGGCGCTCGGCCTGGTCATCTTCGTCTAACCGTCGAACGGGGGAGTGGGAAACGCACATGGACGCCCTGGATGACCTGGCGCTGACCGCGGCGGTGTTCCTTCCCCTTGTGGGAGCGGTGGTGATGCTGCTCACTCCCCGCCGGCAGGAGACCGTCCACAAGGTGATCGCCTTGCTCACCACCCTGGCGACCTTCGCCGTCGGGGTCTACGTGCTCGTGCGGTTCGACTACCGCCGGGCCGACCTGTTGCAGTTCAACGTGAACGCGTCGTGGATCGACGTCATCAACAGCCGGTACATCCTCGGCGTCGACGGCATCTCCCTGCCGCTTCTGATCCTGTCGATGTTCGTGTGCGTGCTGGTGGTGATCTACAGCTGGAACCACTTCCCCGAGCCCCACAACCCCAAGGCGTTCCTCCTCCTCGTCCTGGTGCTGGAGACAGGGATGAACGGGACCTTCGTGGCCCAGGACCTGATCCTGTTCTTCGTGTTCTTCGAGGTCGTGCTGTTGCCGATGTACTTCATGATCGGGGTGTGGGGCGGTGAGCAGCGCCAGTACGCCGCCATCAAGTTCTTCCTGTTCACCCTGTTCGGATCGGCGCTCATGATCCTCAGCTTCCTGGCCCTGTTCTTCCGCGGTGGTCAGACCTTCGCCATCCAAGAGCTCATTGCCGTGGCGTCCGACACCATCCCCCGCTCGACCCAGCTGCTGATCTTCGGCGGCCTGTTCATGGGTTTCGCCATCAAGGTCCCGATGTTCCCGTTCCACACCTGGCTGCCTGACGCCCACACCCAGGCCCCGACCCAGGGCTCGGTGATCCTCGCCGCCATCCTGCTGAAGCTCGGCACCTACGGGTTCGTGCGCATCGCCATCCCCATCCTCCCCGAGGCTGCCCGGGTGTGGGCCCCGTGGATCGGTGGCCTCGCCGTCATCGGCATCATCTACGGCGCTCTCGGATGCCTGGCCCAGAGCGACATGAAGCGGCTCATCGCCTTCTCGTCGGTGGCCCACATGGGCTACGTCATGCTTGGCATCGCCACCCTCACCGACTTCGGGATCAACGCCGCCGTCTTCGGGATGGTCGCCCACGGCCTCATCACCGGGATGCTCTTCTTCGTGGCCGGATCGGTGAAGGACCGGTTCCACACGCTCGAGCTCTCCCGCCTCGGTGGCCTGCTGATCCAGGCGCCGCGCATGGGCTGGATCCTCGGCTTCTGCGCCATGG
The DNA here is from genome assembly GCA_016781135.1 of Actinomycetota bacterium. Taxonomy (GTDB): domain Bacteria; phylum Actinomycetota; class Acidimicrobiia; order Acidimicrobiales; family CADCSY01; genus JADDRA01. The sequence continues at coordinate 73,678 of JADDQY010000035.1, forward strand.
CCTCGCTCGGCCTGCCCGGCCTCGCCGGGTTCTGGGGCGAGTTCCCGGCGATCCTCGCCGCCTACAACCCCGCTCCAGGGCTGTCCCGGGAGCTGTTCCGGGTGTACATGGTGGTCGCCGCCATCGGCACCGTCTTCGCCGCCGGCTACCTGCTGTGGATGCTCCAGCGAGCCGCCTTCGGCACCCCCACCAAGGAGTTCGCCGGCCACCCCATCCCCGACATGCGCTGGCCCGAGTACCTGGCCTGGACGCCGATGCTCCTGCTCATCGTGGTGCTGGGCATCTTCCCCAACCTGTTGTTCGGGTTGACCAACCGCGCCGTCGACACTGCACTCGCTGCCTTCGGCGGGGGTGGCTGATGACTCGTTTTCTCCCGCCTGATCCGGCCGAGGGTGACTGAGGTGGAGCCCGTGTTCAGCGCGCCCACGGTCGACTTCCACGCCTTTGGACCGGAGATCGTCCTCGTGGTCGTGCTGGGCGTGCTGTTGCTGGTCGACCTCGTCTTCGAAGAGCGTGCTCGCTGGGCCTCCTCGACCATCGCCGGGATCGGGCTGCTCGCCGCCCTGGTGCCGGTCCTCACCCTGGCCATCGACGGCGGCGACCGGACCCTGTTCGGGGGGGCCTACGTCGTCGACAACTTCGCCCTGGTGCTCAAGGGCTTGTTCCTGGTGGCGGGGTACGTCACCGTGCTCATCAGCACCGACTACATCGGCGACGGCGACTACTACGAGGGCGAGTACTACTTCATGCTGCTGTCGTCGTTGCTGGGCATGACCGTCATGGCGTCCGCCCGCGACCTGCTGAGCATCTTCGTGGCCCTCGAGCTGCTGTCGATTCCCGCCTACCTGCTGGCCGGATGGCGCAAGCGCGATCTACGGGGCAACGAGGCCTCGCTGAAGTACTACCTGCTCGGGGTGTTCGCCTCGGCGGTGATGCTCTACGGGATGTCACTGGTGTTCGGTGTGGCCGGCTCCACGCTGCTGTCCGATGTCGGCGCCGCCGTGTCCAGAGGGCCTCGCTCGGCGCCGGTCATCACCGTGGGGATCGTGTTCATCGTCGTCGGCTTCGCCTTCAAGGTCTCGGCGGTGCCGTTCCACACCTGGGCCCCCGACACCTACGAAGGCGCCCCCACCCCGATCACGGCCTTCTTGTCGGTGGCCTCCAAAGCCGCCGGCTTCGTGGCCCTGGTGCAGTTGGTGTTCATCGGCTTCCTCGGTCGTGACGACGTGTGGGCCCCCATGTTCTGGGTGCTCGCCGCTGTCACCATGACCGTCGGCAACCTCATCGCCCTGCGCCAGACCAACGTCGTGCGCCTCCTCGCCTACTCCTCGGTGGCCCAGGCCGGGTTCATCCTGGCCCCCTTCGCCGTCGCTGCCGACATCCCCGCTGCCCGGGGTGGCGTGGGCTCGGCCACCGGCGCGGTCGTCACCTACCTGTTGATCTACTCGGCCATGAACCTGGGAGCTTTCGCCGTGGTCATGGCCGTCGCCCGCAAGACCCGCTCCGGGGAGATCGCGTCCTACGGCGGGCTGTTCCAGTACGCGCCGGGGCTGACCGTGCTCATGACCATCTTCTTGTTCGCCCTGGCCGGGATCCCGCCCCTCGCCGGGTGGTACGCCAAGTTCGTGGTGTTCAAGTCGCTGCTCGACGCCGGGACGGCAGCCGCCATCGCCCTCGCCGTGGTCGGCGTGGTCAACTCGGTGATCGGGCTCTTCTACTACGCCTCGGTGGCTCGGGAGATGTGGATGAGCCCGGTGCCCGACGGTCAGGAGGTCACGCCCGTCCGGGTCCCCGCCGCCTTGGGTGCCAGCCTGGCCCTGTGCGCGGCGGCGACACTCGCCATCGGCGTCGTTCCCAACCTCGTCGCCCGCCTCGGAAACCTGGCCCTGTTCGGGGCGCTCCCGTAACCGCTCGCTCACCGCTCGTCCACCATCGGAACCGTGGTCGGCGACGTGATCAATCGCCAGGGGCCACTGCGGTTCGACGAGTTCCTGGAGTTGGCGCTGTACGGTCCCGACGGCTTCTACGCCCGTGGCCGCGGCGCCGGGCGCCGGGGTGACTTCCTCACCAGTCCCGAGGTGGGCCCGCTGTTCGGGGCGGTGGTGGCCCGGGCCCTCGACGTCGAGTGGCGGGGACAGGGGCAGCCCGACCCCTTCGTGGTGGTGGAAGCCGGCGCCGGGCGAGGGCAGCTGGCCCGCAGCCTGCTTGACGCCAACCCCGCCTGCGCCGGCTCCCTGCGCTACGTCTGCGTCGAGCGGTCGCCCACGTTGCGGGCGGCGGCCACGGCCGTCCTCCACCCCGAGCCGGCGACGATGCTCCTCGGGCCCGTCGTCGGCGCCGACGAGGAGCTTCGGGTCCTTCCCGGTCGAGGCCCGCTGGTGGCCGTGGTCGAGGAGCTGCCGGCGACGGTCGGTGTGCACGCCGTGCTGGCCAACGAGCTGCTCGACAACCTCCCGTTCCGGCTGCTCCAGCGACACGAGCACGGGTGGGGCGAGGTGTTCGTCGGCATGAACGCGGACGGCGCGCTGGGTGAGCTTCTCGTTGACGCCGCCCCCGGCGTCGCCGCCGAAGCCGATCGCCTTGCCCCCGACGCTCCCTCCGGCGCCCGGATCCCGCTGCAGCACGCGGCGGTCAACTGGCTGAGGCGGGCCCTCGCCCTGGTCGTGCGGGGGCGGGTGGTGGTCATCGACTACGCCGACACCACCGCCGGCCTCGCCCTTCGCCCGTGGCACCATTGGACCCGTACCTATCGGGCCCACGGCCGGGGCGGGGCGCCCCTCGACACCCCTGGGAGCCAGGACGTGACCTGCGAGGTGGCGGTCGACCAGCTGGCGGCGGCCGTCGGCCGGCCCGACGGCGATCGGTCCCAGGCGGAGTGGCTCGCCTCCCACGGGATCGACGAGCTGGTGGCTGCCGCCCGCTCCACCTGGCACGAGCGGGCCCACCTGGGCGACCTGGCAGCGCTGGCGGCCCGGAGCAGGGTCGGGGAGGCCGAGGCCCTGTGCGACCCCGGCGGCCTGGGCACCTTCCGGGTCCTCGAGTGGCTCCTCCCCCGTGGTGGTGGTGGGGCCGCCGGCATCTCCGCCGGCGTCGGCCACCAGGACCGGAGTGGGGCGGAGGGGGATCGGTGAGCACCCGAGGAGCGGGAGCACTGGTGTTCGCCACCTCGGCGGCGGTGCTGGTGCTCGAGATCCTCGCCGGGCGGATGGTGGCCCCCTACGTGGGGGTGTCGATCGAGACCTTCACCGGGGTGATCGGCACCGTGCTGGCCGGCATCGCGCTCGGGGCCGCCGCCGGCGGTCGCCTGGCGGACCGCCGGTCGCCGCGGCTGCTGGTCGGCCCGGCCGTCGTCGCCGGAGGGGTGCTGGCCCTGATGTCGGTGCCAGTGGTGTCGCTGCTGGGGCCGGCGGTGGCGGGCGGGGGACCGCTCGCCATCGTGGTGCTGGCGGCCGGCGCCTTCTTCGCCCCCGCCGCCGTCCTGAGCGCGGTCAGCCCGATGGCGGCCAAGCTGCGCCTGGCCAGCCTGGCCGAGACCGGGTCGGTGGTGGGGGGCCTGTCGGCCGCGGGCACGGCCGGGGCACTGTTCGGCACGTTCCTCACCGGCTTCGTGCTGGTGGTCGCCGTGCCCACCCGGCCGCTGGTGATCGCCCTCGGTGTCGCCCTCATCCTCGCCGGCGGGCTGCTGTGCTGGCGGCTGGCAGGCCGTCTGCCGAGCGGGGGGGCGGTCGCGACCGTGCTGGTCGCAGCCAGCGCTGCCTCGCTCTCACCGAGCCCGTGTCAGGTCCACACCACCTACTACTGCGCCCAGGTCCAGGTCGACCCCAGCCGTTCGACCGGCCGGGTGCTGCTGCTCGACAACCTTCGCCACAGCTACGTCGACCTGGCCGACCCGACCCATCTGGAGTTCCGCTACGTCCGGCTCCTGGCCGACGTGGTCGGGGCCGAGCACCCCCCGGGGCGACCGGTCGACGCCCTCCATCTCGGCGGGGGCGGCTTCACGTTTCCTCGGTACCTCGATGCCACCCGGCCTGGCTCGACCAGCCTGGTGCTCGAGCTCGACCCCGGCCTGGTCGCGCTCGCCGCCGACGAGCTCGGCCTGCGCACCGACGCTGACCTGCGTGTGGAGGTGGGCGACGCCCGGACGGCACTGGCCGAGCTGGCCACCGACGCCTTCGACGTGGTCGTCGGCGACGCCTTCGGCGGCCTGTCGGTGCCCTGGCACCTGGCCACCGTGGAGGTGGCCGAGGAGCTGGCCCGGGTCCTGCGTCCCGAAGGGGTCTACGCGGTCAACGTGATCGACGGGGGACCCGACCGCCTCGTGCGAGCCGAGGCCGCCACCCTCGGCGACGTGTTCGAGCACGTGGCGGTCATCGCTCCGCCCTCCGGTACGGGCGACACCCCCGCCAACCACGTCCTCGTGGCGTCACAGGAGCCCCTCGCCCTCGGTCCCGACGACGTCGGCGTCGGCGACGGCGTGGTGCTCACCGGGCCCGACGTCGACGCCTTCGTCGCCGGGGCCCGACCTCTCACTGACGACTTCGCCCCCGCCGACCAGCTCCTCACCCGCCGGTGACCCTGCCCGGCTCTGGCCGGGCCTGGCGCCGCCTCCGTGGCCGTGCCCGAGCCTGCCACCTAACCTCGGTGCATGCCGCCGCCCGAGCCCACCGCCAGTCCCGCCATCGAGGTGTACAGCCTCGAGGACCGTAGGTTCCCGCCGCCGGCGTCGTTCAAGGCCGACGCCCTCGTCACCGGCAACGAGCTCCACGAGGAGGCCGAGCGCGACTACCAGGGGTTCTGGGCTCGCCAGGCGGCCGACCTGCTCACCTGGCGCAGCGAGTGGCACACGATCTGCGAGTGGGAGCTGCCCTACGCCAAGTGGTTCGTGGGGGGCACGCTCAACGCCGCCGAGAACTGTCTCGACCGTCACCTGGCCGAGGGCCGAGGTGACAAGATCGCCTTCCACTGGGAGGGCGAGCCGGGCGACACCCGCACCATCACCTACGCTGAGCTCCACGCCGAGGTGTGCCGCTTCGCCAACGTGTTGAAGAGCCTCGGGGTGACCAAGGGCGACCGGGTCGCCATCTACCTGCCGATGATCCCCGAGCTGCCCGTCGCCATGCTGGCCTGCGCCCGTCTCGGCGCTCCCCACTCGGTGGTGTTCGGGGGCTTCTCCTCGGAGTCCCTCTCGGACCGGATCAACGACGCCGACGCCAAGGTCCTGGTGACTGCCGACGGCGGGTGGCGCCGGGGCACGGCCGTCGCCCTCAAGGCCAGCGCCGACGCCGCCCTGGCCGCCACCCCCGGCGTCGAGCACGTGGTGGTGGTGCGCCGCACCGGCGAGGACGTGACCATGGCCGAGGGCCGCGACCAGTGGTACCACGACCTCATGGCCGAGGCCCCGCCCGACTGCCCGGCCGAGGCCATGGATGCCGAGGACCTGCTCTACCTGCTCTACACATCCGGGACCACGGCCAAGCCCAAGGGCATCATGCACACCACCGGGGGCTACCTCACCCAGGTCGCCTTCACCCACAAGTTCGTCTTCGACCTCCACGCCCACACCGACGTCTACTGGTGCGCGGCCGACATCGGCTGGGTGACCGGCCACAGCTACATCGTCTACGGCCCGCTGGTGAACGGGGCCACGTCGGTGCTGTACGAGGGCAGCCCCGACCACCCCGGGCGCGACCGGTGGTGGGACATCGTCGAGCGCTACAAGGTGACCATCCTCTACACCGCCCCCACCGCCATCCGCACGTTCATGAAGTGGGGGACGGCGGAGCCAGCGGCGCACGACCTGTCGTCTCTGCGGGTGCTGGGCTCGGTAGGCGAGCCCATCAACCCCGAGGCGTGGATGTGGTACCGCGAGCACATCGGCGGAGGACAGACCCCGGTGGTCGACACCTGGTGGCAGACCGAGACCGGCGCCATCATGATCTCACCGCTGCCCGGAGCGACCACCACCAAGCCGGGGTCGGCGACCTTCCCCCTGCCCGGCATCACCGCCGAGGTGGTCGACGAGACCGGCCGGCCGGTCGCCCGGGGAGGCGGCTACCTCACCCTCACCCAGCCGTGGCCGTCGATGCTGAGGGGCATCTACGGCGATCCGCAGCGCTACCACGACACCTACTGGAGCCGGTTCGAGGGCCGGTACCTGGCCGGCGACGGCGCCCGCGTCGACGACGAGGGGTACTTCTGGCTGCTGGGTCGTGTCGACGACGTCATGAACGTGTCCGGCCACCGGGTCTCCACCGCCGAGGTCGAGTCGGCCCTCGTCGATCACGCCTCGGTGGCCGAGTCCGCCGTGGTGGGCGCCAAGGACGACGTCACCGGTCAGGCCATCGTCGCCTTCGTCATCTGCAAGGGCGACCAGGAGCCGACCCCGGAGCTGGGCCAGGAGCTGCGGATGCACGTCGGAGCCAAGATCGGCCCCACCGCCCGGCCCAAGACGGTCATCTTCACCGACGACCTGCCCAAGACCCGCAGCGGCAAGATCATGCGCCGTCTGCTGCGGGACGTGGCCGAGGGCCGCGACCTCGGCGACACCACCACCCTGGCCGACGCGTCGGTGGTCGAGGAGATCCGCCGTCGGGCAGCCGAGGTACCGGAGGAGGACTGAGGCGCGGCGAAACGCGGGCGCTTCCTCGTCGCCTGCCCCTCCCTAGGGCTCGGCGCCCAGCTTCTCCCGGGCGTCGCGCAGCCGGGCCCGCAGGTCTGCCTGGTCGTCGCCCAGGTCGATGATCCAGCGGTCGAGGGCGTCGAGCGCCAGCTGCTCGGGAGCGGCGCCGTCGCCGTCGGGGGTGGGACGGTTGGCCCGGGCCACCGAACCCGAGTCCGTCACCTCCCGGTCCATGACGCCTTGGGAGCGCTTGGAGAAGGCGATGGCGACGAGCAGGACGATCAGGGCCAGGCCGGCGACGGTGAGGCGGGCGGTGTCGTTGTCCTGGAGGTTGATGACGGCGGGCAGGATCAGCAGCGACACCAGGTTCATGACCTTGATCAAGGGGTTCAGGGCGGGTCCGGCGGTGTCCTTGAACGGGTCACCGACGGTGTCGCCGATGACGGCCGCCTTGTGGGCCTCCGATCCCTTGCCCCCCTCGTGGCCGTCCTCGATGTACTTCTTGGCGTTGTCCCAGGCGCCGCCCGAGTTGGACAAGAAGTTGGCCATGAGCTGGCCGGTGAGGATCACCGCGGCGAGGAAGGCGCCGAGGGCGAAGTAGTTGATGCCGAAGCCGATGATGACCGGGGTGAGCACGGCGAGCAGGGCGGGGGTGGCGAGCTCTCGCAGTGAGGCGGCCGTGCAGATGTCGATGACCGCGCCGTGGTCGGGCTTCTCGGTGTAGTCCATGATCCCGGGGTGCTCCCGGAACTGCCGGCGCACCTCCTGCACCACCACGGCGGCGGTCCGGCTCACCGCCCGGATGGCCAGCGAGGAGAACAGGAAGGCCACGGAGCCGCCGATGAGCAGACCGATGAAGGTGGTGGGGTCGGCGACGTTGATCGAGGTAAACGGCGACGTGAACAGCTCAGCGCCCTCGAGGCCGAGGTCGAGCTCGCCGGCGATGGTCTCGATGAAGCTGGCGAACAGGGCGACCGAGGCGATGACGGCAGAGCCGATGGCGAAACCCTTGGTGACCGCCTTGGTGGTGTTGCCGACGGCGTCGAGGCTCACCATGATGCGCTCCGGCTCACCTGAGAACTCGCCCGACATCTCGGCGATGCCGGCAGCGTTGTCCGACACCGGACCGAAGGTGTCCTCCGACACCACCACGCCGGTGGTGGCGAGCATCCCCATGCCGGTGAGGGCCACCAGGTAGAGCGAGAACTGGATGTTGCCGCCGCCGAGGGCGATGGCCACGCCCAGGGCCCCGGCGATGGCGACGATGGCCCACACCGTGGACTCGAGACCGGAGCTGATGCCCGAGAGCACGGTGGTGGCGGGGCCGGTGCGGGCCGACTCGGCGATCTCGCGCACCGGGGCGGTCTCGGTGGAGGTGAAGTACTCGGTGAGGCGGCTCACCACCTGGGCCAGCACCAGGCCGGCCACGACCGCGGCGAACACCTTCCAACCCTCGTTGGCGTTGTCGTTGCCCACGTAGAGCAGGGCGACGGCGCCGGTGCCGACGACCGTGAGCACTCCGGCGGTGAGGAACCCCCTGTTGATCGGCGCCATGGCGCTCTTGTCGCGGGGGGTGGCGCGGACGGCATAGACGCCGACGATCGACGCCAGCACCCCGATGGCCCGGGCGACCACAGGGAAGATCAAGCCGAGGGCGGGGTTCGCCCCGATCGACTGGAAGGCGGCCACGCCGAGGATGATGGAGGCCACCAGCGTGACCTCGTAGGACTCGAACAGGTCGGCGGCCATGCCCGCACAGTCACCTACGTTGTCGCCCACGTTGTCGGCGATCGTGGCCGGGTTGCGCGGGTCGTCCTCGGGGATCCCGGCCTCGACCTTGCCCACCAGGTCGGCGCCCACGTCGGCCGCCTTGGTGAAGATGCCGCCACCGACGCGCAGGAACAGCGCCAGCAGCGACCCGCCGAAGCCGAAGCCGACGAGGATGGCCGAGCTCGTGTTCTGGAACAGCATGATGATGGCGGTCGCGCCGAACAGCCCGAGCCCGACGGTGAACATGCCGGCGACGCCTCCGGTGCGGAACGCCACCTTGAGGGCCGCGGGCAACGAACCGGACCGGGCGGCCGCCGCCGTGCGCACGTTGCCGCGCACGGCCAGGCCCATGCCGATGAACCCGGTGAGGCCCGACATGAGGCAGCCGGCCACGAACGCCAGGCTGCGGAACAGGCCCGACTCGAAGAAGCTGAGCGCTTCGAGGCCGTCGGGCGCGGCGACCGCCGTCGACGTGAGGAACACCACGACGACGAGGGGCACGAGGATGATCCCGATGGTGCGGAACTGCCGGCGGAGGTAGGCGCCGGCTCCCTCCTGGATGGCGGCGGCGATCTCGATCATCTTGGGCGTGCCCTGCTCGGCGGCGAGGACCCCTCGCATGAGCGAGAACCCCACGACCACGGCGAGCAGCGCCGTGCCCGCGGAGAAGATCAACCAGAACCACTCGGCACTACCGAGCTCGAACGCCTGGTAGCCACCTTCGACAGCAAGGACGGCAGGCATGGTGACGACGACTCCTTCTGCTCGGTCAGGGTGCTCGGCGTGAAGCACCGCTGGGGGGCCCGCCGGAGGCGCGACGATCTCCGCCGCCCGAGCGGGCCTCGAAAACTAGTTTTCGACAGGTCGAAAAGTCAAGCATGGCCCGGCTGCGTTCGCGGTGACGCCTGCACCACCGCGGAACAACCACGTCCTGTCTGTCGTTGTGCAGTGGTGAGCGAGGTTCCCAAAGAGGTGGGCGCAAAGACATGAGCAAGAACACGTTCAAGACCTTCGTCCTGCTCGCCGGGCTCACCGGCCTGCTGGTCACCGTCGGCGGCGCCATCAAGGGTGGCGTCGGCGCGACCGTCATGCTGCTGGTCAGCCTGGCGATGGTCGCCGGCTCGTACTGGTTCTCCGACAAGCTCGCCATCAAGGCAGCGCGAGCGGTGCCTGCCTCCGAGGCGGAGATGCCCGAGTACTTCGCCATCATGCGCGACCTCACCCAGCGGGCCGGCATGCCGATGCCCAAGCTCTACGTCACCCCTGACCTACAACCGAACGCCTTCGCCACCGGGCGCAACCCCGACCACGCCGCCGTTGCCGTGACCCGAGGGATCCTCGAGATCTGCGACTGGGACGAGCTCCGGGGCGTACTCGCTCACGAGATCAGCCACATCGGCAACCGCGACATCCTCATCGGATCGGTTGCCGCGGCGATCGCCACCGCCGTCACCTACCTGGCCTACATGGCCCAGTGGGCGGCGATGTTCGGCGGCGGGCGGGACCGTGACGGGCAGAACCCGGTCGCCCTCATCGCCACGGCCCTGTTGGCGCCGCTGGCCGCCGGCCTGTTGCAGGCGGCGCTGAGCCGTAGCCGAGAGTTCGAGGCCGACCGCACCGGAGCTCGCATGATCGGCACCGGCGAGCCGCTGGCCCGGGCGCTGGTGAAGCTGGAGCGGGGGGCACGAGCGATCCCGATGGACGTGCAGCCGGCCCAGGCCCAGGCCTACATCGTCAACCCCCTGACCGGTCGCCGGGTGCAGTTCGCCAACCTGTTCCGGACCCACCCCAGCACCGAGGACCGCGTCGCTCGCCTGCGCTCCGCCGAGTGGGCCGCCTGAAACACCTGACGCTTCCTCTCGGCCACGAGCAGTGGCGAAAGGGGCAGAAGATCGTGTAGAAACCGGGGCGCAATGTCGCCCCGGCCCTTCTCGAGAGCTCGCGCCACGGCGGTGGTCGCCGTGGTGGCGACCGGCCTGACCGTCACCACCACCTGGTCGGCCGACGCGAGCTGCGTCCTCGGCATCTGCACCGGTCCCACGACCACCACCACGCCGCCACCGCCACCGCCACCGCCTCCGCCTGAGCAAGCGCCTCAGCAAGCGCCCGCGCCACCGCCACCTCAACCGCAGCCGCCACCACCCGGGGCGCCGGCACCAGCCGAGGAGCGGGCGGAGCCGGCGCCGAGCGGGTTGGACAGCCCGGGGATTACCCTGCCGAAGGAGGAGCCGCCCCCTCCGGCGCCGCCGAGCCCGGGCATCACGCTGGTCCCTCCGCCGCCGACGCCGGGAGCCTCGCCCGACAGCCCCGACGCCAACGCGCTCCCCGGGTCGGGCGACGACACCGCCGAACCCCCGGCTGACGCCGGTCCGTTCCCGGAGCACCTCCGCCGTCAGATGAATTCGGTGCGCCGTACCGGTCCCAACGACACCTCAACCCTCATTGCCGCGCTGGCCCCGCTGGGCGACTATGGCGTCAGCCCCGAGGAGGCGACGCTGATCGGCTTCGGCCGCTTCCCCGTCGCGGGCGCCGCTCGGTATAGCCACGACTGGTGGTTCCCCCGGTTCGGCCCGGGATGGCGCCTGCACATGGGCACCGACATCTTCGCCGCCATGGGCACGCCGGTGCGGGCCCCGAGCGACGGTCGGGTGCGCATCACCAACGGCGGCCTCGGCGGGCTGGCGGTCTACGTCGTCGGGCCCGACGGGACCTTCTGGTACCTGGCCCACCTCTCCGGCATCGCCGAGGGCCTGAGCGAGGGCCAGGCCGTCACGGTGGGCCAGGTGGTGGGCTTCGTGGGCGACTCGGGGAACGCCCGAGGTGGGTCGCCCCACGTCCACGCCGAGTTCCACCCGAGGGGTGGGGGAGCGGTCGACCCCAAGGCGATCCTCGACGGGATGCTCGAGGAAGCGCGCCTCCAGGCGCCGGATCTCGTCAAGCGCTACGCCGACGCCGCCGCCGCCGGGGAGAGCATCCCGGCGCCACCACCACCCACCGTGGCGCCTGGGCCGGGACGGTTCGAAGCTCCCCGGGCGGCCCTGCTCTATGCCACCGCCATGAGCCCGAGCGGCGGAGCGCTCGCCCTGGCCGAGGCCGAAGCCACCCGGGTCGCCGGCTCCCTCGACTGGACGGTCTTCCAGACCCAGGGTCTTGCTGCCAACGTCCCCAGCACCGTCACCGAGGCCAGGGTCAGGACCTGGCTCGACCCCCTCACCCCACCCGCGCTCGTCGGGGCGATCTCCTCCGACTGACCGTCGGTCGAAGCGCTCCCCGGCGGCGGCGCCATCAGTCCCGGAAGTTCTTGAACTGGAGCGGGAGGTCGACGTCGGCTTCCTTCAGCGCAGCGATCACCGCCTGGAGGTCGTCACGCTTCTTGCCGGTGACCCGCACCGCGTCGCCCTGGGTCTGCGACTGGACGCCCTTGAGCCCGAGGGCCTTGATGCGCTTGTTGAGGTCGCGGGCAGCGTCGGCGGAGATGCCGGCGCGGAGGGCGGCCCGCTGGCGGACGGTCTGGCCGGCGGCGTCGTCGACCCGGCCCCAGTCGAGGACCTTGAGGGACAGCTTGCGGCGTACGAACTTCTCCTCGACGACCACCCGGAGGGCGGCCAGGCGGTCCTCGGTGTTCGAGCGCAAGGTGAGCTCGTCCTTGCCCAGCTCGACCGCCGACCCGGTGTCCTTGAAGTCGAAGCGGGTAGCCACTTCGCGCTGTGCCTGGTCGACGGCGTTGCGCACCTCTTGCTCGTCGACCTCGGAGACCACGTCGAAGCTCGGCACCGGCGTGACGCTATCGTGGCCCTGGGGGTCGGTACCCAAGCGGCCAAAGGGAGCAGACTGTAAATCTGCCGGCTCAGCCTACGGAGGTTCGAATCCTCCCCGGCCCACAACGCTGTCACCAGGAGTTTTGCGGGGACCAAGGGAACTCCCACTCTGGGCCACGCCCTCATCTGCAAACGAAATGCAAACGAGCCGCGCACAGACCGTCTGCTCCACGGCGAACGATCTGTGCAAACAGCAGACGCGCCTGGTCGCGGCGCGCGCAACACGGCGGCCCTCGCCGGTCGCGGCTTGTTGCAGTCCCTCAGGCGGACTGGGACTGGAGCGGCAGGACCCGGGACCGCAGATCCCGCAGTGGGACGAGGCCGGCTGTACCAATCCCGGCGGCTCGGAACGCCGCTTTCACCGCCGAGATGGCGTAAGCCAATGCGTCGAGCTCCTGAACCTGGTCGACGGTGACCGTGACGGTCACGTCGACGTCTTCACCGTTGCGTACGGTCCCGACCGAGGGTTCGACCGGCAACCGGTCCAAGTCGTCGATCACCGCCTCGATGATGTCGGTGATGTCGTCGTCGGTCAGCCGTCGGACAGCGCCGAGGGTCGCGGCGATCTCAACGACGAACACCTTGCTCACCGTATCGGTTGTGAACACGAGGAGATCATGCGCGCTGCCTTCTGCCCGAAGTGTCGGGGGTTCGATGGGGTCTTGTGCAACGTCTCCTGGTGCATGCCGCAAGAGCAGCGCATGATGAGGTAGCCGCGCTTCGTCGTTCGGGCGACAGACCAGCCGTGGGCGGCGACGAGCCGGACCGCTTCGTCCCGGGTCACGAGCAGAACCGAGCGTTCGTGCTGAGTGCGTCCCCGGTGCCGACCGCTCCGGCCGTCCGGCACCGTGACGCCGCGAAGATCACACGCCCGCCGCGCAAGATGCTCGGTCTATCGGTCGATGTCGTTCCGTCCCACCGCGGCGGGGACCGACGGCTCGTGGCCGAGGATGAGACTGGCCAATTCGTTCGCCGTCTGCTCCTGGAGGGTAGGGATCACGTGGCTGTAGGGTGTCGAGGGTCACGGCGATGGTCGCATGGCCAAGACGGTCGGCCACCACCTTTGGGTGGGTCCCGGCGGTGAGAGCGATGGTCGCGTAGGTATGGCGTGGACGCGCAGGGGTGCGAGGCCTGCACCAGTGGCAAGGCAGCGGAACTGCCGGGTGAGCGTATCGGGTCGGACGGGCGTGCCTTCTCCCGGCAGAACACCAACCCGTGGTCCTCGTAGCCGGAGCCCCACGCCAGGCGCTCCTCGAGCTGCGCCTTGCGGTGTGCGCGAAGCGCGGAGACAGTCGCCGGATCGAGGCTGACCGAGCGACGTGACTTGGCCGTCTTGGGCGTCGAGAACGAGAGAGTCCCGCCGACCGACCCGAGGGTCTGGCGGATCGTCGCCCGGCCGGCGTCCAAGTCGACATCTTCCCAGCGCAGGCCCAGGGCCTCGCCGCGTCGTAGTGCGGTGGTGGACAGCAGGAGTCAAAGGGCGTAGAGCCGCTCTGGGCGGGCGTGGTGAAGGAAGGCCCCGAGTTCGTCGACGCCCCACACCTGCATCTCCGGCGCCCGGTGCTTCGGTGGATCGGCCAGCACCGCTGGGGTCTGGGTCAGCAAGCCCCACCGGACCGCGTCGCGCAGAGCGCGGTGGAGGATCGTATGGGTGTAGCGGACCGTCCTCGGAGAGAGTCCGCCCGTCGCCCCGGCACCGTCCAGTCGAGAGCAGGTCGGCGTAGAGGCTGTTGAGGTGCAGGGCGCCGAGCTGGCGGAGCGGAACGTGACCGATTCTGGGGATCACGTGGCGCTCCATGTTGACCCGATAGCTCGACCACGTGCCCGGGCGGATCGTGCTCTTGATCGCCGGCAGCCACTCTCTCAGGTACTCGGCGACTGTTTGCCGGCGAGGCTCTACATAGGTGCCGCTTTGGAGCCGCGCGAGTATCTCGGTGAGTCCCCGGGTTGCGTCTCTCTTCGTCCTGAAACCGCTGTGCCACTTCTGTCGGCGCCGGCCGTTCTCGTCGGTACCGAGGTCGATGACGACCGACCAGGTGTTGCCTCGCTTCCGGACATCGCCTCGCATCAGTCGTTTCCCCTTTCGTCGGTTGTGTCCTCCTCGTCGTCCAGACCGAGGTGCCGGGCCACCAGCTCGTCGATGCTGAGCCCCTCCTCCTCGCTGGTCCGCCCTCCCTTGGCCCGGCGCTCCAGGTCCTCCAACTGGTTGGCCACGCTGCGGAGCATGGTCTGCCACCAGCCCAGCCCCCGGAACGAATGCGCCACCAGGGCCTCCACCCGGGTGTTGACCGCCGAGGCGATGCGCTGCTGGGCATCAGTCAGGCCGAGAGGACCGAGCTGGTCCAAGAAGGCGTCCAGGCGCATCCGCAGCAGCGCCTGCTGAGCAGGGTCGCCGAAGACCAGGTCGACGAGCACCCCCAAAGCGGTGCCGAAGTCCTCGGCGTCGGGGGTGGCCAGCTTCACCCGTACCCCGGCTGGTCTGACCACGGCGGGGGAGGCAAGAAGAACAAGGTGACTGGCACCTCGAAGGCCGGGCAAAGGCCACGATCTCATCGGCGTCGAAGTTGCGGACCTCCCGGCCACGGAGCGCTCGGCCTGGGAGAAACTGGCCTTGGACCAGCGCGTGCCGAGATAGGGCGCCAGCGCCTCGGCGGCCTCGTCCTGCGTCCAGCCCCGGTGCTCCCGGGCCCGGGTCAGGTTGTAGGCCACCACCTGGTTCGGCGTGAAGCCGAGGTAGGCCGGGACCTCGCCGACCTCGGGATCGGGCGGTCGCTTGAATTTCTTTGGCATCAGCTGTCCGCCCCGTGCCGCTGGATGTCCAGCAGCAGCAGTGTCAATGACGCCCGGGGCACTGCCGTCCCGGCAGCCTCACCCGCTCCGGGCGGGAGGACCGCCGTCGGCTGCAGGAGGCCGAGGCCCGCTACGCCGCCGTGTCCGCAGAGCAGGGACGCCGAGACGACTGGTTCACCGAGCACGCCGACCTCCTCGCCTACCGAGATCGGCTCGGCGACGCCGTGGCCGAGCGCCGCCGCGAGCTCGGGCTTCGCGCCGCCATCATCCAGCCGGCCCATGTCGTCGACATCATCGGCCCCCTCCCGACCGCCCCCCATATCACTCGAAGCTGGATCAGAGCCGCCGCCCGAATCGAGGCTTACCGGGAGGAATGGGGTGTCGAGCCCCAGCGCTTGCGGGAGCGCCCATTGGATGCGTGCCAGGAGCAGGGGTGGAAGACGGCCGTTCGCACCGCCGAGCTGCTCGCCCGGCGGGCACCCGTGCGCAGTGTCCAGCGCAGCGTGGACCACGGGATGGAGCTCGGGTGGTGAGCGAAGCGGTTCTGGCGCCCTCACGGGTCCGCTTTGCCGGCCTATCGGCCGCCCCTCATCGATCAACTTC
>JADDQY010000035.1:89400-90891 GCA_016781135.1 Actinomycetota bacterium
GGCCTATCGGCCGCCCCTCATCGATCAACTTCGGTACTGCAACGGCATCTGGTTGTCCGCATCGATATCGGAAGAGCAGATGCGGTCAGGCTCTTTCCTCGTAATGCTCGAAGGTTTCGTCGAGCAAACGACTCATCAGCCTGAGTTCCTCTTCACCGGTCACGAGTGGCGGATGGAGCGCGGGAAAGGCCTCCCAGCGGTCGAGGACCGTGTCCACGACCGCGAGGGAGGACGGTTTCCCCGCGAAGGTTGACGAATGGCTGCCCGGACGAAAGACGTCGGATGGCCAAGGGCTCTCGCGCCCAGCGCCCAGACGCAACAGAAGAGCGTGAGGGCGTTGGTCAGCGCCTTGCTCAGACGACGACGTCGGGGCGGACTCCGTGGAGCTGGAATCCCCACTCGGGGCCGAGACGGTGGACTTGCAAGGGTGGTAACAGCACGAGTCGGTTCCTCGGGGCTGGTGACGGGTACTAGGAGGCAGATGAGCGAACAAGCCGCAGTGCAGGGGAGTCTCGGTCGCGGTGTCGTTGCAGGGGTCGCCGGTACCGCCGTGATGAGCGCTTTCCAGAAGCTCGTCGAGATGCCGATCACCGGTCGCGAGGAGAGCTTCGCCCCGGCAAACTTCGCCGCGAAGATCCTTCCGATCGAGCCGAAGAACGAGCAGGAACGACAGAGGCTCAACTGGGTAACTCATTTCGCCCTCGGCGCCATGTGGGGCAGCGCCTTCGGTATCGCGGGTCGGGCCGGCCTGCATGGCCAGAAGGCGGTAGCCGCGGTGTTCGCTGCTGTCTACACGGGCGACGTCCTGCTCAACACCGCGCTCGGGCTCTACGAGCCGTCGAGTTGGACCAAGCGCGACCTTGTCGTGGACGTGATCGACAAGCTCATCCAGGCCGAGGCGACCGGAGTGATCTTCGACCGGATCAGCAGGTCGCAGTCCGGCGGCGGGTAGCGGCGCCGCAGTCGACGCATCCTCGTCCTAATTCCGAGTTCTGGAGCGCAACGATTCGTGAGTACCGCGCCAGGTTGGCGAGCGACGCAGCTGTCACCCCAGGTCGACGAGAAGCTCGTCGACGAGCTGTTGAACACGGCGCGTCGCGACGGGAACGGCTCCGGCCGACGGAAGGGCTGAGACCTTCCTCGAACGCGTCGCACTTCTCGGGCTGACACGCCACGATCAGGACGTGCTCGGGCAAAACGCCGCCGAGAAGGGTGCCAGCGGCAGCAGACGTCGCCACCTTTGCCGCCACCACCCTGCTTTGAACAGGAGCAACGACGAGGGGGGGCACGATTGAGCCGTGTCGAAACTCGTCGGTGCAGACCCGGATGCCGAGCACCAAAGCGAACATCGCCAAGCTGATCGAGGCCGGCATGACGGGCCGTTCATGGAGCGGCATGTCCAGGTCCGCAGGCAAGGAAGCTCGATGGAGTCGGCCCTAACTAGGGAAGGGACAGCTCCCGTCGGGCCACCCCGCCTCAGTGCCGAAAAGC
>JADDQY010000009.1 GCA_016781135.1 Actinomycetota bacterium
CTCGAGCACCCGTTTCAGTACGAGCGGCCGGTCGGTCATGAGACCGTCCACACCGAGGTCGAGCAGACGCTCCATCTCGGCGGCGGCGTCGATGGTCCACACGTGCACCTGCATCCCGCGTTCATGGGCGGCTCGCACAAAGGGCCCGTCGGTCACCGTGACACCGCGGGTCGAGACAGGGACCTGGACGCAGGCACCGGGGAGCGCTCCCACCGGCAGCCCCACTGCTGCCGCCTTGAGGCGGGCGACGCCGAAGGGGCCGAGCGAGGTGCACAGGTCGGGGCCGAGCTGGCGCCGTACTCGGGCGAGGCGACGATCGGAGAAGGATCCCACGCACACCCGAGAGGTGCTGGCGGTGCGGCGGAGCACCTCGACGAGGGGACCCACGGCGGCGTCGTGCTTGGGGTCGATGTTCACCCGCGTGTGCGGCCAGGCGCCGAGCAGGTCCTCCAGTCGCGGGATGGGGTGCTCGCCGCCTACCCGGGCTCGGCGCACCACCGACCAGGGAAGGTGGCGGACGACTCCGCGTTGGTCGGTCATCCGATCGAGGGAGTCGTCGTGGAAGGTGACGAGCACCCCGTCAGCGGTGGCCTGGACGTCGGTCTCGAGGTACCGGTAGCCGAGCGCCACCGCGTGCTCGAAGGCGGCCATGGTGTTCTCGGGGTGGTCGCCGCCTCCTCCCTGATGGGCGAACGGCAGCGGCCCCGGATGGTCGAGGAACGGCCAGGGCGATGCCGGCATCGGGGCGGCACGCTACACAGCGGCTCGTCCGCCAGCGCTCCTGCCTCGGTACCGTGGCCGGCGTGGACCTCACGGCGCGCTTCGCGCAGCTCATGGCCGGCCCCGACGCCGCGCTGCCCCTTGACGAGGTGGCCCTGCTCATCGCCGCCCACGTCCGCCCCGAGCTGAACGTGGCCGCCGAGCTGGCTCGGATCGACCAGCTGGCTGCCGGCGTGTCGAACCCCACCCTCGATGGGCTGCGCCGGTACCTGTTCACCGAGCTCGGCTTCGCCGGCAACCGGGGCGACTACTACGATCCCGACAACTCCTGCCTCGACCAAGTGGTGCGACGGCGGGTGGGGATCCCCATCACCTTGTCGCTGTTGATGCTCGAGGTCGGCCGTCGCCGCGGCGTTCCCTTGGCGGGAGTGTCCATGCCCGGGCACTTCCTGGTGCGCGACAAGGTCGACCCCGACGTCTTCGTCGATCCGTTCGCGCGCGGTGCCGTGCTCGACGCCGGCGGTTGCGAGGCCCGCTTCCGGGAGGTGCACGGCGCGGACGCGGCCTTCGATCCCGCCTTTCTCGACCCCGTGCCCCGCAAGGCCATCGTGGCCCGCATGCTCGCCAACTTCGACACGGTGGCCGCCGCCCGAGGCGACCGCCCGATGCTCGAGTGGGTGGCGCGCCTGCGGGCCGTGCTTCCCGGTGCCGGTGCCGAGCACCAGCGCCGCCTGGCGGCGGTGCTGGCCGCCTCCTACCGCTTCGACGAGGCCGCCGAGGTGCTCGAGCGGTTGGCGGCGGAGCCCGGGGACCACGGCGACGACGCCGAAGCCGCTCGGCGGCTGCGCGCCCGCCTCAACTGATCCCCGATCTCCTCGATGAGCACCACCTTCGGCGCCCTGCGCATCCCCAACTACCGTCGCTACGCGGTCGCCCAAGCGGTCTCGCTGAGCGGCACGTGGATGCAGCGGGTGGCCCAGGCATGGCTGGTGCTCGAGCTCGGGGGCAGCGGCACCGACGTCGGACTGGTCACCGCCTTGCAGTTCGTGCCGCTGCTGGTGCTCGGGCTCTGGGCCGGGGTGGTGGTCGACCGGGTCGACAAGCGTCGGCTGCTGGTGGTCACCCAGCTCGCTGCCGCCCTGCTGGCGCTGGCGCTGGGCCTGCTCGTGGCCACCGGCACCGTTCGCTTGTGGGCGGTGATGGTCCTCGCCCTGGCCCTCGGCGTGGTCCACCTGTTCGACAACCCGGCCCGGCAGACCTTCGTGTTGGAGATGGTCGGCCCCGGCCAGCTGGCCAACGCCGTGACCCTCAACAGCGTGACCGTCAACGCCGCCCGCACGCTCGGACCGGCGCTGGCCGGGATGCTCATCGCCACCGCCGGCACGGCCGTGTGCTTCCTGGTGAACGCGGCGTCGTACCTGTTGGTCGTGGCCGCCTTCACCCTCATGCGTCGAGACGAGCTGGAGCCGTCGCCGGTCGTGGCTCGCGCCCCCGGGCAGCTGCGGGCTGGGCTCGCCTACGCCTCGCGCACCCCTGAGGTCCGGGCACCTCTGCTGCTCATGGCCGTGGTGGGCACCCTGGCCTATGAGTTCCAGGTCGTGCTGCCGTTGATGGCCCGGTTCGTCTTCGACGGCAGCGCCGCAACCTACGGCGTCATGACCTCGTGCATGGGGGGCGGCGCCGTGGTGACCGGTCTGCTCCTGGCCGGCAGGAACCGCTCGGGCCACCGGTCCCTCAGGGTGTCGGCCCAGCTGTTCGGGGCGTCGATCCTGCTGGCAGCCGCCGCTCCCACCCTGGCCCTGGAGCTCGTCGTCCTGGTGGCCGTGGGAGCGGCCAGCATCGCCTTCCTCTCCCTGGCCAACACCACCGTGCAGCTGAGCACCGCCCCCGAGATGCGGGGTCGGGTCATGGCACTGTGGTCGATCGCCTTTCTCGGCACCACCCCGATCGGTGGCCCCCTGGTCGGCTGGGTCAGCGAGCACCTCGGACCGCGTATCGGCCTGGCACTCGGTGGCGTTGCCACCATCGTCGCCGCGGCTGCCCTGGCCCGGCCCCGGTCGGTCCCTGGCCAACTGCCGCCGGTGCCCCTCCTCGAAGGCTCGCGGCGGTGACGACGGCCACGACCGGCGCCGGGTCGAACCGGTGACCACCGGCTTCGTGCTCGGAGGGGCGGGCAACATGGGCGCCATCCAGCTCGGCATGCTGCGGGCGCTGTTGGAGCGCGATCTGGTCCCCGACCTGGTGGTGGGGTGCTCGGTGGGTGCGCTCAACGGGGGTGCCATCGCCTCGGCACCGAGCCTGGACACCCTTTCCCGGCTCGAGGCGTTGTGGCTCGACCTGACGGCCAAGGACGTGTGGCCGGCCCGGCCGCTGGCCGGCGCCGTGCAGCTCCTGCGCCGGCGTCCGGGGGTGAACGACAACGCCAGCTTGCGCGCCGTGGTCGAGCGCTTCCTTCCCGGCGCCACCTTCGCCGACCTGGCCGTGCCGTTCGCGTGCGTGGCCGCGTCGCTGGCAACCGGTGAGGAGCGTTGGTTCAGCGACGGACCGCTGACCGAGGCGGTGCTCGCCTCGTCCGCCCTGCCCGCGCTGCTCCCGCCGGTGGAGGTCGACGGCGAGCTGTTGATCGACGGAGCCACCGTCAACGTCGTGCCCCTCGGTCGGGCCCTCGAGATGGGGGCCACGAGGGTGTTCATCCTCCAGCTCAAGGACCTCGACACCACCGTGCCCCAACCCCGTCGTCCCGTAGAGGTGCTGTACCGGGCCTTCGCCATCTCCCGGAACTTCCGCTTCCTCCACGAGTTGGCGGCGGTGCCCGCCGACGTCGAGGTGCACGTGCTGCCGACCGTCAGCTGGGCCCGTCTGCGCTACGACGGCTTCAGCCGCACCGCCGAGTTGATCGCACGTTCCCATGCCACCGCCGCCGCCTACCTCGACGCCAAGGGGTTCGTCCGACCGCAGCGGTAGCGTGAGGCCATGTCGGAGCCTCGCCCGGTCAGCTTCAGCGGTTCGGCACCGCCCGAGACCATCCTCGACGACGAGCCGCCAGTGACCGTGGCCGCGCTCGAGGCGGCCCTCGCCGAGCCACCCGAGCACCGGCGCGAGGCGGTGTCGGCGGTGGTCGCCCGCTTCCCCCGGTTCCTCGACGGCTGGGCCCGGCTGGGGGGTCTGGCCAGGGACGACGTCGAGGGCTACGCCTGCTACCGGGTCGGCTACCACCGAGGGCTCGACCGGTTGCGCCAGTCGGGGTGGCGGGGTTCGGGCTTCGTGCGGTGGCGTCACCAGGCCAACCGAGGGTTCCTGCGGGCGCTGGAGGGCCTGGCTCGCCAAGCCCGGTCCATCGGTGAGCACGACGAGGCCGAGCGCTGCACCCAGTTCCTGGCTCAGCTCGACCCCGGGTCACATCCCCGGGACTAGCTGCCGGTGGTCGGGTCACCCGATGTGCGGCCCACGGTGGGCCCGGTGCCTGCCCCCGCCTCGCTCGGTCGGTGGCGGCGGGGGGCCGTCGCCGTCCTCGCCGGTTGCGCGGGCGTCGTGGGCTGTCGGGGAGGCGCCGGCGAGGTCGACCGGGTGGGCCGGGTGCCCTTGACCTCCGAGCCGGCGCCCGCCACGACCGCCACCACGACCACCATCCCCACGACCGCCAGCTCCGCTGCCCCCTCGTCGACCACCTCCAACGTCCCGGCCGACCCCGAGATCGTGCTCAACCCCGATGGGCTCGGCCTCGTGGCCTTCGGCGATCCCGCCGAGTCGGTCGTGGCCCGCCTGAGCGCGGTGCTCGGCCCTCCGGTCGACGACCGCCCCGTGGGGTCGTGCGCCACCGGCGAGGCCGATCGGCTGGTGCAGTTCGGTGAGCTGGGGGTGGTGCTCGCCGGCGACGGGGCGGCCCAGCGCTTCGTGGCCTGGGATGTCGGGCTGGCGTCGGGTGCCACGCCGGTGCTGCGCACCGCCGAAGGCGTCGGCGTGGGCTCGACCCTGTCCGAGCTGCGGGCCGCCTACCCGGACCAACTGGAGGTGGAGCCCGACGCCGCCTTTGGTCCCCGCTTCGAGGTGCGTCAACGTTCGGGAGCCATGACGGGCACCCTCACCGGCACCGCCAACGGCGACACCGTCGTCACCTTGGGGGCGGGAGCGGTCAACTGCAGTGGGTGACGGCGACGGCGGCCCTGAGCGGCACGGGGGTCGCCACCCGGTCTGGGAAGAAGCGACGTGTAGGGTCGACCGGTGGCCGCGCCAGGAGGAACCGGACCGGTCGGGCCGTTCCCTCCCGGCGTCGAGAGCGAAGCCGACCGCGTCGAGTACGACAAGCTCCGCCGGCGGGTGCTGTGGACGCTGCCCTACGGCCTGTACGTGGTGGGCAGTCGGGCCGGCGACCAGCGCAACG
Source organism: Actinomycetota bacterium (assembly GCA_016781135.1). GTDB lineage: Bacteria > Actinomycetota > Acidimicrobiia > Acidimicrobiales > CADCSY01 > JADDRA01. Next base: position 5,102 of record JADDQY010000009.1, read on the forward strand.
CCATGACCCTCAACTGGGCGACCCAGCTCTCGTTCGACCCCAAGCTCGTCGGCATTGGGGTGGAGAAGACGGCGCTCACTCACCGCCTCATCACCGAGGGCCGGGTGTTCAGCCTGTGCACCGTGGCGCGCGACGACCGGGCGATCATACGGAGGTTCACCAAACCGGTGGAGGTCGACCTCGTGGCCATGACCCTCAACGGGTTCCCGTTCCACGACGGGCGCTCCGGGTCACCGGTCCTCGACCAGTCGCCGGCATTCCTCGACTGCGCCGTGCGCCAGGAGATCGACGTCGGCAACCACACGTTCTTCATCGGCGAGGTCCTCGACGCCGCCTTCCAGGCCGACGAGGCGACCCCGGTGCTGCGCATGGAGGACACCCGCATGAACTACGGCGGGTAGGGACCCTCCTCGGCCTCCGGCTGCCGACGCGCCATGTGCACCGCCGCCCCGACCGTCTCGCTATCTGCTCGGTTCTCCGGGGCCGTGCTCACCGGCGGAGCGAGCCGCCGCATGGGCCACCACGAGGACAAGGCGCTGAGTCGGGTCCGAGGCCGCCCCCTGGCGGCGGTGGCGGCGGAGGCCCTCCGGGCGGCTGGTGCCGATCCCGTGCTCGCGGTCGGCGGCGACGCTGCTGCCCTCGGCCGCCTGGGCCTCGTGACCGTGCCCGACGACCACCCCCACGCCGGGCCCCTCGGTGGCGTGCTCACCGCCCTACGCCATGCCACCACCGACGTGGTCGGGGTCCTGGCCTGTGACATGCCCTGGGTCGATGCCGCGTCGGTGGGCACCGTGGTCGCCGCCCTGGTCGCCGCCGACGACGTCGATTGCGCCGTGCCCGTGGTCGGGGGGCACCTCCAGCCGTTGCACGCGGCGTGGAGGCGACGCGCTCGTCCCCGGCTGACGGCCGCCTTCGAGGGCGGGGAGCGGTCGGTGCAGCGCGCCATCGAGGGGCTGGAGTGGGTGGCGGTCCCTGGGGTGCGGCGGGCTGCGGTCGCCGACGTGGACGAGCCTTGCGAGCTGCTGCGGGCGCGTCTGGTGGCGGGTGCACTGGATGCGCCAGACTGGCGGACCATGAGCGAGGTCCAACCCGAGATCGACGTGCAGCACCTGGCCGAGCTCCAGGAAAAAGGCGCGTGGGTGCTCGACGTGCGCCAGCCCGACGAGTACGAGGCCGGCCACGTCCCTGGCGCCCATCTCATCCCTCTCGGCGAGCTCACCACCCGCCACACCGAGGTCCCCACCGACCAGGAGGTGTACGTCGTGTGCCACGGCGGTGGGCGCAGCGCTGCCGCCACCGAGGCCCTCAACGGTGCCGGCTACCGGGCCGTCAACGTGGCCGGGGGTACCCAGGGTTGGATCGCCGCCGGCAACCCTGTCGTGACGGGTCCGGTCCCGAGCTGAAGCGGAGCGAGCCCGAGGCTCGAGGCGGGGGCGCCGACGGCTACGCTTCTCGCCTCGTCGACGACGACGCCGGGTTGGCCGAGGCGGTCGCTGGGCTCCACGGCGTCCCCGCCTATGCCGTCGACACCGAGTTCCACCGGGAGCGCACCTACTACCCGAAACTGGCCCTCGTCCAGCTGGCATGGCCGGGATCGTGCCTGCTGGTCGACCCGCTCGCCGTCGACCTGGCCCCGCTCGCCGAGGTGCTCGACGGCCCTGGCGTCGCCGTCATGCACGCCGCCAGCCAGGATCTCGAGGTCCTGCAGCGGGCGTGCGGGACCGTCCCCTCCAAGCTGTTCGACACCCAGGTGGCGGCCGGCTTCCTCGGCTTTTCGACCCCGTCCCTCGCCTCGCTGGCCGGTCGGGTGCTCGACGTCCACCTGCCCAAGGCCAGCCGCCTGACCGACTGGCTCCGGCGGCCACTCGACCCCGACCAGCAACGCTACGCCGCCGCCGACGTCGCCCATCTCCTGGAGCTGGCCGAGTTGCTCCGAGAGGAGCTGGCGACGAGCGGACGGCTGGGATGGGTGGAGGCCGAGTGCGAGGAGCTGCGTACCAGGGCGTGGGGACCGCCGGCCCCCGAGGACGCCTGGCTGCGGCTCAAGGAGAGCCGGGCGCTGCGGGGGCGGGCGCGCGGCGTCGCCCGGGCGGTGGCCGCGTGGCGGGAACGGCAGGCGGCGGCGACCGATCAACCGGTGCGCTTCGTGCTGTCCGACATGGCGGTGGTGGGGATCGCCAACGATCAGCCCCGGACGATGGAGCAGCTGCGCCGGGTGAGAGGCGTCGACCAGCGGCACCTGCGCGGTTCCCAGGGCAAGGAGATCCTCGCCGCGGTGGAGGAAGGGCGGTCGTCGCCGTTCACCGAGGGGCACCAGCCCAGGCGCGACGACCTCGAGCGCCGCCACCGTCCCGCCGTTGCCCTGCTCGCCGCGTGGGTGAGCCAGCTCGCCCGCGACCAGCGCATCGACGCCGGGCTGCTCGCCACCCGCAACGACCTCGTGGCCTTCGTCAACGGCGACCTCGACGCCCGCCTGGCCAGCGGTTGGCGCGAGGAGCTGGTCGGCCGTCCCGCTCGTCGCCTCGTCGACGGTGAGCTGGCGCTCGCCTTCGACGGCCACGGCGGGCTTACCCTCGAGCACCGTTCCCACGACGTGGTCGCCCCCGACCTGCCCGAGCCGAGCGCCCGGTGGGCAGGCGGCGACTGAGAGGGTCAGTGGCGAGCGAGCGGTGCCGGCGACCGGCCAGCCGACGAACATGAAGGGGGAGCGCACTGGCCCGCCGCCGTGGTGGCACTCGGCGGTGATCTACCAGATCTACCCCCGGTCCTTCGCCGACTCCGAGTCGGGCTCGGGCAAGGGTGTCGGCGACCTCGAGGGGATCCGCCGCCACCTCGACCACCTGGTCTGGCTGGGCGTCGACGCCATCTGGCTGTCGCCGTTCTACCGCTCGCCGATGGCCGACTTCGGCTACGACGTGAGCGACCACTGCGATGTCGACCCGCTCTTCGGGTCGTTGGCCGACTTCGACCGGCTGCTGGCCGACGCTCACGCCCGGGGCCTGCGGGTCATCGTCGACTGGGTGGCCAACCACACCTCCGACCGCCACCCCTGGTTCCTCGACGCCCGCTCGTCGGCCACGAGCGCACACCGCCGCTGGTACGTGTGGCGCGACCCGGCACCGGGGGGCGGTCCGCCCAACAACTGGCGGGCAGCCTTCGGCAAGGATGTCCCGGCGTGGACCTTCGACGAGGGCTCTGCCCAGTACTACCTGCACCTGTTCCTCGCCGAGCAGCCCGACGTCAACTGGACCGAGCGGGCGGTGGTGGAGGCCATGCACGGCGTGGTGAGCTTCTGGCTCGATCGCGGCGTCGACGGGTTCCGGGCCGACGCCGTGCACGCGATCGGCAAGGATCCGGCGCTGCCCGACGACCCACCGGAGCGGGCGGGACTGCCACGGTCGTCGACCAACGACGATCCCTCCACCCACGGCTTGTTGCGCGAAGTGCGCCGGCTCCTCGACCGCTATCCCGGAGATCGGGTGATCGTGGGCGAGGTCTACCTCCTCGACACCGCCAAGGTGGCCACCTACTACGGCGACGGCGACGAGCTCCACCTCGCCTTCAACTTCCCACCCCTGTACACGCCCTGGGAGGTTGACGCCTGGCGGCAGCGCCTCGACGAGGTCGAGCGCCATATCGTCCCGGTGGGCTGGCCCACCTGGGTGCTGTCGAACCACGACAACCCCCGACCCCGAACCCGCTACGGCAGCGAAGCCCGGGCCCGGGCCGCGGCGGTGCTGTTGCTCGGCCTGCGAGGGACGCCCTTCCTCTACGCCGGCGACGAGTTGGGCCTCGAGGACGCGCTCGTCGAGCCCGCTCAGGCCCACGACCCCGGAGGGCGCGACGGCTGCCGGGCTCCGCTGCCGTGGACGGCAGGCCCGGACCACGGGTGGCACGCCGACCCTTGGCTCCCGTGGCCGCCCGATCCGCAGCGTCGCAACGTCGAGACCTTGCGGGCCGATCCGTCGTCGATCCTCCACCTGTACCGGCGCCTGCTCACCGCCCGGCGCGCCAGCCCGGCGCTGGTGGGAGGGACCATGGAGGTGCTGGCACCGGCGCCGGGCGTACTCGCCTGGAGCCGTGCCGAGGGTGCCGACACGAGAGTGGTGGCCGTCAACTTCACCGGAGCGGAGGCTTCCGTGGACGTGGGCGGGGGGCACTGGATCGTGGAGGTGAGCAGCGACGGGCTCGAAGAGGGTCGCGCCTGGTCGGGCCGGCTCGGCCCTGACGTCGCCGTGGTGCTGTGTCCGACCTGACGGGTCCGACGCGGGCAACGCCGGCCGGGTGCCGACCGGCCGGCACCCGGCGGCGGCCGGCGGTGAGGTGGGGCGGGCGCCTCGAGGTTCCCTCCGCTCGGGTGGGGGAGGCGAGGGTGTCACGGCAGGCCTGGGGACCGGGGCGGCTCCTCGACGCCCATCCCGAGCTGGCTGCGGGCCCAGCGGCGACGAACCGAAGCCCGTCACCGGGGACGGGAGGAAGCTGAGGGACGTGCCGGCGTGGGGGAAGGGCGGGCGTCCCTTGCATGCGGCGGGCAGACGATACACTCGCCCCGCTGCCGTTCGAGACGGGACTGCCGCTCCGCCAGGCGCGGCGAGACGGGAGAGAACGTGGTGAAAAAGGGCCGTCACCGGCGCTACGAGGAAGCTCGAGCGGTCAAGCACGCTACGAGTGAGCTGCGGCTGGGCGACGTCGGCTTCATCGAGGTGGAGCCCTGTCCCGAGTGCGGGGCCGAGCCTTACGCCGACCACGCCGCTTGGTGCCTGCACGAAGATCCCGAGGTCGACGACGACGGCGACGGAGCCCAGCGCTAACCCCTCCTTCGCTGGCCGTCCTCCTCGAAAACGTGCTGAAGTGGTGGCCGTGCACAGACGCGAGGGCGGGTCGCGATGTCCCAGGCGATCCATCGCCCTGCTCGTGGCGGCGGTCGCGGTGTCGGCCGTCTCCGGTTGCGGTGCCGGTGCCGGCCTCGGGGGCGAGGCAGGCCTCAGCCGGCTGATTCCCCCGGCACGTGAGCTGGCGATACCGGAGGCACCCGCCCCGCCGGTGGCCGCGGAGGAGGTGCCGCTCATCGAAGCAGTGCCGGTAGCCGAGGAGCGGGCGGAGGTCCCACCGCCGACGACCTCCCCGCCCGACACGACGCCCTCCCTTCCGACCCCGACGACCACGATGGCGCCGGCCCCGGTCGCCGTCCGGGCGCTCCCGGGCCCGTCCCCGACCGCTGCCGGGGTGGGCGCCTACACCGGCCTCGGCACCTGGATCGATGCCTACGACTGGAGCCTCACCTTCGGCAAGGACGGTCCTCTGGTCGAGCCCGCCCACATCGACCGGATGGCCGATCTCGGCGTGCAGACGCTCTACGTGCAGACCTCGCGCTGGAACGCTGCCGACGACGTCCTCGAGCCCGAGCGGCTCGTCCCGCTGCTCGATCGAGCCCGAGCCCGAGGATTGCGGGTGGTGGCGTGGTACCTCCCCACCTTCGTCGACCCCGCCACTGATCTGCGCCGGCTGGTGGCGGCGGCGAGGCTCGGGGTCGACAGCTTGGCCGTCGACATCGAGTCGCGCGACGTCGTCGACCACGCCGAGCGCAACCAGCGCATGGTCGAGCTGAGCAAGGCCCTGCGCAGTGCCCTCCCCGGGGTCGCCCTCGGCGCCATCGTCTTCCCCCCGGTGGTCATGGAGGTCGTCAATCCCAGTTTCTGGCCGGGCTTCCCCTGGCGGGAGCTGGCCCCGTTCTACGACGTGTGGCTGCCGATGGCCTACCAGAGCTTCCGCACCGAGGCGTCGGGCCTGCGCGACGGCTACCGCTACACCGCCGAGAACATCGACCGCATCCGCGCCAACCTCGGCGATCCCGCCACCCCGGTGCACAGCGTGGGCGGCATCGCCGACGCCACCACCCGAAGCGACGTCGCCGGCATGGTCGCTGCCTCCGCCGAGCGGGGGGCGCTCGGTGGCTCGCTCTACGACTGGCGCACCACCGCTCCCGAGCTGTGGAACGAGCTCCAAGGCTTCCGCCGCTGACCGCTCCCCGGGTCCGTGTCGGCGTGGCCGCATGGGACGGGGTGAAGTCGACGAAGAACGAGGAAGGGGAGGGCGTCAACCGGCGAGGGCGGCGGGGGCGGACACGCGAGGGCCCTTGGGGTCGGGGCACACCGCGGAGTAGACGGCGTTGGTGACGTCGGTCATGCGCCGTTCGTTCTCTATGGGGCCGGCCAGCCCGTTGCACACGAACGCCAGCACGAGACCCTCCACCGGGTCGCACAGTCCCCGGCTCGACGCCATGCCCCGGTGACCGAAGGCCCGGTAGCCGATGGTCCCGCTGACGCTGCCGGCGATCTGGACCCCGAGGCCCCAGGGCGGGGTCGACAGGAACGTGAGGTCGGCCACGCCGATCCGTTGGCAGGCGCCCAGCAAGCTCACCGACTCGGGGCGGCGGAAGAGGCAGGCCCCCTCGTCGAGCAGCAGCGCCTCGTAGAAGCGGCCGAGGTCGGCGGCGGGTCCCCGCCCCGCCCCGCCCGGCTGGACCTTGGCCCGGTGCCAGGGCTGGTCGTGGATCTCCTCGATGTGGTACGGGCGCATGCACAGGGCGCCGTCCTCGATCGCCGGCAGGACCAGCCCGGTCCAGTACACCGGCGCCAACCGGTCGCCCAGGCGCTCCTGGTCGGCGCCGGGGATGCCGACCCAGGTGTCGGTCATGCCCGCCGGCGCCATGACCTCTTCGCGCAGGTAGGTGTCGATGGGGCGGCCGTCCACCACTCGCACGATCTCGCCGAGCACCATCCAACCGGAGGTGGCGTGGTAGCTGGCGGCGTGGCCCGGAGGGTGCTCGGCGGGATGGGCGGCAATTCGGGCGATCGCCTCGTCCCAGGTGATGTCGGCGTCGAAGGTCTCGGCCCGGGCGAAGCCCCCCATGTGGGTGAGGACGTGGCGCAGGGTGCAGGCCTCCTTGCCCGCCCCCCAGCCGGCCACGAAGCGGCCCACCCGGTCGTCCAGCGAGAGCCGGCCCCGTTCGAGCTGCTGGACGATCGCCACCGCGGTGAGCGGCTTGGTGGCCGAGTACCACATCATGATGTGGTCGGTGGTGAGCGGCTGGCCCGGTCGGGCCTCACCGACGGCGACGTCGAGCACCACCTCGCCCCGGAGGCTGACGTAGAGCTGGGCGCCGGGGTGGAGCCCCTCGTCCCGCTGGCGCTCGACGAGCTCGACGACGTCGTCGACCGTGGTCATGCAGTCGGGCGCGACCGCACCACAGGATGGCCGAGGACCGTGGTCGACGAGCACCGCTCGTCGACGGCTTCGAGCAGCAGTTCGTACACCGGCCGGCCCACCATGGCGATGAGCTCCTCGGACATGGTGGCGAGCACCGTCGCCTCGCCGGCGAACGCTTGGGGTTCCTCGATGCACCACCAGTGGAACTCCTGGCCGCCCTCGCCCCAGTCGCGGCGCTTCCACTCCCTCACCGTCGAGGTGACGTGGCCCAGCTCGTCGGTGCTGTCGACCCGGCGCAGGGGCACCTGCCAGCACACCTCGGGCTTGAGCTCCATTGGGTGGCGCCCGGCGACGAGCGCCGCCTGGTGCAGGGCGCACCCCGCCCCGCCCGGGAACCCCGCTCGGTTGAGCATGATGCACGCTCCCTGGTGGCGCCGGGTACGCCGACCCCCGCCTTCGGCCCGGACGGCGATGCCTCGGCGCCGGCCCAGACTGGCGAACTGCCACTGGGCCGGGGTGAGGGCGGCCACGGCCGCTTCGACCGACGCCTCGTCGTCGTCATCGCTGAAGTAGGCGCCGTGGGAGCAGCACCCGATCTGCAGCTCGGGGGCGGGTGCTCCGTCGATGCCGGGGCACCCGCGGCCGTAGATGCAGCTCCAGCGGCTGAGCAGGAAGGTGAGGTCGAAGATCCAGGTGCGGTCCTCCTCGGGGTCGTCGAACGAGACCCACTCGTGCCGGTCGTCCATCCGAGCCGAGGATAGGTCCTCGTCCCCGGCGATCAGCGCCGCTGCGCCCGCTGGTGGGCGAGACGCAGCGATGCCACGTCGAGCTCGTCGAAGCCGGCCACGACGAGCTCGGCGGCGGCAAGGTCGTGGTCGGCGGTGTAGTCGTTGACCACGACCACGCAGGCCAGGCCGGCGGCGTGGGCGGCGACCAGCCCGTTCGCCGAGTCCTCCACGGCCAGCGCCTCGGATGCCGGGAGCCTCAACCCGGCGAGAGCCATGAAGTAGGCGCTGGGATCGGGCTTGCGCACCGGGGCCTCGTCGCCGGTGATCACCGGGTCGAAGGGCACGCGGGGGAAGAGGCGCTCCAGCAGTGGTTCGACCCAGCCGCGGGAACCAGTGGTGGCCACGGCGAGGCGCACCCGGGCGGCGGCGAGATCGTGCACCAGGGCGGCGACCCCCGCCCGGGGTTCGATCCTGCCGTCGGCCACGAGCTCGCGGAACAGCTCAGTCTTACGGGCGTGGAGCTTCGGGACGATCTCGTCGCGCTGGTCGGCGCTCATGCCTTGGCCCTCGAGGTAGGAGTGGAGCCGGTGCTGGCCGCCGGCGATCTCCAGCAGACGACCGTAGAGCTCGACGTCCCAGCGGTAGGGGAGGCCGAGCTCCTCGAAGGCCAGGTTGAACGCCACCCGGTGCCCGTCGCGCTCGCTGTCGACCAGCGTGCCGTCGACGTCGAAGATGGCTGCCTCCACGCTCGGACGTTACCGGTCGTCGCCGTCCTACGCCTCGGGCGAGGGTGGGACCGGGCTGCAGCCGGATGTGAGCGGGCGGCATCGTTCCTACGCTGGCCGGGTGGGCGTGACGACGAAGAGCGGGGCGGCGCCCGACCCCGACCAGGAGGTGGCGGTGACCGCCAGTGCCCGGCGCGTCGTGGGCACGTTCCGCCCGTACCGGCGGGAGGTGGCCGTCGTCGTCGTGCTCATCCTGCTCGGCGCGGGCACCGGGGTGGTCAACCCGTTGCTGATCAAGGTGGTGTTCGACACCGCCCTGTTCCCGTCCGGCGGGGGTGGGCCCGACCTCGGCCGCCTCGGCGTCCTGGTGGCCATCATGGTCGCGCTCCCCGTCGTCGGTGGCGTGCTCGGCTTGGCTCAGACGTGGAGGGCGAACGTCGTCGGGCAGCGGGTGATGCGCGACCTGCGGGAGGCGCTCTTCGCCCACCTCCAGCGCCTGTCGCTGCGCTTCTTCACCGACACCCGGACCGGCGAGATCCAGTCGCGGTTGGCCAACGACGTCGGAGGCGTGCAGCGTGTGGTCACCTCCACCCTGTCGGGGATCCTGTCCAACGTGGTGTCGATGGGCAGCGCCCTGGTGGCCATGGCCGTGCTGTCGTGGCCGTTGACGCTGCTGACCCTGGTCACCGTGCCGGTGTTCGGATGGCTCTCCCGCTCGGTGGGCGAGCGCCGGCGCAAGGTGACCGCAGAGGCTCAGGAGACGATGGCCGACGTGAGCGCCGTCACCCAGGAGACCCTGTCGGTGTCGGGGATCTTGTTGTCCAAGCTGTTCGGCCGCAGCGCCGAGGAGACGGCCCGCTTCCAGCAGCACAACCAGCGTCTCGCCGACCTGTCGGTGCGCCAGGAGATGATCGGCCAGTCGTTCTACACCCTCATCTTCAGCTTCATGTCGGCCACGCCGGCGTTGGTATACCTCGTCGCCGGTCTGGTGCTCGCCGGCGGGCCCGCCCACCTCACCGCCGGTACCGTCGTGGCCTTCACCACGCTGCAGACCCGGCTGTTCTTCCCGCTCAGCAACCTGCTGCAGGTGTCGGTGGAGCTGCGGTCGTCACTGGCGCTGTTCGACCGGATCTTCGCCTACCTCGACCTCCAGCAGGACATCGTCGAGGCGCCCGATGCCGTCGCCCTGCGCCCGGAGGAAGCCAAGGGCCACGTTGCCTTTCGCCACGTCCGCTTCCGCTACGACGGCGAACCCCACCGGGGTGACGGAGCCCACGAGGAGGAGCCGACGCGGGGGTGGGCGCTCGACGGGGTCGACCTCGAGATCCACCCCGGCCAGCTGGCGGCCTTCATCGGCCCGAGCGGTGCCGGCAAGAGCACGATCTCCTCGCTGATCCCCCGGCTCTACGACGTCCAGGAAGGCTCGGTGGAGATCGACGGCATCGACGTGCGCCGCCTTCGCAGCGAGTCGCTGGCGGCGCTGATCGGCTTCGTGACCCAGGAGAGCTACCTCTTCCATGGCACCGTGGGGGACAACCTGCGCTACGGCAAGCCCGACGCCACTGACGAGGATCTGGAGGAGGCGGCGGCCGCCGCCTTCATCCTGGAGCGGATACGCCAGTTCCCCGACGGGTTCGACACCAAGGTGGGCGAACGCGGCTACCGGCTCTCGGGTGGCGAGAAGCAGCGCATCGCCATCGCCCGGGTGATCCTGCACGACCCCCGCATCCTCATCCTCGACGAGGCCACCTCGGCCCTCGACACCGCCAGCGAGCGGATCGTCCAAGCAGCCCTGGAACCACTCATGCACGGGCGCACGACCATCGCCGTGGCCCATCGCCTGTCCACCATCCAGTCGGCCGACGTGATCTTCGCCGTCGACGAGGGTCGAATCGTCGAGCACGGCAGCCATGACGAGCTGGTGCGACGACGTGGTCTCTACGCCCGCCTGTACGACCAGCAGTTCGGCGGCGGATGGGTCGAGGCCCACTGCGTCGACGGCCTGGTGCTGGCGTCGGGCGAGGTCGTCGCCGACGAGGTCGAGCTCGACGCGGTGAAGGCGCCCGGCTGACCGAAGCTACGGCTCGGTTCCGTGGTCGTGCGCCTGGTCGACGGCGGCCTCGGCGTCGGCCGTGGTCGGCGGGGGCGAGGGGTGGGCCGGGGCGCTGGGCAGGGCGTTCAGGGCGTTGATGAGCGAGCGCAGGCGGGCGAAGCGGTGGCGGTCGAAGCGCATGGCCACCCGGGGGAGATCGAGGTGGTCGTCGCTCGAGACCTCGGGCGGGAAGGGACCGCTGCGGTCGATGCGGCCGTCGACGATGTCGGCGAAGTCGTCGCTGAGCTGGTCGAGCTCGGCGGGGGTCGGGGTGGCCCGCAGGCGGATCACCAGCCGGTCACCGACGTAGCGCAGCGAGTGGTAGTTGCGGTAGAAGCCCTCGATCTCGGTGACGGCGGCGTCGACGCTGTCGGTGATGCGGTAGAGGGAGAAGTCGTTGCGGGAGATCATCCCGTTCCCCGCCACCTGTTCGTCGACGAAGCGCTGCCATGCCTGCCAGTACCCGCCGCCGGGCGTGTCGAGCAGGACGATCGGGACGGGTTCGGCCTTGCCCGTCTGCACCAGGGTGAGCAACTCGAAGGTCTCATCGAGGGTCCCGAAGCCGCCGGGGAGGGCGACGAAGGCCGCCGACTCCTTGATGAGCATCAGCTTGCGGGTAAAGAAGTACTTCATCTCGATGAGCTTGTCGTCGCCCTCGATGAAGCGGTTCGCCCCACCCTCGAAGGGCAGGCGGATGAGCACGCCGATGGCGTGCTCGCGCCCGGCGCCCTCCATGCCCGCGGCCATGATCCCCGGTCCCGCGCCGGTGACGACCATCCACCCCCGTTCGGCGAGGGCGGTGGCCAGGGCCAGGGTCTGGGCGTAGAGGGGATCGTCGGGCCGGGTTCGGGCCGAGCCGAAGATCGTGACCTTGGCGACGTCACGGTAGGGGGCGAACATGTGGAACGCCGCCCGCATCTCCTTCAGGGCGGCGTTGGTGATCTTGAGGTCGAGCCGTTGGGCCTCGTCACCGGCGAGAAGGGCGGCCGAGGTGAGGATCTCCAGCAGCTGGTCACGGTCGCGGGTGGCCCCGGTCCTGTCGAGGAGCTCGACCAGGGCGGCGTCGAGCTCGTCGTCGCCCGTACGGTATGACGGCCGAGTGCCTTTCACCGGTGAGCGGGCTGGGCGACCGGGCGGTAGAGCGTGCTCCGTTGGGCGAGCGGGCGCCCGAGTGGTGCAACCCACTCTGCAAAGCGTTCCTCGGTCATGTGCTGTCCGTGGGTCGCCCCCGCGGCCCGGGAGATGTTCTCGTCCATCAACGTTCCGCCGACATCGTCGGCACCGGCCCGGAGGGCCTGGCGCACGCCCGAGCGGCCCATCTTCACCCACGACACCTGGACGTGGTCGATCAGGTGCCGGTAGGCGATGCGCCCCACGGCGTGCATGAGCAGCGCCTCCCGGAAGGTGGGGCCTCGGCGACTGGAGCGCTGCAGGTAGAGCGGCGCCGCCATGTGCACGAACGGCAGGGGCACGAACTCGGTGAACCCGCCGGTCTCCCGCTGGAGGGCCCGTGTGCGCAGGAGGTGCCGTGACCAGTGCCGGGGCCGTTCCACCGAGCCGAACATGATGGTGACGTTGGAGCGCAGGCCCACGCCGTGGGCTACCCGGTGGGCCTCGAGCCACTCGTCGGTGCTGACCTTGTCGGGGCACAGCACCGCTCGCACCTCGTCGTCGAGTATCTCTGCGGCAGTGCCGGGGAGGGTGCGCAGCCCGGCCTCGGCCAGGCGGGTGAGGTAGCTGGCCAGCGACTCTCCGAGGCGTCGAGCCCCCTCGGTGACCTCCAGTGCGGTGAAGCCGTGGATGTGGATCTCGGGCGCCACCTCGGTGACCGCCCGGGTCACCCGCACGTAGTAGTCCCCGTCGAAGTCGGGGTGGATGCCCCCTTGGAGACACACCTCGGTCGCCCCGGCGGCCACGGCCTCGACCACCCGGGCCTGGATCTCCTCGATGCCGAGCAGGTACGGGCGGCCCCGCAGGTTGAGCGACAGGGGGCCCTTGGAGAAGGCGCAGAACCGGCACTTGAAGGTGCAGACGTTGGTGTAGTTGATGTTGCGGTTGGCGACCCAGGTCACGGCCTCGCCCACCGCCTCGGCCCGCAAGTCGTCGGCCACTTCGGCCACCGCCTGCACCTCGGGCCCCCGGGCGGAGAACAGGGTGACGAGCTCGTCCTCGCCCACCTCCTGGCCGGCCACCACGCCGGCGAGCACTTCGGCCACCGCCCCGCACCCGGGCCCCCTCCCCGTTCCTGGTCGCATCTGCCACGTCTGGCGAGGTGAACCCGACGAAGAACGGGTGGAACGGAAGACGATGGTGGGCGGAGGCACCTCGGCGCCCGCGTGCCAGGGGTGGTCGCGGGCCAGGCCCTCGGCGTCACTGCGATCGAGCACCGGGAAGCGCAGCGCGGGATCGAACCAGCGCTCGGGGCAGCGGACGTGCTCGGGGTAGGCAGTGAGCCGGGGGGCCAGGGTGAAGCCCCTTGCCTCGGTGACCGCCCGGAGGCGGTCGAGGGCGGGCCAGGCCCGCTCGGGGTTGACGTGGTCGGGCGTCACCGGTGAGACGCCGCCCCAGTCGTCGATGCCGGCTCCGAGCAGCGTCCCGAAGTCGTCGCTGAGGTTGGGGGGCGCCTGGAGGTGGACCTCGGGGGGGAGCACCAGGCGGGCAACGGCAATCGTCCAGTGCAGCTCTTCGGGGGGACAGGACGGCACCCGGTGCATGGCGGTGCCGGACTTCGGGACGAAGTTCTGGACGATGACCTCCTGCACGTGGCCGTGGCGCCGATGGGAGGCGGCGATGGCCTCGAGCGCCGCCAGTCGGTCGGCGCGCGATTCGCCGATGCCCACCAGCACCCCGGTGGTGAAGGGGATGGCGAGCTCGCCGGCGGCCTCCAGCGTTGCCAGGCGCCGGGCCGGGGTCTTGTCGGGCGCCCCGACGTGGGCCTCGAGCCAGGGGTTGAGCGTCTCGAGCATCATCCCCTGGGACGCCGACACCGCCCGGAGGCGGGCCAGCTCGTCGTGGTCGAGGGCCCCAGCGTTGGCGTGGGGCAACAGGCCGGTTTCGTCGAGGACGCGCTGGCACATGGCGGCCAGGTAGTCGACGGTGCTGGCGTGCCCCCGGTGGCCCAGCCACTCGGCGGCCCGGGGGTAGCGCAGCTCGGGGCGCTCGCCCAGGGTGAACAGGGCCTCGTGGCAGCCGGCGGCGAGCCCGGCGCCGGCGATGGCGAGGACCTCCTCGGGAGCCAGGAAGGGGGCGGCCACCCTGGCCGGAGGCTGGGCGAAGGTGCAGTAGCCGCAGCGGTCGCGGCAGAGCTGGGTGAGGGGGATGAAAACCTTGGGGGAGTAGGTGATCCGGTGCCCGTGGGCCTGGTGCCGCGCCTCGGCGGCCAGATCGAGGAGTCGAGCCAGCGGGAGATCGAGGAGGGGGGCCCCGTTCATCCCGACGACCCTACGGCACCGCTCCTCCACCCTGCCCGGCTAGGCAACCCGAGAGGCGGCGGCACCAAGGGTGCGGTCGAAGACCGGGTCGGGCTGCAGGTGCAACAGCACCTGACCGAGCAGGCTCTCGGTGCTCAGGGAGGGGCTCGTCCCCGTCGTGGTCCAGTCCTCGTCGCCCTCCTGCTCCACCCGGGCCGAGACGCAGTCCCGATCCTGGCGGACCCGGACCCTCCACCGCCGCCCCTCCAGGGTCACCGACCACCAGGCGTGCTCCTCGCTCTGCTCGTGCACGGCGGCACGAGCCAGGCTGGTCGCCAGCCAGGAGGCGAGCAGGACCCGTTCGGGGTCGGGGCCGGCCACGCTCACGGTCTGCACCTCGTCGAGCAGCGGTCGCAGCTCATGACGACCCATGGTCTCCGCCAATCGGCGGCGCAGGGGGAGCAGGCGCAGCCAGGCCAGGTCGGTGACGGGGACGCGTGCCCGGAGGCGGTCGAGGGCCACCAGTCGGGCACTCCCGCCGGCGCGGGCGGTGTCGACCACCAGGTGGTCGGCCAGGTCGATGAGCCGGCTCCGGGCGGGTGGGAGGCGCTCCCGGCACCACATCACCACGGGGAGGTCGGGAAGGGTCAGGGGCTCGACCAGCGAGTCCAGGTGGTCGGTGACGGGTCCGGCCACCTCCAGAGCGACGTCGTCGATGCCCAGGCAGCGCTCGCCCCGCTCTTGGAGGTGGACCCGGACCCGGGCGTCGAGGCGGTGGTGGTCGCGTCCGGTGACCCGCACGACCACGACCCGGGTCGGCTGGAGCGAGCCCAGGCGGTGCACCGTGTCGAACGTGTCGTCGACCTCGATCTGCTCGCCCCCCACGGCGAGCAGGGTCAGGAACGACGTGCGCACCGCTCCCCGCCGGTCCGCCTGGCGCAGGCGGACGAGGGCCGACAGCACCGCCCCCATGGTCGTGCTCGGCTCGCGCCAGGTCCCGACCGTGATCACCCCGGTGCTCACGGCCGGCGCCACTCCCGGCCGTTGTCGGCCAGCAGCTGGTCGGCCCGCTCCGGCCCCCACGTGCCCGCCGGGTACGGCAGCGGCGGGGCGGGGTCGTCGGCCCAGGCGTCGAGCAGCGGTTGCACGATGCGCCAGGCTTGCTCCACCTCGTCGGTGCGGATGAACAGCGTCGGGTCGCCCACGAGGGCGTCGTGGAGCAGCCGCTCGTAGGCCTCCGGCGGTTCCTCTGGGAAAGCGGCACCGTAGGAGAAGTCCATGGAGACGCTGCGCACGTCGAAGGCCTGGCCGGGGACCTTGGCCCCGAAGCGCAAGGTGATGCCCTCGTCGGGTTGGATGCGCAGCACCAGGGCGTTGGGGCCGAGCCCGGCGGCCTGGGTGGGGGCGAAAGGGAGGTGGGGGACCTGGTTGAACCGCAGCGCCACTTCGGTGACCCGCCTGGGCAGGCGCTTGCCCGTCCGCAGGTAGAACGGAACGCCCGACCAGCGCCAGTTGTCGACCTGCAGCCGCATGGCCACGTAGGTCTCGGTGTGGCTCGCCGGGTGGACGTCGGGCTCCTCGAGGTAGCCTTGGACCTCCTCGCCGCCGAGCCAGCCCCGGCGGTACTGCCCACGCACGACCTCGGTGGCCACCTTGGCCGGGCTGAGGATGTCGACCGCCTCCAGCGCTTTGACCTTCTCGTCGCGGATGCCCTTGGGCGACATCGACGCCGGCGGCTCCATGGCCATGAGGGCAAGGACCTGCATCAGGTGGTTCTGGACGATGTCGCGTAGGGCGCCGGCTTCTTCGTAGAAGCCGGCTCGATGCCCGACGCCTCCGCTCTCGGCCACGGTGATCTGCACCGAGTCGACGTAGCGCCGGTTCCACACCGGCTCGAAGATGATGTTGGCGAAACGCAGAGCGAGGACGTTCTGCACCGTCTCCTTGCCGAGGTAGTGGTCGATTCGGTAGATCTGGTCTTCGTCGAGCACCTCGTGCAGCGCCCGATCGAGCTCGATGGCGCTGTCCAAGTCCCGCCCGAACGGCTTCTCGATCACCACCCGCGCGAACTGCCCGCCGCCGGCCGGACGGTGCAGTCCGTGCTGGCCCAAGCGGCGCACGGCGGTGGCGAACACGCCCGGGGGGGTGGAGAGGTAGTAGAGGCGGTTGCCGGCGGTGCCGACCCGCTCGTCGAGGTCGCACAGCACCTCCTCGAGGCGCCGGTAGGTCGCCTGGTGGTCGTAGCCGCCGGCGACGTAGCGCAGGCCGCGGGCGAGCGACTCCCACGCCCGCTCGTCGACCGGCCCGATCTCGTCCACCGCCTTGCGCATGCGCTCCCGGAAGTGGTCTTCGGAGAGCTCGCTGCGACCGACCCCGACCACCGCGGTCGACGGGGAGAGCTGGTGGCCGGCCATGAGGGCGTGGAGGGCGGGCATGAGCTTGCGGCTGGTCAGGTCGCCGCTGGCCCCGAAGATGACGATGGCCACCGGCGCTGCCGCCCGCTCGATGCGGAGCCCCTCGAAGAGGGGGTGGGTGGTCTCGCCCATCAGCTGGTGGCCAGCGCCGCGACCTTGTCCTCCAGGGCGTCGATGCCCTGGTCGAAGGCCTTGGCGAAGGCGGCGACGCCCTCGTCCTCCAGCACCCGGCCCACCTCGTCGAGGTCGACGCCGACCTCGGCCAACCGTGCCCAGAGCGCCTCCGCCTCGTCGACCCCTTCGTCGGCGGTGCGAGCGAGGGTGCCATGGTCGGCGAAGGCGTCCAGGGTGGCGACCGGCATGGTGGTGACGGTGTCGGGCCCGATCAGGCTGTCGACGTAGAGCGTGTCCGGGAGGCTCGGGTTCTTGGTCGACGTCGACGCCCATAGCGGCCGCTGCAGGCGTGCTCCTCGGGAGGTGAGCGCGTCCCAACGAGGCCCCGAGAAGGCCCGGCGGAAGAGACGGTACGCCAGCCTGGCCTGGGCCACCGCTGCTCGGCCCCGCAGCTCGAGGGCCTCGCGCGAACCGATGGCCTCGAGCCGGCGGTCGACCTCGGTGTCGACCCGGCTGACGAAGAACGAGGCCACGCTGTGGACCCGGTGCAGGGAGGCGGCGCCGCCGTCGGACTCCACCAGCTCCTCCAGGCCGGATAGGTAAGCGTCCATGACCTCGGCGTAGCGGTCGAGGCTGAAGATCAGGGTGACGTTGATGCTGCAGCCCTCGGCGATCATCCGGCGTACCGCCGGCACGCCCTCGGCGGTCCCGGGGATCTTGACCAACAGATTGGGGCGGGCGATGTCGGTGTGGAGCCGCCGGGCGGCGTCGATGCTGCCCTCGGTGTCGTGGGCGAGGTCAGGGGCCAGCTCGAGCGACACGAACCCGTCGCTGCCCTCGCTCTCCTGGTAGAGGGGGCGTAACACGTCGAGGGCGTCGGCCACGTCGGTGATGGCCATCGCCCAGTAGGCCCGGGTGGCGGAGCAGCCGTCCTTGGCGAGCTGGGCGAACTGGTCGTCGTAGGCGGCGCCGGCGGCCATGGCCTTCTGAAGGATCGAGGGATTGGAGGTGACGCCCCGCACCCCTTCGTCGATCCGGCGCTGGAGAGTCCCGTCGCTCAGCCAGTCACGTCGCAGATCGTCCAGCCACGGGCTCTGGCCGTAACGGTGGTACAGGTCGTGGAGGGTGGACATGGCGCTCCTCGCTGGTCCGGTTCGGTCGACCAGCTACCTATCCCCAGACCTCCGTCGCTAGACCCCGTGCCACAACCTGTCGCTCGCAAACCGCGGCAGTACCCGCCGCCGCAGCAGGGTGGGCCCGCCCTCGACCTGCGGGGTGGAGGGAGAGCTCTCAGGCCGAGACGAGCTTGCGCACCGCGTCGGCGATGTGCTCGGCGTCGATGCCGGCGGAGGCGAGCAGCTCCTCGGGCTTGCCGGACCCCGGCATCTCGCGGACAGCCAGCTTGACGACCCGAGTGTGCACGTCGGTGTCGGCGAAGACCTCGAGGACGGCGTCGCCCAGGCCGCCCTCGGGCCAGTGGTCCTCCACGGTGAGCACCCGGTTGCCCGAGGCCCGGGCGGCGGCTCGCAGACCCTCGGTGTCGATGGGCTTGATCGAGTAGCAGTCGACGACCCGAACCTCGGTGCCATCGGCCGCCAGGCTCTCGGCCGCCTTCAACGCCTCGTGCAAGGTGATGCCCCCGGCGACGATGACGGCCTGGTCGCCGTCGGACTGGCGCACGACCTTGCTGCCGCCCACCTCGAAGGTCTCGTCGGGGCCGTAGATCACCGGGGTGTTGCCGCGGGTGGTGCGCAGGTAGGAGATGCCGTCGAGGTCGGCCATGTGGGTGACGAGGGCGGCGGTCTGGTTGGCGTCGCAGGGGTAGAGGATCGTGCTGCCGAACACGGCCCGCAACGAGGCGATGTCCTCGAGGCCCATCTGCGACGGGCCGTCCTCGCCGATGGACACCCCGACGTGGGATCCCACCAGGGCGAAGGAGGCCTGGCTCACCGCCGCCATTCGCACGAAGTCGTACGCCCGGGTGAGGAAGGCGGCGAAGCTGGAGGCGTAGGGCCGCCATCCCCGCACCTGCATGCCCACGGCGGCGGCCACGAGCTGCTGCTCGGCGATGTACATCTCGAAGAACCGCTCCGGATGGGCATCTCCGAAGATCTCGGCGTAGGTGGAGTTGCTCACCTCACCGTCGAGGGCGACCACGTCGCCGCGCGCCGATCCCAGCGCCGCCAACGCCTCCCCGTAAGCCTTCCGGGTCGACACCGAGTCGCCCAGCTCGTAGCGCGGCAGCTCGAGGTTCCCACCTCCGAAGGTGTGTGGTGACCCGTTGCTCTCGGGCTTGGCCACCTCGACGCGGAGGTCGCGGTCGCCACCGAGCTCGGCGATGGCGTCGTCGCGGTCGGCGAGGGGCTTGCCGTGGGCGTTGTCCTGGTCCTCGACGGCGGCAACGCCCTTGCCCTTCTTCGTCTGGGCGACGATCACCGTGGGCTTGCCGGTGGTGGCCACCGCCTCGCCGTAGGCGGCATCGATGGCGGCGACGTCGTGGCCGTCGATGCCGATGGCGTGCCAGCCGAAGGCCCGGGCTCGGTCGAGGTAGCTGTCGAGGTCCCAGCCGTGCATCGTCTCGCCCCGCTGACCAAGGCGGTTGACGTCGATGATGGCAGTGAGGTTGTCGAGACCGGCGTGGGCGGCGTGCTCGAAGGCCTCCCACATCGAGCCCTCGGCCATCTCGCTGTCGCCGCAGAGGACCCAAACCCGGTACGGAAGGCGGTCGAGGCGCTTTCCGGCCAGCGCCACCCCCACGCCGATGGGCAGGCCCTGACCGAGGGAGCCGGTGGCCACGTCGACCCAGGGCAGGACCGGGGTGGGGTGGCCCTCGAAGCGGCTGCCGTGAACCCGGAAGCTGAGCAGGTCGTCATCGGAGGCGACGCCCACGGCCTTGTAGATGCTGTAGAGCAAGGGCGAGGCGTGGCCCTTGGAGAAGATCAGGTGGTCGTTGTTGGCGTTCGCCGGATCGGCGAAGTCGTAGTGCAGGTACTTGCTGATCAGGACCGCCATGAGATCGGCGGCCGACATCGAGGACGTGGGGTGGCCCGACTTGGGCCCCGCCGCTGCCCGCACCGAATCGACCCTGAGCTGCTGGCCGAGCTCTTCCCAACGCTGCTGGTCGTCCATAGCCCAACCTCTCGTGTTCCGCTACTCCCGACCCCGCCACCCTAGTCCTGGTCAGGAGGGCCGGCGACCCGGTGGCACCATTCCTCTCGGCTGCCCGCCGACCACGCCCGCGCCGGGCCCTCGTCGGCGGCCACCCGACACGAGCCCGGCCGAGGCGGCGATCGGCGTCCGCCTTGCTGCTGGGGGCGGGTGCACGATCAGCCGGCCGTGGAACCCCTGCCGCCAGGGCCCTCCCGGAAGAGGGCCACCGAGGCGGTGAAACCATGGAGGAAGCTGCGACCGCCCACCGGGCCGATCTCCCCGGCGCAGGACATCCCGGCGAGGGGGACGCCGCCGAGCGCCTCGGACACGATGGCGGCATCGTGGTCGGGCGTCCCGAAGAGGTGCGAGCCCCGACCGTTGCAGGTGAACAGCAAGGCCCCGTCGGCCTGCTCGGCCGCCATGAGCTGGCGCAGGTCCTCGTCGGCGGAGTCTGCGTCTCGGACCTGGAACTGCAGGGTGTCGCCGACGTCGACCTCGTCGCCCACCGCCACCGCTTGGCCCTCGCGGTCGGCGCCGAGCACGTTACGGATGAGGAAGTCGCCCCGCCCGTAGTCGAGCTTGTGCTCGTCGATCACCCGGCCGACGTGCAGCCCCCGCTCGACCAGGGCGAGGTCGGCGGGGCCCAGCGACGCCACCAGCTCCTGGACGCGCTCGAGGGCCGGACGTCCGGCCAGCTCGTAGACGATCTGGTGCTCGCCGCGGGTGACCGTCATCGGATCGCCGATGGGCCGGCACCCCTGGGAGACGACCGTGGCGAGCTCGACGCCGGCGAGGATGACCCCGACGGCCCCGTCACTGACGACGGTCCCGTCGAGGACGAGGCGGTTGCCGCCCGGGCCCCGGGCGGCGGACGCCAGTCCTCCGATCACGGGGAGCTCGACGCCCAGCTGGTCCCGCAAACCGTCGAGGAAGACATCGGCCGGGAAGCTGAACGGATCGGCCAGCACGACGACGGCGCGGGCGTCGGCCGGCAGCTCGTCCGCCGGCGGGAACCCGCTGATGGCGATGCCACCGTCATGGTGCTGGGCGCGGAGGCGCAGTGGTACGGCGGTGGCCATGCGGCCCGCCCACAGGGAGATCGCCGGCTGGTCCTCGACCTCACGCCTCGCCCCGACGATCGACGAGGCGGTGCAGCCGATCAGCACGCCGGGCACCAGCACCGAGCGCACGGCGGCGGCGATGTCTTCCATGGCTCCGGCGTGGGCGGCGCTGACGAACAGCACCGCCAGGTCGGGTGCCTCCCCGAGGCGCTCGAGGACCTCGCCGGCGACCTCGCCGACGGCATGGGTGGCCAGAGGGTGCTGGGACAACGCGGCGGCGAACGGCACGTCGTCGACCCTAACGGTCCCTGACGCCGTGGCGGGCGGCGTCGGCCCGCTCGAAGCAGGCGGCGGCGGCCTCGGCCAGCTCGGCGGGCTCGAGAGGCTGCAGCACCAGGTGCACGCTGGCCCACAGCGTCTTGGAGACAGGGTGGCACAGCACCGGCACGCCGATGGCGATGACGACGGCGCCGGCGACGATCGGGACCATGGGAGCGTCGGGGAGGGTCAGGGCGAAGGCGGCGGCGACGTAGGCCACCACGGCGAGCTGGGTCAGGGTGATGTTCACGAAGTACACGCCGAGGAAGAAGCCCTCCTCCCGCTCGAAGCGCATGCCACAGCCCGGGCAGTGCGAGATCAGCGCCGACCACCGCCTGAACAGGCCCCTGCTGCCGCAGCGCGGGCAGCGTCGACGCAGGCCGCGCCACACAACGGTGGCCCACCCGTTCTCCGAGCGCTCGTCGGCGCCTGGATAGCCTGCTGGGCGATGGCGGCTGCGGAGCCCGTTCCCACGACCCGTGACGCCATCGTCACGGCGGCCACGCGCGCCTTCGGAGAGCACGGCTACGACGGTACTTCGCTCAGCCAGATCGCGGATGCCGTGGGCATCCGTCGTCCCAGCTTGCTGCACCACTTCACCTCGAAGGAGTCGCTGTACCAGGAGGTGTTCACCCGGTTGCTCAGTGACTGGACGGTGCGGGTGGAAGAGGCGGTTGACAGCCCCCGGGAGGGCTGGAAGCTGGTCGACCACGTCATCGACGCCGGGTTCACCTTCTTCTGCGAGAACCCCGAGTTCGTCCGCCTCGTCCGGAGGGAGGCCATCGAGGGCGGCAACCACCTCGGCATCGACTTGGGCGCCGCTCTACGCCCCCACCTCCAGCGGGCGGTGGCGTTCTTCGAGCGGGAGATGGACGCGGGGCGGTTCCGCCGTCACGACCCCGAGCAACTGCTGCTCACCGGGTACGGGGCGCTCCTCAGCTACTTCTCCGACGTGCCCTTCCTCGAGGGGCTGCTCGGCGAGGATCCCCTCAGCCCCGAGGCCCTGGCCCGCCGGCTGGCCCACGTCAGGGCCTTCTTCCGGGCCGCCCTGGAGCCGTAGGCGCTCATCGCCGAGACGGAAATCGACGACGGCTTGATCCTGGTCCGGAGTCCGCCTCTGGCGGCGGATGTGGGGGCCGAGCTGGCATGGCGGTTCCGGCACGCGGCCGGCTCGTCGTGAGGGGCCTATCGTTGCCCGGCGTGCGGCGGCACCTGCTTCCGGTGATCCTCGCGTTGGTCTCGGTGTCGTGCACGGTCATCGGGTTGCGGCTCCAGCCCGCCGAGGTGGCTGCCCCGGCCGAACGGGCGTCGGTGTCGGGGCTCGCCCCCCAGGCTCCGGTGCTCAGCCCCCGGCGGGTGCCGGGGCTGCTGGCCCAGCCGATCGGCACTGCCAGGCTGACCCAGGCCCTGCAGGCCATCGCCGACCGCACGCCGTCGAGCGCATGCCTGTTGGTCACCGAAGGAACCCGCGTCCTGTTCGAACAGCGGGCCGACCAGCCCCTCGTCCCGGCGTCGGGCATGAAGCTGCTGACGGCGGCGGCGGCGATCGACCAGCTCGGCGCCGACCACCGGCTGCGTACCGAGGTGGTGGCCGTGGGAGTGCCCTCGGGTGGCGTGGTGGACGGCGACCTGTGGCTGGTGGGCGGGGGCGACCCCGTGCTGGGGACGGTGGAGTGGTCGGCCAGCTTCCTCCGCCAGCCCCAGCTCACCACCTCTTTCGAGGAGCTCGCCGACCGGGTCGTCGAGGCGGGGGTGACCGAGGTCCGTGGGCGGGTGGTGGGCGACGAGAGCCGCTACGACCGAACCCGCTACGTCCCGACCTGGCCCGAGCGCTACATGGCCGAGCATCAGATCGGTCCACTCTCGGCCCTGTCCGTGAACGACGGCTTCGCCGAGTGGGAGCCCGAGCCGGTTCCCTTCGCCGATCCCCCTTCCGGCGCCGCGGGGGTGCTCACCGAGCTGCTGCGCCAGCGGGGGGTGGTGGTGGCCGGTGAGCCCGCAGCGGGCACCGCTCCCGCCGCCGCCACCGCGGTGGCGGGCATCGACTCGCCTCCGGTCGGCGAGCTGGTGGGCCAGATGCTGCGCGAGAGCGACAACGGCACCGCCGAGCTGTTGGTCAAGGAGCTCGGCGTCCGGGCAGGCTCGGGCACGACGGCGGAGGGCACCGGGGTGGTGATCTCCTCGCTCGGGGCCATGGGGTTGTCCACCGACGGGGTGCGGCTACGCGACGGGTCCGGCCTCGACCCGGCGAACCAGGTCACCTGCCGCCTGCTGCACGACCTTCTGGCGGCAAGCGACGACGGGCCGATCGACGAGGGGCTGCCAGTCGCCGGCGCGAGCGGTACCTTGACCGACCGCTTCGTGGGCACCCCGGTGAGCGGCCGCCTCCGGGCCAAGACCGGATCTCTTCGAGGTGTCGCCTCGCTGTCGGGCTTCGCCACCACCCAGGGCGGGTTCCAGCTCACCTTCTCGTCGATCGTCAACGGGGTCGACCGCTTCCAGGAAGGCCTGCCCCTCCACGACGCGCTGGGGAGCGCCCTGGTGCGCTATCCGGACCTCCCCAGCCTCGAGGAGATCGGACCCGCCGGCTACGCGGCGGCGGCGTGAGCGACCACCCCGGCGCGATGAGCGACGACATCCCCATGTTCCCGCTGGGCACGGTGCTGTTCCCCGGCGTCTACCTGCCCCTCCACGTGTTCGAGCCCCGCTACCAGGACCTGGTCCGGGTCTGCCTCGAAGGAACTCCGGAGTTCGGGGTGGCGCTGATCGAGCGGGGACACGAGGTGGGCGGCGGCGACGTCCGCTTCGAGGCTGGCTGCGTGGCCCGCATCGTCGCCGCCGCCGAGCTCGACGGCGGGCGGTGGGCCCTCGGCACGGTCGGCACCCGGCGGGTCCGAGTGCGGCGCTGGCTGCCCGACGCCCCCTATCCGCGGGCGGTCGTCGACGACTGGGACGATCCGCCGCCGGGCCCCGACGCCGCCCGGCGCCTCCCCGAGGTTGCCGTCAGGCTCCGCCGGGTCCTCGCCTTGGCCGCGGAGATGGGGGAGATCGCCGCCGACGCCACCACACCGATCGGCGACGAGCCGTTGGTCGCCGGCTACCAGATGGCCGCCCTGGCCCCCGTCGGCCCCCTCGACAAGCTGGCCCTGCTCTGCGCCCCCACGCCCGAGGAGCGCCTCGACCTGCTCGACCGCCTGCTGGACGAGGAGGAGGCCGTGCTTGCCAGGCGACTCGAAGGGGGATAGGAAGGGCCTCTCTCAGACCCACGAGGAGTGCCCGTGCCCGAGCGGCACCGCGACGACACGTCGCTACCGAACCTGGCCACCGAGCTGTGGGACCTCGTGCGCGCCTACGCCAAGCAAGAGACGATCGAGCCGATCAAGGGGCTCGGACGGTTCGTGACTTTCGGGGTCGCCGGGTCGGTGCTGCTCGGGATCGGTTCGGTGCTGCTCGCGCTCGCCGTACTCCGGGCCCTGCAGACCGAGACGGGGGCGCTGTTCGATGCGACCTGGTCGTTCGCCCCGTACCTGCTCACACTGGTGGTGTGCACGGTGGTGATCGCCATGGCCGCGTCTGCCATGCGGAGGAAGGGGACCAACCCGTGACCGTCACTTCCCGGGTCGGCGACGGGGCCACCGTCTCCCGTGACGACATCGAGCGCAAGCTGCGGGAGATCCGGGGCGAGGCCGGCGAAGTTGCCGAGTCGGGCCGCAGCTACGCCTTGATCGCCGCCGCCGCCGCCGCCGTCGTCGTCGTGGCCCTGGCCTACCTTTTGGGCCGGCGCAAGGGGCGCCGACGCTCCACGGTGGTCGAGGTCAGGCGGGTGTGACGTGGCTCGACCTCGCTCGTTCCCGGCGTGGGCTCCGTTCGGTCGAGTTGACGCCGCTCCGAGCGGCCGCCGGGCCCGGTCGGCCGGCGCGCTGAGCACGCACCTGGGTCGCTTCACTCGACCAGCCGCCGTGCCATTCAGGGGCGCCGCCGCCGACCGGCGGTCGCCCCGGGAGCCTCGGCCGGCTGGGGGGGCCTGATGTGGCGCTACCTCTACCGGCGGGCGCAGCTGAAGGGGCTCTTCGGCGGATCGAGGGCCTGGACAGTTTTGTGGGCGGTGATCTTCGTCAGGCGGATGCTGCGCAAGGCCGGGCGCGGCGAGGCGGAGACGGTGTACTCCGAGGCGCTGCGCCCCGGTGAGCAGCTGGTGATCACCCACGAGCGCCACCCGCCGAAGGGTCGGCGCCGTTGAGCCGGCCCCTTCGCCACGGTGAGCTCGTCATCCTCGTGGACAGCAAAGGGCGCCAGTACCTGGTCACCCTGGACGAGGACGCCCAGTTCCACAGCCACACCGGGTACTTCGACCACGCCGAGCTCATCGGTCAGGAGGAGGGCGCCACGGTGCGGTCGAGCACGGGCGCCCGCTACACCGTCATGCGCCCCACCCTCGCCGACTTCGTGCTGCGCATGCCTAGGGGGGCGCAGGTGATCTATCCCAAGGACCTCGGCGCCATCCTCGTGCTCGCCGACATCTTCCCCGGTGCCCGGGTCCTGGAGGCGGGCGTCGGATCGGGCGCCTGCTCGCTTGCCCTGGTGCGGGCCGGGGCGGAGGTGGTGGGCTACGAGATCCGCCCCGAGTTCGCCCAGCGGGCCAGGGCCAACGTGGCGACCTACCTCGGGGAGGCGGCGTCGGCGAGGTTCCGGGTGCACGAGCGCGACATCTACGCCGGCATCGACGAGCGGGGGCTCGACCGCCTCGTGCTCGACCTCCCCGAGCCCTGGCTGGTGGTGAAGCACGCCGAAGTGGCGCTACGGCCCGGTGGCATCTTCGTGGCCTACACCCCCTCGATCACCCAGGTGGCCCAGCTGCGGGAGTCGCTGGCCGAGAGCTGCTTCGAGTTGGCCGAGACGGTCGAGGTGCTGGCCCGCACCTGGCACGTGGAGGGCCAGGCCGTGCGCCCCGACCACCGGATGGTGGCCCACACCGGCTTCCTCACCTCGGCCCGGCTTCTCGGGCCCGTGCCCGGCGGCCTCAAGGCGGCGAGGGTGCCCCGGTGAACCTCTTCGACCTCGTCCTCGTGGCCATCGCGCTCAGCGCCGCCGCCGGCGGCTACCGGCTGGGCTTCCTCGCCCGGGCGTTGTCGTGGGTCGGCCTCGCCGTCGGGTTGTTGCTCACCGCCCGCTTCCTCCCCGACCTCCTCGAGCTGGCGGCGGTCACCGCCGACGATCCCACCCGCCGCCTCCTGGTGGCGGTGGTCATCCTGTTGCTCGGGGCCTTCCTCGGCCAGGGGCTCGGCCTGCTCGTCGGCACCCAGGCGCATCTTGCCATCCCCTCGGCGGCCCGGCCCCTCGACCGTGCCGGCGGCGCGGTCGCTGGGGCGTTCGGCGTGCTGGTGGGCGTCTGGTTGCTCTTGCCCACCCTGGCCCAGGTGCCGGGGACCGTCTCGCGCCTCTCCCGCGGCTCCTCGATCGCCCGGGCCATCGACGAGACCGCTCCCGCCCCACCCGACGCCCTCCAGACCCTGCGCCGGCTGGTCGGCGACACGCAGTTCCCCGATGTCTTCGCCGCGTTGCGCCCGTCCCCCGACGTCGGTCCGCCGCCGGCTGATTCTGGCCTCAGCCCCAGCCTGGCTCGAGCGGTGGCGTCCTCGACCTACCGGGTGGAGGGCGAGGCGTGTGGCCGCCTGCAGGAGGGAAGCGGGTTCGTGGCCGGGCCCGGGTTGGTCGTCACCAACGCCCACGTGGTGGCCGGCCAGGACGACACCGTGGTCATCGGCACCAACGGGAGCCGGACGTCGGCCACGGTCGTCTACTTCGACCCTGACACCGACCTCGCCCTGCTCGACGCCGACGTCGACGCACCACCGCTCGACGTCAGCGACGCCGGGGTGGGAGCCCAGGGCGCGGTGTTCGGCTACCCAGGCGGGGGTGACCTGCGGATCTCCCCGTTCGACGTGCGCGAGGAGCTGCAAGCGGTGGGACGGGACCTCTACGGCAACGGGCCCACCCGACGCCAGGTGCTCGTGCTGGCCAGTGAGCTGGCCCCCGGCGACTCGGGGGCCGCTCTGGTCGACGGTGGCGGGTCGGTGGTGGGCGTGGCCTTTGCCATCGCTCCCGACCGCTCGGCCACGGCCTACGCCCTCGACAGCGACGAGCTGCGCGCCGCGCTCGCCGCCCCCCGCGCCCCCACCGGCACCGGGCCCTGCCTGGTGTGAGCCAGCCGTACAAGAGGTTCGGCAGCGGGTGGCCGTGCCCTGCTAGGTCTTGCCCGGTGTGCGGGGTCGCCGAGGGGCACCGGGCAGGGCGGCGGCGAGGTGGTCGGACCAGCGGGTGACGAGGGGGCCGGTGACGGCGAGGAGCAGGACGTAGGCCGCGGCGACGGGGCCGAGCTCGGCCTCGATGCCGGCGGCCACGCCGAGACCGGCGATGACGATGGAGAACTCGCCCCGGGCAACGAGGGCGGTGCCCGCCCGCAGCCGGCCAGGGCGGGCGATGCCGATCCGCCCGGCCGCCCACCAACCGGTCGCCACCTTGGTGAGGGCGGTCAGCACGGCCAGGGCGAGGGCTGCGCCGAGGGCGGGCACCAGGTCCGAGGGCCGGATCTGCAGCCCGAAGAAGAAGAAGAAGGCGGCGGCGAATAGGTCGCGGAGCGGGCGGACCAGGAGGCTGGCCCGTTCCTGGGCGGGGCCGCCGAGAGCGATGCCCACGAGGAACGCCCCCACCGCGGCCGATACCTGGAGCTGGGCTGCCACCCCGGCGACCACCAGGGTGAGGCCGAGCACCCCGAGCAGGAGGGCCTCGTCGGAGCGGCTCAGGAGGGCCCGGCTGATCGTCGCGCCGTGGCGGAGGGCCACGAACAGGATCACCGTCACGGCGGCGAGGGCCACCGCCACCGAGACCAGGCCGGCGACCAGCGAGCCTCCCGCCAGCAGGACCGCGAGCACGGGCAGGTACACCGCCATGGCGAGGTCCTCCATGACGAGGATCGACAGCACCGAGGGCGTCTCCCGGTTGCCGAGGCGGTCGAGGTCGGCCAGCACCTTGGAGATCACCCCTGACGACGAGATGTAGGTCACGCCGCCGAGGAGCACGGCCGCGGTCGCGCTCCAGCCGAGCACCAAGGCCACGACCGCGCCGGGCACGGCGTTGGCCACGAGGTCGACCAGGCCCGCCGGTAGACCGACCCGCAGGTTCGAGCGAAGCTCCTCGGCGGTGTACTCGAGCCCCAGGGTGAGCAACAGCAGTACGACGCCGACCTCGGAGCCAACGGCCACGGCGTCGTCGCCGAGGTCGAGGCCGATGACCCCACCGCCACCGACGACGAGCCCGGCCACGAGGTAGAACGGGATCGGGCTGAAGCCGGTCCGATCGGCGAGGCGAGCGAGGCCGGCGAGGACGAGGACCACGAAACCCAGCTCCACCAGGACCGGAGCGACGTCACCGGGAGTGACGGCGAGGCTCACGCCGGGTCGGGGCCGGGTTGGGGGTCGGTGCTGGCCCGGAGGGATCGCGCCAGAGCCAGGGGAGGCGCGGGCTCAGCCGGCGCCGGCGGGACCAAACTGTCGCCGCTTACGGCCCGGTTCGGGCGCCACTCTGGAGCAGGCCGAACAGCTCCTTGATGCCCTCGGGGGTGCCCACGGCCACGGCCGTGTCGCCGGGCAACAGCTGGAAGTCGCCGCCCGGAGCCGGGATGGTCTCGGTCCCACGTACCACGGCCACGATCGAGACCCCGGTCGAGGACCTCAAGGCGGCTTCCCGCAGTGTTGCCCCTGAGCAGGCCGAGGTGGCGGCGACGGGGAGCCAGTCGATGGTCAGGCCCTCGATGTCCTGTTGGAGCTCGGCCAGGCGCTCGCTGACCTGGGTGGCCCCGAGCAGCTCGGCGAGGGTGTGGGTGTCGTCGGCGTCGAGGCGTACGACGCTTCCGCAGGCGTCGGGGTCGTCGTCGTCGTAGAGGAGCAGCTCGCGCCGTCCGGTGCGGTGCACGAGGACGCCGATGCGGTCGCCGTCAGTGGTCACGAAGTCGTACCTCACCCCCACGCCGGGGAGTTGGGTTTCGGCGACCTCGGCCATGGTGTTACGGGCGGCCGGTGGCGCGGGCCGAAGCGGTGGGGAATCCGCTCACTCCGCCTCGATGAAGATGCACTCCCCCGGGCACTCCTCGGCCGACTCGACCACGGCGTCGAGCAGGTGGTCGGGGAAGGCCGCCAAGCCCTCGGCCCCCCCGGGGTCGCTGTAGACCTTTCCGCCCTCCTTGACGTAGGCCAGGCCGTCGTCGAGCAGGGTGAAGACGTCGGGGGCGATCTCCTCGCACAGGCCGTCGCCGGTGCAGAGATCCTGGTCGATCCAAACCTTCATGGGCATCAGCGCTCCCTCGTCTGGCGACGGCTCCGGCTCTTCGTAGCGAAGAGGACCTTCAATTTACCCGGTCGCGACGAGGAAAACTGACGGAGGCGGGCACACTGTGCCTCCCCCGCAGATGGGCGCCCGTGTAGGGTCCCGAGCCGGCGGCGGCGGGGAGTCGGCCGGGAGCAGGCGGGAACGACAGGAGGTCCCGAGTGGCTCGAGACGAGATCGAACTGGTGCGGCTCCGGGAGCAGGCCGTGGCCCTCGAAGAAGAGGTCGCCCACCTGCGGCGCAAGCTGCAGGAAGCCCCCAAGCGGGTCCGCACCCTCGAGGAGCGGCTGTTGGAGACCAAGGGTCAGCTGGCTCAGGCCGTCTCCCAGAACGAGCGGCTCAGCTACACGTTGCGAGAGGCCCGAGAGCACATTGCTGCCCTGCGCGAGGAGGTCGAGAAGCTCACCCAGCCGCCCTCGGCCTACGGGACCCTGCTCGCCCACAACGACGACGGCACCGTCGACGTCTTCTCCGGCGGTCGCAAGATGCGTGTCGCCCTGCACCCCGACCTGGCCGACACCGAGCTGTCACGGGGAGCCGAGGTCGTGCTCAACGAGTCGCTCAACGTGGTGATGGCGCGCGGTGCCGAGGTGTCGGGCGAGGTGGTGACCCTCAAAGAGGTGCTGGAGGACCGCCGCCGAGCCCTCGTCCTCGGCCGGGCGGACGAGGAGAGGGTAGTCGAGCTCTCCGACGGCTTGGCCGACGTCCACCTGCGGGCGGGCGACAGCGTTCTCATCGACCCCCGCTCCGGCCTCGTGCTCGAGAAGCTGCCCCGGCCCGAGGTCGAGGAGCTGGTGCTCGAGGAGGTGCCCGACATCTCCTACGCTGACGTCGGTGGTCTCGATGCCCAGATCGAGCAGATCACCGACGCCGTCGAGCTGCCGTTCCTGCACCGCGAGCTGTTCGAGAACTACCGGCTGCCGGCACCGAAGGGCATCCTGCTCTACGGCCCGCCGGGGTGCGGCAAGACCCTCATCGCCAAGGCGGTGGCCAACTCGTTGTCCAAGAAGGTCAGCGAGGTAACCGGCCAGCCTGCCGCCCGCAGCTACTTCCTCAACATCAAGGGGCCGGAGCTGCTCAACAAGTACGTGGGCGAGACCGAGCGCCAGATCCGCCTTGTCTTCCAGCGGGCCCGGGAGAAGTCCGAGGAGGGCGTCCCCGTCATCGTCTTCTTCGACGAGATGGACAGTCTGTTCCGCACCCGGGGGAGCGGCATCAGCTCCGACATGGAGTCGACCATCGTCCCCCAGTTGCTCGCCGAGATCGACGGCGTGGAGACGCTGCGCAACGTCATCGTGATCGGCGCCTCCAACCGGGAGGACCTCATCGACCCGGCGATCCTGCGCCCCGGCCGCCTCGACGTGAAGATCAAGATCGAGCGGCCCAACGAGGAGGCGGCGGCCCAGATCTTCAGCCGCTACCTCGACAGCAGTCTCCCCCTGGCCGCCGACGAGGTGGGCTCCCTCGGAGGGGGTGACCCGGAGAAGGCGGTGCGGGTCATGATCGAGCGCACCGTCGAGGTGATGTACCGGACAGACGACGCCAACCGCTTCCTCGAGGTCACCTACCAGAACGGTGACAAGGAGATCATGTACTTCAAGGACTTTGCCTCGGGGGCCATGATCGAGAACATCGTCCGCCGAGCCAAGAAGCTGGCGATCAAGCGGCTCATCGCCGGCGGCAACCCCGGCATCCGCACCGACGACCTCCAGGCCTCGATCGCCCAGGAGTACAAGGAGCACGAGGACCTCCCCAACACCACCAACCCCGACGACTGGGCCAAGATCTCCGGCAAGAAGGGGGAGCGCATCGTCTACGTCCGCACCCTCGTCTCGGGCGGGACCGACGAGCCCGGCGGCGGACGCTCCATCGAGCGGGTGGCGACCGGGCAGTACCTGTAGGGCGTTTCGTCGCCGAACCAGAGGCTCGGCGACGAGCCTGATGGTGCTCAGGACGGCCGGCGGGAGCCATCGTCCTCCGCGCTGAGCATCCCTCTGGCTCGCTGGCAATCGCTCGGGCCGCCAGCCAGGAAGCGCCGCCTCCGGAGGCGGTCGTAGCCGTCGGCCAGATGCGGCGGCGTGGTGGGCGACCCAGGGGCGGCGGCGGTGTGGCGGCGCCCGGGACCGGGGCGGTTCCCGTGGCGACGCTTCCCTTGCCAAGGGAGGTAGGGTCGGCGCGTGGCCATCCCCAAGGTGTGCGGGATCGAGACCGAGTACGGGATCGTGCTCCGGGGCGGGTCCGAGGCCAACCCGATGGCGGCCTCGTCGCTGCTGATCAACGCCTACGTGGCGTCGTTGCAACCACGGGTCGACTGGGACTTCGAGGACGAATCACCCGGCAACGACGCCCGGGGCTACCGGGTGGAGGGCCCGGCCGCTCCCGAGGTCGAGACCAACCTCGTCAACGCCGTGTTGACCAACGGGGCCCGCTACTACGTCGACCACGCCCATCCGGAGCTGTCGACCCCCGAGTGCGCCGACGCCCGAGAGGTCGTGGTGTGGGACAAGGCGGCCGAGCACATCCTCGTGCAGTCGATGCGGGCGGCGTCGGCCGCGCTGCCCCCCGGCCAGCAGGTGGTGGTCTACAAGAACAACAGCGATGGCAAGGGCAACAGCTACGGGTGCCACGAGAACTACCTGATGGACCGGTCGGTCCCGTTCCACGCCATCGTGTCCGGGATCACCCCGTTCTTCGTGACTCGCCAGCTGTTCGCCGGGGCCGGCAAGGTGGGGACCGAGGCGACGGGGCTGGCCCGCAGCCAGGTGCCGTTCCAGCTGTCGCAACGGGCCGACTTCTTCGAAGAGGAGGTCGGCCTCGAGACCACCTTGAAGCGCCCCATCGTCAACACCCGTGACGAGCCCCACTGCGACGCCCAGAAGTACCGCCGGCTCCACGTGATCGTCGGCGACGCCAACTGCTCGGAGGTCGCCACCTTCCTCAAGGTCGGCACCACCGCCCTCGTGCTCGCCATGATCGAAGACGGCGAGCTCGGGCGCAGCCTGCGCCTCGCCGCCCCGGTGCAGGCCCTGCGCCAGGTGTCCTACGACCTCGACCTCTCGTTGCTCCTCGAGCTGGCCGACGGCAGCCGCATCAGCGCCCTCGACCTGCAGTGGGAGTACTTCACCTGGGCTCGGAAGTACGCCGACAGCCACGGGCTCGAGGCGGTCGGCGAGAGCGTCGGCGCCGAGGTCCTCCGGCGCTGGGAAGCGGTCCTCACCGCGTTGGAGACCGACCCGATGTCGCTGGCCACCAGCCTCGACTGGGTGGCGAAGTACCAGCTCCTGTCCGCTTACCGCGAACGCGACGGCCTGGCCTGGGACGCCCCCCGCCTGGCGGCCATGGATCTGCAGTACCACGACCTGCGTCCCGAGAAATCCCTGTTCGCCCGCCTCGGCGTGGAGCGCCTCACCGACGACGCCGAGGTCATCTCCGCCATGACCGAGCCACCGCCCACCACCAGGGCGTGGTTCCGGGGCAAGTGCCTCCAGCGGTGGGCGTCACAGATCGTGGCTGCCAACTGGGACTCGCTGGTGTTCGACGTGCACAGCGACGCCCTCCGGCGGGTCCCGATGATGGAACCCCTCAAAGGCACTGCAGCGATGGTCGATGAGTTGTTGAATGGATGTGATACCCCCGTCGAGCTTCTCCAGCGGCTCGGGGCCTGAGCTCTGAGGAGGTAGGAAACCATGGCTGAACGGGAGCAGCGCAAGAAGCCGGCACCCGACCGGCGCCAGGAGGAGGTCGACGAGCGACCTCCGGCGTCCGACAAGGGCGAGAAGATCAAGGCCGAGCTCGACGACCTCCTCGACGAGATCGACGAGGTCCTGGAGGTCAACTCCGAGGAGTTCGTGAAGTCCTACGTGCAAAAGGGCGGCCAGTAGGGCGCTGTCGCAGGCCGAGGGTCGCTGGAGGCCAGCGGATAGCCTCCCAGCCGTGACCTTCCCCCTCTACCGACCGGGTGACGATCCCGGTCCCGACTTCGCCGAGCTGCTCCGCCGGATCGGAGCGACACCCGTCGACCCTGGCCAACCGGTCCCGGAGGTCACCCACGGCACCACCGTGGTCGCCCTGCGCTACGCCGACGGCGTGATCATGGCCGGGGACCGGCGGGCCACCTCGGGAAACCTGATCAGCCATCGCACGATGGAGAAGGTCTTTCCCGCCGACCGTCACTCCGGCGTCGCCATCGCCGGGGCGGCGGGGCCGGCGGTCGAGATGGTGCAGCTGTTCCAGCTGCAGCTCGAGCACTACGAGAAGATCGAGGGCGTGGAGCTCAGCTTGGAGGGCAAGGCCAACCAGCTGAGCCTGATGGTGCGCAACAACCTGCCGGCGGCCATGCAGGGCCTCATGGTGGTGCCATTGTTCGCCGGCTACGACCTCCGGCGCCGAGTGGGGAGGCTGTTCCAGTACGACATCACCGGGGGGCGCTACGAGGAGAGCGACTTCGCGGCGACAGGTTCGGGACGGCTCCACGCCGGCACGGTGGTCAAGCTCGGCTACCGGGACGGCATCGAGCGGGGGGAGGCCCTCGACCTCGCCATCTCCGCGCTGTTCCAGGCCGCCGACGAGGATTCCGCCACCGGCGGCCCCGACCTGGTCCGGGGCATCTACCCGATGATGGCCACCATCACCGCCGAGGGGTTCGACCGCATCGAGGAGGACGAGGTGGCCGAACGCTTTCGTCGTCTGGTCGATCGCCTGTCGACCCCCGAGAGCACCACCAGCATCGGCACGGCGCCGACGATGGACGGGAGGTTCGGCTCGTGACCTTGCCCTTCTACGTGTCGCCCGAGCAGATGATGAAGGACCGGGCCGACTTCGCCCGCAAGAACATCGCCCGGGGCCGCCCTCTCGTTGCCGCCACTTACAGCGACGGGATCCTGCTGTGCGCCGAGAACCCCTCGAGCCGGTTGCGCAAGATAAGCGAGATCTACGACCGCATCGCCTTCGCCGGCGTCGGCAAGTACAACGAGTTCGACCAGCTGCGCATCGCTGGCATCCGGGCGGCAGACCTCCGCGGCTACGCCTACAGCCGTGAAGACGTCGACGCCCGCAGCCTGGCCAACAACTACGCACAGATCCTGGGCCAGATCTTCACCCACGAGCCCAAGCCGATGGAGGTCGAGATCCTGGTGGCCGAGGTGGGGTCGGTCCCCGAGGAGGATCGGCTGTTCCACCTGCTCTACGACGGAACGGTGATCGACGAGGGCCCCTTCTCGGTGCTCGGCGGCGAGGTCGACGCCATCGCCGAGCGGCTGCGGGAGCGCTACGTCGAAGGTGACGACGAGCGGTCGGTGCTCCGCCACGCCACAGCGGCACTGGCCGGCCCCGAGCGCTCGCTCGATGCCGGCGACCTCGAGGTGGCGGTGCTGGGCCGTCGGGACAGCCGGCGGGCCTTCCGCCGCCTGGACAAGGCGGCCCTCGCCTCCCTGCTCGCCTGACGGTTCAGCTGGTGCCGCGGTAGGCGAGGGTGTTCGCGTAGGCGAAGAGCACGAGCACGGCCACGACCACGGCGACGACCCAAGGCGAGGGGCGACGACGGTGGGGGTTGGCGCCGAGGTCGAAGAGGCCGTCGTCGAGGTCGTCGGGGCCGGTGCCGTCGAGGTCGGAAAAAGCGGACTCCACCTCGTCGGCCAGCAGGATCTCCCGGGCGGTGTCCAAATCGGGAGCATGGACGAGGACTTCGACGTCGCCCATAGGGTAGGGGCCGTCGACGGCGCCCCGCAGCTGGGTCACGATGCCTTCGGAGCCGAGGCGCGCGGCCAGGACCCGGGCGTGGAACGCGTGGGTCACCCGAGCCACCGCCACCATGCGCAGCCGCTGCATCGGCCACAGCTTACGCCCGGCCTCGGGCTCGCTTCCCGGATCTTCGTCGGGTTTCCGTCGCTGAGGGCCCGCCCAGCAGAACGACGAAGAACGGAGGAGCCGGGCCCTGTCCCCCCACCACCGGGGTGGACCGATAGCGTGCCTCTCGGTGGATCGGCGCATCTTCGGGCTGGAGAACGAGTACGGGGTGACCTGCACGCTGCGGGGCCAGCGCCGGCTGAGCCCCGACGAGGTGGCCCGGTACCTGTTCCGCCGAGTGGTGTCGTGGGGCCGCAGCTCGAACGTCTTCCTCGAGAACGGCGCCCGGCTCTACCTCGACGTGGGCAGCCACCCGGAGTACGCCACGCCCGAGTGCGACTCGATCCACGACCTGGTGGTGCACGACAAGGCGGGCGAGCGGATCCTCGAGCAGCTCCTGACCTTCGCCGAGCAGCGGCTGCGCGAAGAGGGCATCCGCGGGGTCATCTACCTGTTCAAGAACAACACCGACTCCGCCGGCAACTCCTACGGCTG
>JADDQY010000111.1 GCA_016781135.1 Actinomycetota bacterium
GCGACGCTCTCGTAAAGCGTAGGTCAGGGGTTCGATCCCCCTCTCGGGCTCCCATGGCCGATCCCACCACGTTCGCCGACCAGGCGATGGAGCTGATGCCGTCGCTCTACTCAGCGGCGTTGCGCATGACCCGCAACCCCTCCGATGCCGAGGACCTGCTGCAGGAGACGTACCTCAGGGCCTACCGGGGGTTCTCGCGCTTCGAGGAGGGCACCAACCTCAGGGCGTGGCTCTACCGCATCCTGACCAACACCTACATCAACCGCTATCGAGCCAAGCAGCGCCGGCCCGAGGAGACCAGCCTCGAGGACGCCGAGGACTTCTATCTCTACCGCCGCCTCGGCGGCGTCGAAGGGGCCCGGGCGGCCCGCAGCGCCGAGGACGAGCTGCTCGACCTGTTCAGCGAGACCGAGGTCAAAGAGGCGGTCGAGGCCCTACCCGAGCAGTTCCGCATCGCCGTGCTGCTGGCCGACGTCGAGGGATTCGCCTACAAGGAGATCGCCGAGATCCTCGACATCCCCATAGGCACGGTCATGAGCCGGCTCCACCGCGGAAGAAAGGGGCTGCAGAAGCGGTTGTACGACTTCGCCAGCAAACGACGGATGGTAGGTCAGGACGGGTCGCAGCCCACCGAGGGGGCCGAGCAGGAGGAACTTCCCAGCCGTGGATGACGACGAAGCCCAGCCCGAGCAACTGGTGCCTCGCCCCGATCCCGGCGACCTCGCCGCCGGGATCGATTGCCGCGAGTCGCTCAGCGAGGTGTACCGGTTCCTCGACGGGGAGCTCACCTTCGAGCGCCGCCAGTTCGTCCGGCTCCACCTCGAGGGGTGTCGCGACTGCCTGGAGGCCTACGACTTCGAGGCCGAGCTCCGGGTGGTGGTTTCGACGTCGTGCAAGGAGAAGCAGCTGCCACCCGGCCTGCGCGAGCGCGTGGCCGACGCCCTGCGGCGACTCTCCGGGGAGTCCTGACCGCCGGCTGCACCGCGGCGCTCGCGTTGAGGCCGCCGGAGAGGTCGGGGAGCGAGCACGAGCCCTCGACTGCCGTGCGCCGGGCGGCCGGTTGCGGGGACGGTTCGGGAGGACCGGTCAGAGACCTCCTGGCCTACCATGGCGCCATGGACCTCGCTTCCGCTCCGGTGCTGGCTGCCAAGGTGTGGCACTACTGGATCGCCGTCCCCCTCGCCGGTGGTGGCCTCCTGCTGCTGGCGGCGACCGTCGCCGGTTATCTGAAGAAGGTCCAGTCGCTCAAGTATCCGAGGGGCGGCACCGGTGAGTGATCCGGTCGGCTGGGAGCTGGCCGAGAAGGTTGGGGTGGCTGTCGCCGATCGGGTGGGCCGTCGGGATGCCTCCTCCAGCGGCTACCGGCCCGACCCCCTGGTCGCCGACTTCGAGGAGCTGACGGCCGAAGCCGAGGTCCTGGTCGGGCAGGCCACCGGTCTCGTGTCTCAGGCCGGGCCCGCCCGGGCCCGGGTCACCGACCGGGCGGGATGGGTCCGGGCCAACGTGGCGTCGTTCCGGCGGATGCTCGCCCCCCTCACCGATCGGCTGGGCGACCGGATGCCCAAGAGCGCGGCAGCGGCCAAGGTGACCCGCACCCTCACCGGCGTCGAGGTCGGCGCCCTGCTCGGCTGGATGTCGACCCGGGTCCTCGGCCAGTACGACCTGCTCATCGTCGACGACGACAGCGCGACCGAGCAGGACCTGGTGTACTACGTCGGCCCCAACGTCGTCACCCTGGAGCAGCGCTTCGGCTTCCCGCCAAGGGAGTTCCGCCTGTGGCTGGCGCTGCACGAGGTTACCCACCGGGCCCAGTTCACCGGCGTCCCCTGGCTCCGAGGCCACTTCCTGTCCCTGGTCGAGGCCAGCCTCGGCAGCATCGAGCCCGATCCCAAGCGCTTCGTGTCCACCCTGCGACGAGTGGCCGAGGAGGTGCGGTCGGGGCGCAACCCCCTCGACGAGGGTGGCCTGGTCTCGCTGCTGGCCACCGCCGAGCAGCAGGAGCTGCTGTCCCGCATCGGCGGGATGATGAGCTTGCTGGAGGGCCACGGGGACGTGACCATGGACCGTGCCGGCGCCGACCGCATCCCCTCGGCACCGCGCTTCGGCCGCGTCCTGCAGGAGCGCCGGGCGCGGGCGTCGGGGCCGGCCAAGCTGGTGCAGAAGCTCATCGGCCTCGACGCCAAGCTCAAGCAGTACGAGCAGGGTGAACGCTTCATCAGGACCGTCGAGGGCTTGGGAGGGCCCGACGAGCTGGCCCGGGTCTGGGAACGTCCCGAGCACCTCCCCACGCTGGCGGAGATCCGCGACCCGGCGGCATGGATGCGCCGCATCGGTGCCCCCGTCCCTGGAGGAGCCGCTGCGGCCAGCTGACGTCCTGCCGCGCTGCGCCTTCCCGGCACCGGGAACGCCGGTGGTCGCGGCCGTCTCGGGAGGGGCGGACTCCTCCGCCCTGCTGCTGCTCGCCGTCGAGGCCGGGTGTGAGGTGACCGCCGTCCACGTCGACCATGACTTGCGGCCCGGTTCGGCCGCCGAAGCCGACGTGGTGGCCGAGTTGGCCGCGTCGCTCGGGGCCCGCTTCCTCGCCCGCCGGGCCCCGGTGCGGCCGGGCCCCAACCTCGAGGCCCGCGCCCGACAGGCCCGCTTCTCGGTGCTCCCAGGAGGGGCGATGACCGGCCACACCGCCGACGACCAAGCGGAGACGGTGGTGCTCAACCTGATGCGGGGTGCAGGCCTGGATGGGTTGGCGGGGATGCGCCCGGGGCCGACGAAGCCGTTGCTGGCCCTGCGCCGGCGAGAGACGACCGCGCTGTGCGAGACCCTTGGCATCCGACCCCTCGTCGACCCGACCAACGACGATCTCGCCCTGCGCCGGAACCGGGTGCGTCACGAGGTGCTGCCGCTGCTCGATCGGGTGGCCGAGCGTGACGTGGCTGCGGTGCTCGCTCGCAACGCCACGCTGGCCGGCGACGACAGCCGGTTTCTCGACGACGTGGCGGCGGCGGCGCTCGACCCGACCGACGCCGGGGCCCTCGCCGACGCTCCCCGCCCTCTGGCCCGCAGAGCGCTGCGGCGCTGGTTGGTCGACCACGGCGACGGCCACGCCCCGGCGGCGACGACCGTCGAGCGGGTGCTGGAGGTGGCCGGAGGTCGCTGGCGAGCCACCGAGATCGGCAACGGGCGTCGCGTCGTGCGCCGGGGAGGTCGCCTTCGGCTGGAGCGGAGGTCATCTGTCGAGCGATAGTGGCAGGCGATGGCCGCCGAAGGTACGGAGCGATCGGCGGTGAGGCCGGTCCCCCCTCCCTACGACGCCGACCCGGCGCTCGGGGGCCTCGTGGTGAGCCAGGGCGAGCTCGAGTCACGCATCGCCGAGCTCGGACGTCGGATCACTGCCGACTACGCCGGCCGGCCGCCGTTGCTCGTTGGGGTGCTGAAGGGCGCCTTCGTGTTCATGTCGGATCTCTCCCGGGTCATCGACCTGCCCGTCGAGTTCGACTTCATGGCCGTGGCCTCCTATGGCAGTGCGACCCGTACCAGCGGGGTCGTCCGCATCGTCAAGGACCTCGACCTCGACCTCACCGGGCGCCACGTGCTGCTGGTGGAGGACATCGTCGACAGTGGGCTGACGCTGTCGTACCTGCGCCGCAACCTGCTGGCCCGCCGCCCGGCCAGCCTGGCGGTGTGCTCGCTGCTGGTCCGGGAGGGGGTCGACGACGAGCTCGACCTGGCGTACGTCGGGTTCCAGGTGCCCTCCGACTTCGTGGTGGGCTACGGCCTCGACGTCGACGAGCGCTACCGGAACCTGCCGTTCGTGGCCACCTTCGCCGGCCGCCAGGAGCTCGGAGGGCAGGCCTGAGGTCGTGGGCAGTGGGTTGAGGCCGTAGTCTGGTGGCTTCCCTCGGCTCTTGGAGTGCAGCGTGCGCAAGGTTTTCCGTAGTGCGGTGTTCTGGGTGGCGTTGGCCCTGGTCGTGCTGTTCGCGGCCGGCCAGATACTGACTGCCGGCGACGATCGCGAGGAGCTGCGCTACGACGAGTTCGAGGACCGCCTGAGCGCCGGGTTGGTGGCCAAGGTGGAGATCAAGGACCAGAGCTCCCAGATCCTGGGAGAGCTCACCGACGGCACCAAGTTCCAGACCACCTACTCGGCGCCGGCCGGCGAGCGCCTGAGCGAGCTGCTCAGCGACGCGGACATCCCTACCGAGGTCGACGCCGAGGAGAGCTCGTTCTGGTTGTCGCTCGTGCTGCAGCTGCTGCCGATCCTGCTGATCGTCGGGGTGTTCCTGTTCTTCTTGAACTCGATGCAAGGCGGCGGGAGCCGCATCATGCAGTTCGGCAAGTCCAAGGCCAAGCAGGTCTCCAAGGATCAACCCAAGGTCACCTTCGCCGACGTGGCCGGGGCCGACGAGGCGGTCGAGGAGCTGCAGGAGATCAAGGAGTTCCTCGAGTCACCGGCGAAGTTCCAGAGGATCGGGGCCAAGATCCCCAAGGGCGTGCTCCTGTTCGGCCCTCCCGGGACCGGCAAGACGCTGCTGGCCCGAGCCGTGGCGGGCGAGGCCGGCGTGCCGTTCTTCTCCATCTCCGGCTCCGACTTCGTGGAGATGTTCGTGGGCGTGGGCGCCAGCCGGGTGCGGGACCTGTTCAACCAGGCGAAGAACAACAGCCCGGCGATCATCTTCGTCGACGAGATCGACGCCGTCGGCCGTCACCGCGGCGCGGGCATGGGCGGTGGCCACGACGAGCGGGAGCAGACGCTCAACCAGCTGCTGGTGGAGATGGACGGCTTCGACCTCAACACCGGGGTCATCCTCATCGCCGCCACCAACCGCCCCGACATCCTCGATCCGGCGCTGTTGCGCCCGGGCCGCTTCGACCGCCAGATCGTCGTCGACCAGCCCGACCTCGAGGGTCGCAAGGCCATCCTGAACGTCCACGCCAAGGGCAAGCCGCTCGGCAGCGACATCGACCTCGACGTGCTCGCCCGGCGCACCCCGGGTTTCACCGGGGCCGACCTGGCCAACCTCATGAACGAGTCGGCCCTGCTCGCCGCCCGCAGGGGCGCCGACACCATCGACATGGCGGCCATGGAGGAGTCGATCGACCGGGTCATCGCCGGTCCCGAGCGCAAGAGCCGGGTCATGTCCGACAAGGACAAGCGGGTGATCGCCTACCACGAGGGCGGCCATGCCCTGGTCGGCCACGTACTGCCCAACACCGACCCGATCCACAAGGTGTCGATCGTCGCCCGCGGCCGGGCACTCGGGTGGACTCTGGCCCTGCCCACCGAGGACCGCTTCATGCACACCCGGTCCAAGCTCTGCGACGAGCTCGCCATGCTCCTCGGGGGGCGTACCGCCGAGGAGCTGGTGTTCGGCGACCCCACCACCGGTGCCCAGAACGACATCGAGAAGGCCACCCAGATCGCCCGCGCCATGGTGACGGAGTATGGGATGACCGACGTCATCGGGCCCCAGCAGCTCGGCCAGAAGGACGGCGAGCCCTTCCTCGGCCGTGACATGGGCCACCGGCGCGACTACTCGGACGAGGTGGCGGCCACCGTCGACGCCGAGGTGCGCCGACTCATCGAGCACGCCCACGAAGAGGCTGCCGAGATACTCCGCCAGCACCGCAAGACCCTCGACCTCTTGGCCGACGTCCTCGTCGAGCGGGAGACGGTCGACACCCCAGAGCTGCTGGAGATCTTCGGCGACCTGCCGGTGTGGTCCGGCAACGGCAACGGCAACGGCAACGGCGCCGGCACCGACGGCTCCCAGCTTCGCCGACCGCAACCGGCGACGTGAGCCCGGGGTGGACAACGGGTCGGGCGACGACTCTCTGAGCGAGCGGGCCCACGACTTCGATCGGGCCCGGATCGAGAAGGCCGTCCGAGAGATCCTGGCGGCGATCGGTGAGGATCCCGGGCGCGAGGGCCTCGAACGGACCCCGGCGCGGGTCGCCGACCTCTACGCCGAGATCTTCGCCGGCGTCGACGGCGACCCCGGTGAACACCTCGCCGTCACCTTCGCCGCCGACCACGACGAGATGGTCATGGTGCGCGACCTCTCCCTGGTCTCGACGTGCGAGCACCACCTCGCCCCGTTCATCGGAACGGCCCACGTGGCCTACATCCCGAGCGCCGACGGCCGCATCACCGGGCTTTCCAAGCTGGCTCGCCTCGTCGACGGCTACGCCCGCCGTCCCCAGGTGCAGGAGCGGCTCACCACCCAGATCGCCGACACCCTCGAGCGGGTGTTGCGCCCCCGGGGTGTCCTCGTGGTGATCGAGGCCGAGCACCTGTGCATGTCGATGCGGGGGGTGCGCAAGCCCGGGGCCACCACCGTGACCTCGGCGGTGCGGGGACTGTTCCGCGACAACTTCGCCACTCGAGCGGAGGCGATGGCGTTCATCCACCGCCGCTGACGCTGTTTCCTTTCGCTCTCGTCGAGAGGAACGCCGCCACCTCGGCCGGCTTCACACCAGACCGGGGACGGGCAACTACGTTCGGCACATGGCGACTCGGGTGATGGGGGTGCTGAACGTGACGCCCGACTCGTTCTCCGACGGGGGCCGCTTCACCGACCCGGAGGCGGCGGTGGCCCGAGGCCTGGAGATGAAGCTCGAGGGCGCCGACGTCATCGACGTGGGGGGAGAGTCGACACGCCCGGGAGCCCTGCCGGTCGGCGAGACCGAGGAGCGCCGCCGGGTGCTGGAGGTGGTCGCCGCCCTCGCTCCCGACGTCGCCGTGTCCGTCGACACCCGCTCAGCGGCGGTGGCCGAAGCCGCGGTCGAGGCGGGGGCCAGCCTGATCAACGACGTGTCGGCGTCGCTGTGGCCAGTCGCTGCTGCTCTGGGGGTGGGGTGGGTCGCCATGCACATGCAGGGCGAACCTCGCACCATGCAGCTCGACCCCCGCTACGACGACGTCGTCAGCGAAGTGCGCTCGTTTCTCCTCGCCCGGGCCGAGCAGGCGGGAGCGGCCGGAGTGCGCGAGGTGTGGATCGATCCCGGCATCGGGTTCGGCAAGAGCCTCGAGCACAACCTCGCTCTCGTGCGGTGCCTCGACCACCTGGTGGGCACCGGGGTCCCCGTGCTCGTGGGAGCCAGCCGCAAAGGCTTCCTGGGAGCGCTGCTCGGCGGCGCGCCCACCGACGACCGGCTGGAGGGTTCGTTGGCGGTGGCGGTGTGGGCCGCAACCAGCGGAGTCGGCATGGTGCGGGTGCACGACGTCGCCGCCACCGTGCAGGCGCTGCGGCTGGTCGGCGACACCACCACCACTCC
This sequence comes from Actinomycetota bacterium, assembly GCA_016781135.1. GTDB lineage: Bacteria > Actinomycetota > Acidimicrobiia > Acidimicrobiales > CADCSY01 > JADDRA01. The sequence continues at coordinate 7,273 of JADDQY010000111.1, forward strand.
CGTGAGGGTCTGAGCCGTGAAGGGCAAGTGGGCCGAGGGCATGCCCCCTCGCAACTTCACCTGGGTGATCCGTGACCAGCTGGCGGTGAGCGAGCGGCTGGGCGGCTACGGCGCGAGCCACCGCAGAGTGCGTCGCCAGGAGGAGGTCGTGTGGGTCAAGGCCCAGGGCTTCACCCGGGTGGTCAGCCTCCTGGCGTCGCCACACAACCTGCACGTCTACGAGGCGGCCGCGCTGCCGTGGCGGCACGTGCCGTTCGTGCCCGGCGACGACCCGACCTCACGTCTGGTCACCTTCTACGCCGAGCTGCGGGCCGACCTGGTCGCCGGGGAGCGGGTCCTGGTCCACGACGACGACGTGGGTGACCGGGTGCAGGGGGTCCTGGCCGGCTACCTCCTCCACACCGGCCTGGTGGGCCACGAACCCCGGGCGATCGCCGTCCTCGAGCACCTCCTCCACCGCCAGATGGGCCCGGCGGGCCGCGAGCTGGTCGCCGTCGCCGGGCGCCTGGCGCCCAGGCATGAGTGACGAGCGCATCGAGCTGCGAGGGCTGCGGGTGCTGGTTCGCTGCGGCAACGACGACACGGAGCGGGAGGTGCCCCAGCCGCTGGAGATCGATCTCGATGTGGTGGTCGACCTCACAGCAGCGGGGGCGAGCGACGACCTCGCCGACACCGTCGACTACGGCGGGCTGTGTGACGCGGTGGTGGCGTCGCTGGCCGCCCCGGCGGCGCTGCTCGAGCACCTGGCCGAGCGCGCCGCCGCCGCCGCCCTCGCCTTCGACGACCGCATCGACGCCACCGTGGTGGTGCTGCGCAAGCTCCGGCCCCCGGTGGCCCACCACCTGCAGACCGCCGGGGTGCGGGTCGTCCGCCGCCGGTGAGGGCCTACCTCGGGCTCGGATCCAACCTGGGTGACCGCCGCCGCCTGTTGTGCGAGGCGGTGGCCGCCCTCCCCGAGGTGGTCGCCGTCTCGCCCGTCTACGAGACCGAGCCGGTGGGTGGCCCGGCCGACCAGGGGCCCTACCTGAACGTCGTGGTGGAGCTGGCCACCGAGCGCTCCCCCCGTCAGCTGCTCGAGCTGGCCAGGAGCCTGGAGGAACGGGCGGGGAGGGTGCGCAGCCAGCGCGACGGACCGCGAACCCTCGATGTCGACGTGCTGCTGGTCGGCGACCTGCACGTGGACGAGGCCGACCTCGTCGTCCCTCACCCCCGGATGTGGCGTCGCCGCTTCGTGCTCGCGCCCCTCGCCGACCTCGCGCCCGACTTGGTGCCGGTCGAGGCCCTCGCTCACAGCGCGGGCGTGGTCCGCCGGCTCCCGAGGGACCTGCTCGACGCCGATGGGTAGGCTCGACGAGGCGAACGGCACCCGTCGGGGCTGGAACGCAGGGAGGACGATTGCTGGTGATCGAGCGGGTAGCCGAGCTGAGCGCGGCGCTCGAAGCGAGACGGGCGGCGGCGTCGACGGTGGGACTGGTGCCCACCCTGGGCGCCCTCCACGACGGCCACGCCAGCCTGATCGAGCGAGCCGCCGCCGAGTGCGATCTCGCCTGCGTGAGCATCTTCGTCAACCCGCTCCAGTTCACGTCGGCCGCCGAGGCGGCGGCCTACCCCAGCGGCCTCGACGCCGACGTGGTGCTGGCCGAGAAGGCCGGGGCGACCGTCGTGTTCGCTCCCACCCTCGAGGAGATGTACCCCCAGCCTCCCGCCGTCGGCGTGCAGATCGCCGGCCAACTCGGGGCGACCCTCGAAGGGGTCAGCCGGCCCGGCCACCTCGACGGGGTGGCCACGGTCGTGGCCAAGCTGTTCGCCATGGCCGGGCGGTGCCGGGCCTACTTCGGGGAGAAGGACTACCAGCAGCTCCTCGTCGTCCGCCGGCTGGTGGCCGACCTGTCGTTCCCGGTGACGGTCGTGGCCTGCCCGACGGTGCGGAGCATCGACGGCGTGGCCGAGTCCAGCCGGAACCGCCAGCTGTCGAGCGCCGAGCGGGGCGCTGCCCCGGTGCTGTGCCGGGCGCTGCGAGCGGGTGCCGCCGCTGTCCTCGCCGGCGGGTCCGAGCCCGGGGAGGTGGCCGGCCTCATGGCCGACATCGTCGCCGCCGAGCCCCTGGTCGAGCTCGACTACGCCGTGGTGGTCGACGCCGCCTCCCTGGTGGTGCCCGAGCGGCTCGTCGGCGAGCTGCGGCTGCTGGTGGCCGCCCGGGTGGGTGGGACCCGACTGATCGACAACGTCGGGGTGCGGGTGGCGTGAGGCGCCGCATGATGAAGTCGAAGATCCACCGGGCCACGGTGACAGGCGCCGACCTCGCCTACGTGGGCTCGATCTCCCTCGACCCGCGGCTGATGGTCCTTGCCGACATCCGCGCCTACGAGCAGGTGCAGGTCCTCGACGTCGACAACGGGGCCCGGCTGGAGACCTACGCCATTGCCGGCCGGGCCGCCCAGGTGACCGTCAACGGTGCCGCCGCCCGCCTGGTGCACACCGGTGACCGGATCATCGTCCTCAGCTACGCCGACTATGACGAGAGCGAGCTGGACGGCTGGCAACCGTTGGTGGTCCACGTCGACGCCGCCAATCAGCCCCAGGGCCGGCCCGTCCCTTGACCAGTGGTGAAGGCGACCCCCGCCTCGACCTGCTGGTGCTCGGGAGCGGGGTGGCGGGGCTGTCGGCGGCGGTGCGCGCTGCCGCTCGTCCCGGCGTCCGGGTGGGGGTGCTGACCAAGGGCGACCTGGACCAGGCCACGACCCGCTGGGCCCAGGGGGGGGTGGCCGCGGTGCTGTCCACCGACGAGGACTCGACCGATCTCCACCTGGCCGACACCCTCGCCGCCGGGGCCGGCCTGTGCGACGTCGACGCCGTTCGGGTCATGGTCGACGAGGGGCCGGCCCGGGTCCACGAGCTGATCGCCCTCGGTGCGGTGTTCGACCGCGACCAGAAGGGCGCCCTCGAGCTGGCGCGCGAGGGGGGGCACTCGTGGCCCCGGGTGCTGCACGCCGGTGGGGCGGCCACCGGCGTCGAGATCGAGCGGGCCCTGGTCGAGGCCGTGCACGCCACCGCCGCAGCGGTGATGCAGGGGTGGTTCGCCCTCGACCTGATCGTCGAGTCGGACCGGTGCCGGGGCGTGGTGGCCATCGACACCGGCGGCCGTCCTTGCGAGGTGCGGGCCAGCCATGTGCTGCTGGCCACCGGCGGGAGTGGACAGCTCTTCTCGGTCACCACCAATCCCGAGGAGTCGACCGGCGACGGGCTGGCCATGGCCCTGCGGGCGGGTGTGGCCGTGGCCGACGTGGAGTTCGTGCAGTTTCACCCCACCGCCCTCCACCATCCCTCGGCTCCGCGGCCGCTGCTGTCGGAGGCGCTGCGAGGCCACGGCGCGGTGGTCCGCGACGCCGAGGGTCGGCGCTTCGTCGACGAGCTCGTCACCCGAGATGAGCTCAGCCGGGCCATCACCACGAGCATGGCCGAGCAGGGCGTCGACCACCTATGGCTCGACGTCACCGGGCTCGAGCGCTTCGACCAGCGCTTCCCGACCATCGCCGCCACCGTGCGGGGCGTCGGTCTCGATCCCACCACCGACTGGCTGCCCATCGCTCCCGCCGCCCACTACCTCTGCGGCGGCGTGGTCACCGACCTCGACGGGGCCAGCAGCATGGCAGGACTGTGGGCGTGCGGCGAGGTGGCCTGCACCGGTGTGCACGGCGCCAACCGGCTGGCCTCCAACTCCCTGCTCGAAGGCATGGTCTTCGCCCCCCGGGTGGTGGAGGCCATCGCCGCCGGTCGGGACGCTCCCGCGCCCACCGGCGCCATGCGGGCGGTGCTGGCTGGCGGCGACGGTGACGATGTCGCCGTTCGAGGGCGGCTGGTGCCCGAGGGCGAGAGCAGCGGCAACGGCGGCCCTCGGCCTCGATCGGTGCAGGAGCTGCGCGAGGCGCTGCAACGGTGCATGACCATAGGAGCGGGCGTGATGCGCACCGCCGAGTCGCTCACCCAGGCTCGGGACGGCTTGCCGCCGATGCACGAGCACGGTGTCGGCGGGGCCGGCAGCGACGACCGCCAGAGCGCCGAGGTGCGCAACCTCCTCGCCGTCGCTCACGCCGTGGTGGCCGGGGGCCTCGCCCGCACCGAGAGCCGCGGCTGCCACTGGCGGGCCGACCACCCCGAGGCCGACCCGGCGCTGCGAGTTCGGCTGGTGACCCGGCGGTGACCACCAGCACCATCCTCCCCGTGCGTTCGTCGCTCGGCACCAGCTGTCGGCGATCGGCGCCGAAAGAGCGCTGGAGCCGATGACCGACGCTCATCCCCCGATCACCGCAGTGCGCACGGCGGTGGCCCGAGCTCTGGTCGAGGACCTCGAGCCGCTCGGCGACCTCACCGCCGCCCTCCTCCCGCCCGGCGCGCTGGCCCGAGGCGCCCTGGTCGCCCGGTCACCGGGCGTGGTCGCCGGTCGGCTGGCCGCCGTGGAGGCCTTCGTCCAGATCGACCCTGCCGTGGAGGTCGACTGGCTCGTCGACGACGGGAGCGGGGTCGAGGTCGGTACGACGGTGGCGAGGGTCAGGGGGCCGGCGGCGTCGATCGTCACCGCCGAGCGCACCGCCTTGAACTTCCTGTGCCACCTGTCGGGGGTGGCCACACTGACCCGGCGCTTCGTCGACGCGGCGACGGCCGGTGGGACCGCCCGCATCTGGGACACCCGCAAGACGACGCCGGGCCTTCGGGCCCTGGAGAAGGCGGCGGTCAGGGCGGGCGGGGGGGCCAACCACCGGGGGAGCCTGAGCGAGTGGGTGCTGGTCAAGGACAACCACCTGGCCGGGATGGGCATCGGCGAGGCGGTGGCCACCGCACGGAGGCGGTGGCCGGGGCGGACCGTCGAGGTCGAGGCCGACCGCTTCTCGCAGGCACGGGAGGCCATCGCCGCCGGCGCCGACCTCGTCCTGCTCGACAACATGACACCCGGCGAGGTCGCCCGCTGCGTCGCCGATCGCGGCGGCGGGCGCCCGCTGCTGGAGGTCTCGGGTGGGATGACGCTCGACAACGTCAGCGCCTACGCCGCTACTGGGGTCGACTTGATCTCGGTGGGGGCGCTGACCCACTCCGCCCCCGCCCTCGACCTCGGCCTCGACCTCGACGTCACCTCCCACACCGCCTGATGCTGCTCGCCCTCGACGTCGGCAACACCGAGATCGTGGTGGGGCTGTTCGACGACGACGGGCCCAGCGAGCTCGTCGACCACTGGCGGCTGTCGTGCGACCCCGAGCGCACCTCGGACGAGCTGGCCCTGGTCCTGGCCCAGCTGCTCGGGCACCGAGGGCTGCGCCTCACCGCCGACGTCAGCGGGGTGGTCATGTGCGCGGGCGTGCCTCGGGTGGCGGCGGCGGTGCGGGCGCTGACGGCCCGCTACCTGGGCGTGGCCCCAGTGGTGATCGAGCCCGGCACCCGCACCGGCGTCCCCATCCTCTACGAGAACCCGAGGGAGGTGGGCGCCGACCGCATCGCCAACGCCGTGGGCGCGCTCGATCGGTTCGAGCCTCCCATCGTCGTGGTCGACTTCGGTACCGCCACCACCCTCGACGCCATCTCCGGGCGGGGCGAGTACCTGGGCGGCGCCATCGTGCCCGGGGTGGAGGTCGCCCTCGACGCCCTCTACGCCCGAGCCGCGCTGCTGCGGCGGGTGGAGCTGGTCGAGCCCCGCCACGTCATCGGCCGCAGCACGGAGCAGTCGATCCAGTCCGGTGCGCTGTTCGGCACCGCTGCCCTCGTCGATGGCATGGTGGAGCGCATGGCCGCCGAGCTCGACCAGCCCACGGTGGTCGCCACCGGCGGGCTGAGCGCGCTGATCGGTCCCTACTGCCGCAGCGTCGAGCACCACGAGCCGTGGCTCACCCTGTTCGGGCTGCGAGCCGTGTTCGAGAGGAACCGGGCGTGAGCCCCCCCTACCGCTACGACGTCACCCGTAGCGCCGCCTCACTGCACGACGAGTTCGGCGGCCTCGCCCCCGGGACCCAGACGGCCACCACGGTCAGCGTCGCCGGGAGAGTGATGCTACGCCGGGTCCAGGGCAAGCTGGCCTTCGCCACCCTCCAGGACGGCACCGGACGGGTGCAGCTCTTCGCCCCGGCTGCCGGCACTCCCCGCTTCGACGACTTCTGCGACCTGTCGATCGGCGACTGGGTGGGGGTGACCGGCGAGGTCATCACCACCCGACGGGGCGAGCTCAGCGTGAAGGTGACCGACTGGGTCGTGCTCGCCGCCACCCGGCGATCCTTCCCGGACAAGTGGCACGGGATCGCCGACGTCGACACCCGCTACCGCCAGCGCTACGTCGACCTGTGGGCGTCCGACGACGCCCGCTCGACCGCCCTCGCCCGCAGCCGGGTGCTGGCGCTGACCCGGCGCTGGCTCGACGAGCGGGGCTTCGTCGAGGTGGAGACGCCGGTCTTCCACCCCATCCCCGGCGGGGCCACGGCGAGGCCGTTCACCACCCACCACGATGCGCTCGACCTCGACCTCTACCTGCGCATCGCCCCCGAGCTCTACCTGAAGCGACTGGTCGTGGGGGGCATGGAGCGGGTGTACGAGATTGCCCGGGTGTTCCGCAACGAGGGCCTGTCCACCCGCCACAACCCCGAGTTCACCATGCTCGAGCTCTACCAGGCCTACGCCGACTACACCGACATGATGGCCGTCGTCGAGGAGCTGGTGGTCCACCTGGCCACCACCCTGTGCGGGACGACCCGCCTCACCTACGACGGCCGCCCCCTCGATCTCGAGCCTCCGTGGCCGCGCGCCACGATGGTCGAGCTGATCGAGCAGCACGCCGGGGTGCGCGTCGACCTTTCCAGCCCGGTGGACGAGCTACGCCGGATCTGCGAGGACCGCGGGGTGCACGTCGAGGCCGGGTGGGGACCGGGCAAGCTGGTGCTCGAGCTCTACGAGAAGACCACCGAGGCCCAGCTGTGGGGGCCGGTCTTCGTGTGCGACTACCCGCAGGAGGTGTCTCCGCTCGCCCGTGACCACCGCGAGGTGCCGGGGATGGTCGAGCGCTTCGAGGTGATAGCGGCCGGCCGGGAGCTGGCCAACGCCTTCTCAGAGCTCACCGACCCCGACGAGCAACGCCGTCGCTTCGAGGACCAGGCCGCGCTGCGGGGAGGCGGCGACGAGGAGGCGATGGCCGTCGACGCCGACTACCTGCGGGCGCTGGAGTACGGCCTGCCACCGACGGGCGGCCTCGGCCTCGGCATCGACCGCCTGGTGATGCTCCTCACCGGGACCACCGCCATCCGCGACGTGATCCTGTTCCCCACCCTGCGCCCGGAGCAGGGGGAGTAGGTCGAGGGAGGGCCGGCGTCTCCCCCCGGTCCGCGGGGACGGGTCGTCGTGGCCCAGCGAGGGTGTCGACCAGGCCACCGGCGACCTGGCGAAGATCGTGGCCGAGGCGCCCCCCGTCTCCGTGCCGTCACGATGAGGATGATCAGCCGATGGCTCCCACCACCAGCCAGGCGCCCAGGGATCCGACGATCACCAGGTACCGCTGCGCGACGGGTCGCGGCGGTGCCCGAGCGCGATCGCCAGGGCTGCCTCCTCGCGCCCCTTCATGCCCGGCGCGGGACGCGGGTGGGTCAGCCGCCGGGGACAGTGGCGAGCAGCGCCTCGGCGGTGGCCGCCAGGTCGCTGACGCAGGGCCCGTGCACCGCGTCGAGGGTGGCCACCGCCTCCTCGCAGTACTGCCCGGCCACCGCCAGGGCGCTCTGGACCGCCCCGTCAGCCTGCACGAGAGCCCGGGCCCGCTCGATCTCCTCGGTCGCCAGCGGGCGCCCGAGCAGCGCCGCCAGCTCCTGGCCCTCGTCGGTGCCGGTCAAGGCCCGGATCACCGGAAGGGTGTAGACGCCCTCGGCCAGGTCGTTGCCGGCCGGCTTGCCGAGCTGCTCGTCGGTGGCCACCACGTCGAGCACGTCGTCGACGATCTGGAAGGCCATCCCGAAGCGCTCGCCGAAGCGGGTCAGGGCGTCGACCTCAGGCCGGGGGAGGCCAGCGACCAGGGCGCCGATGCGACACGCCGAGGCCGACAGCGATGCGGTCTTGCCGGCGATGGCGGCCAGGTACTGCTCCTCGTTGCGCCGAGGGTCGAAGGTGGCCTGCAGCTCCCGCACCTGGCCGGTGCACATGTCGCCGATGGTGGCTGCCAGCAACGCCGCCACCTCGGTTCCGAGCGAGGCGGCGATCTCCGAGGCCTTGGCCAGCAGGAAGTCGCCGGCGAGGATGGCCCGCAGGTTGCCCCACCGGGCGTTGACCGATTCCACCCCCCGGCGGGTGGCGGCCTCGTCCATGACGTCGTCGTGGTAGAGCGATCCGAGGTGGACGAGCTCCACTGCCGCCGCTCCGAGGACCACGTCGTCGCTCACCTCGCCCACCGAGCGGCAGCGCCCGGCGGCGATGGCGAGCGCCGGCCGCCAGCGCTTGCCCCCGGCGGCAACCAGGTGGGTGGTGAGCTCGGTTAGGAATGGGTCGTCGGTCACCACCGAGGCCCGCAGCGCCGCTTCCACGCGGGCCAGCTCGCCTTCCATGCCCGGCAGCCTGAGCAGAGGGGCGAGGGCAGCCACCGGGCCACGGTAGCCCGGGCGACCTCCTTCCTCCATCGAGGAGGACCGGGGGCAGTATCGAAGCCCTCGGCGGGTCGTGGAGGTGAGGAACGGGGGATTGTGAACCGGCGCGGAGGGGGAGGGGGTCGGTAGACTCACAGCACGTAGCGCCCAGCCGAGGAGGGCGGTTCCCTTGTTCGAACGGTTCACTGACCGAGCCCGAAGGGTCGTCGTGCTTGCCCAGGAGGAAGCGCGGCTGCTCAACCACAACTACATCGGCACCGAGCACATCCTGCTCGGGCTGATCCATGAAGGCGAAGGGGTGGCCGCCAAGGCCCTCGAATCGCTCGGTATCTCCCTGGAGGCGGTGCGCAGCCAGGTCGAAGAGATCATCGGCCAGGGCGGCTCGTCGCCCTCCGGCCACATCCCCTTCACGCCCCGCGCCAAGAAGGTCCTCGAGCTGTCGCTGCGCGAGGCCCTGCAGCTCGGCCACAACTACATCGGCACCGAGCACATCCTGCTCGGCCTCATCCGTGAGGGCGAGGGTGTGGCCGCCCAGGTGCTGGTGAAGCTGGGTGCCGACCTGTCCCGGGTGCGCCAGCAGGTGATCCAGCTGCTGTCGGGCTACTCCGGCCCGGGCAGCCCCGAGGCGGGCAAGACCGGTGCCACCACCGGAGGCGGCAGCGAGTCGTCCTCGGGCTCGCTGGTGCTCGACCAGTTCGGCCGCAACCTCACCCAGCAGGCCCGGGAGAAGAAGCTCGACCCGGTGATCGGGCGCTCGCGCGAGATCGAGCGGGTCATGCAGGTGCTGTCCCGGCGCACCAAGAACAACCCCGTGCTCATCGGTGAGCCCGGCGTGGGCAAGACCGCCATCGTCGAGGGCCTGGCCCAGCGCATCACCGTCGACGACGTGCCCGAGACCATCTCCGGCAAGCAGCTCTACACCCTCGACCTCGGCGCCCTCGTCGCCGGCAGCCGCTACCGCGGCGACTTCGAGGAGCGCCTCAAGAAGGTGCTCAAGGAGATCCGCACCCGGGGTGACATCATCCTGTTCATCGACGAGCTCCACACCCTGGTGGGTGCCGGCGCCGCCGAGGGGGCCATCGACGCCGCCTCCATCCTCAAGCCCATGCTGGCCCGGGGCGAGCTGCAGACCATCGGTGCCACCACCCTCGACGAGTACCGCAAGCACCTGGAGAAGGACGCCGCCCTCGAGCGCCGCTTCCAGCCCATCAAGGTCGAGGAGCCGTCGGTGGCCCACACCATCGAGATCCTGAAGGGCCTGCGCGACCGCTACGAGTCGCATCACCGGGTCACGATCACCGACCAGGCGCTGGTCGCGTCGGCCAACTTGGCTGACCGCTACATCTCCGACCGCCACCTGCCCGACAAGGCCATCGACCTCATCGACGAGGCCGGCAGCCGCATGCGGATCCGCCGCATGCAGACCCCGCCCGATTACAAGGAGCTCGAGAACGAGCTCTCCCGAGCGGTGCAGGCCAAGAAGGAGGCGGTCGAGGCCCAGCGCTACGAGGAAGCCGGCCGGCTCCGCGACAAGGAGAAGTCGCTCCTCGAGCAGAAGACGGCCAAGGAGCGCGAGATCAAGGAGTCCGGGGTCGACCTGTTCGACGAGGTCGACGAGGAGGCCATCGCCGAGGTGCTGTCGCTCTGGACCGGCATCCCGGTCTACAAGCTCACCGAGGAGGAGACGGCCAAGCTCCTGCGCATGGAGGAGGAGCTGCACAAGCGGGTGATCGGCCAGGAGGACGCCATCAAGTCGGTGTCCCAGGCCATCCGCCGCACCCGTGCGGGCCTGAAGGACCCCAAGCGCCCCAGCGGCTCGTTCATCTTCCTCGGCCCGTCCGGGGTGGGCAAGACCGAGCTGGCCAAGACGCTGTCGGAGTTCCTCTTCGGTGACGAGTCGGCGCTCATCGCCCTCGACATGTCCGAGTACATGGAGAAGCACACGGTCAGCCGCCTGGTCGGCTCGCCTCCGGGCTACGTGGGCTACGAGGAGGGGGGTCAGCTCACCGAGGCGGTGCGGCGCAAGCCGTTCTCGGTGGTGCTGTTCGACGAGATCGAGAAGGCCCATCCCGACGTGTTCAACACGCTGCTCCAGATCCTGGAGGAGGGCCGCCTCACCGACGCCCAGGGCCGCTCGGTCGACTTCCGCAACACCGTGCTGATCATGACCTCCAACCTCGGCACCGCCGACCTGCGCAAGGCGGCAGTCGGGTTCTCGAAGGCCGACGAGGCGGTGTCGTACGCCAAGATGAAGGAGAAGGTGAACGACGCCCTCAAGCAGCACTTCCGGCCGGAGTTCCTCAACCGCATCGACGAGACCATCGTCTTCCACGAGCTGTCCAAGGCCGAGGTCATCAGCATCGTCGATTTGATGATCAAGCGGGTGCAGGAGCAGCTGGTGTCCCAGGGCATCGGCCTCGAGCTCACGCCCGAGGCCAAGCAGCTGCTCGCCGACAAGGGCTACGACCCGACCCTCGGCGCCCGCCCGCTGCGCCGGGCCATCCAGCGGATGATCGAGGACCCGATGTCGGAGCGCATCCTGTTCAAGGAGTTCTCCGCCGGCGAGACGGTCATCGCCGACACCGAGGCCGGGGAGATCGTGTTCCGCACCGTCGAGGGCTTCGAGCCGCCGCCGGTCGAGCTGGCTGAGGCCGGCCCCGCCGACTGATCGGGCCGGGCGGTCGGATCAGGGAGAGCCCTGGTCCGACCGCCCCGCTCCTCGGTTCTGCCACGTCCGTCCCAGCCCTCGCCGGTGGCCGCGCTGGGCCCCACCGGCAGGACCACCGTCGGGCGCCGGTGGGATCGAGCCGGACCCGGGCCCCGAGGCTTTCCGGGTAGGTGTGGAGCTCGGCCTCGTCGATGGTGACGTCGGCCGGGAGCTCGAAGGTCAGGCGCAGCTCGCCCTCCTCACCCGGGTTCAGCTCCTCCACGGAGCGGTCGAAGGTCTCCTCGGGCCGGTAGCGCCGACCGACGTCATCGACGAGGAACTGGCGCCCGCCGAAGAGCTCCTCGGGCCCCGATCCGTTGTTCACGGCGCCGAGCCCCATGAGGCAGAGCTGCCCGTCGGCGTCGTCCTGGCAGGTGAACGACCGAACCACGAAGGTGAGTCCGGCGTCGCGCACCTCGTCGCCCACGCCCGCGGCGGGGGAGGAGGCGACCGGCGGTCGTCCACCGCCCTCCTGATAGCCGTCCACCAGCGCGAGCGCCACGGGAAGGCCGATGACGGCGGCGGTGAGCAGCGCTGCTGCGATGGGTGGCCCCCACGGGCGCCTCGGGTCCCCCGCTCCGCCCGTGCACGGGCGGCACTTGAAGCCCACGGGGGTGCGCACCAGGCACCGGGGGCAGATAGGGGCGCCGCAGGTGGCGCAGGCGATCGAGGTGACCCTCCCGTGACGCTCGCAGGTGGTCACGTCAGCCACGGCGACTCCTCTGTCGCTCCGGTGCTAGTGCGGCGGTTGCCCTCCCAGGTTCGCGCGCCCCGAGGATGGCTGGGAGGCAGTTGAGCCATCGGTCCGACCGCTGGGTGTGCCCCCCCGGGCATCCGCCCATCCGATCCGGTCGGCGCGGCTAGGCGACGGGATGCCCCGGTCATCACCATCCTCGTCGCCGACCTCGACGCTGCCCTCGCCAAGGTCGAGGACCTCGGGGATTCGCGGTGGTGCCCGAGCGGACGGTGGCCGACAGGGGCCTCATCAGCTCCTTCGAGTCAGCGAAGGCATTCTGATCGCCCGGTCAGGCGCAGGCCCAGGAGGGGCCGTTCAGGGGTGGCCCAGCACCCGGTCGACGCTGATCTCGATCGCCACCCGACCGGGGTTGTCCCTGGGCTGGCGGTAGCGCCGGGCGTAGGCGGCCACCGCCAGCGCCACCCGCTCGGGCTCGGTGCCCACCGCCGCCCGACCCTCGAGCGAGAGCCAGCGCCCGCCGTCGACCTGGCACACCACCGCCCGGCCCCCGCGAGCGGCGTTGCGGGCCTTCTGGCTGTCGCCGTTGGTGATGATGCGCACCACGTGCGTGCCAACGTCGAAGGTGAAGCCGACCGGCACCACGTGCGGGCTGCCATCGGCGCGGAGGGTGGTGAGGCTGGCCAGGTGGCGCTCGGCCAGGAAGGCGAGCACCTCCTCGGGCAGGCAGCGAAGGTCGAAGCGCACGTTCCCAGGCTTCCACGACGCAGTCATCGCCATGGTCACCGTCAGCCGAGCACCGGCAGCTCCTGTTGCAGGTCGGTGGTCATCGAGAACAGGTCACCGTGGTCGGCGACCCGCCGGAGGACAGCGCTGGTCTCGAAGCTGAGGCCGCTGCCGTCGCCGGCGTCGACCGCGGCCCGCACCTCGTCCCAGGTGATCGGCGTCGACACCGTGGGACGCTCCCGAGCCCGCAGGGAGTAGACGCAGACGGTGGTCTTGTGGCGGGAGTTCTGGCTCCAGTCGACCAGCACCTTGCCGGTCCGGAGGTTCTTGCGCTGGACGCTCACCACTCGGTCGGGGGCCTGGCGCTCGAGGAGCTGGGCCACGCCCTTGGAGAAGGCGGCGGTGCCGGCGTAGGTGGCGGGGGTGTTGAGCGGAAGGTACACCTGGATGCCCTTCGACCCCGAGGTCTTGGCCACGCAGGTGAGGCCCACGTCGGCGAGCACGTCGCGAATCCACAGGGCGATCTCGGCGCACTCTCGCATGCCGGCGGGTGGTCCCGGGTCGAGGTCGAACACGACCATCGTGGGGGTGTCGGCGTCGGCGGCCCGGGCCATCGACGTGTGCAGCTCCAACGCCGCCAGGTTGACCACCCAGGTGAGGCTGGCGAGGGAGTCGATGCGACAGAAGTCGATGGTGCCGTCGTCGCCGCCCACCCGGTGCACACCGACCCAGTCGGGCCGGTACCGGGGGCAGTTCTTCTCGTAAAACGACCCGCCCTCCACCCCATCGGGGAAGCGCCGGAGCGTCAAGGCCCGGTCGCCCAGGTGGGGGAGGAGGACGGGGGCGATCCGGGCGTAGTAGTCCAGCACCTCGGCCTTGGTGAACCCGGTGGCGGGGTAGAGGACCTTGTCGAGGTTCGACAGCGCGAGCGACCGGCCCTCGACTTCGATGACGGCCTGGGGGGCCGGAGCCATGGGAGTGCTACGCGCTCGTCGCCGCCGCCTCTGACGTCACCGGCTCTGCCTCGTCCCCTTCGCCGCCGGCGGCGTCGCCATCGCTCGCCGTCGGATGCCGTCGCCGGGCTTCCCGGGCCTTGGCCACGCTGGCTTCGAGGGCGGCCATCAGATCCACGACACCGGTGGCGGCGGGGGCCTCCGCCGGGACGATCGCCGGTTCACCCTCGGCCTTGCGCTCGATCAGCTCCAGCAGCCGGTCGCGGTACTCGTCCCGGAACCGGGAGGGCTCGAACTCGGTCGACAGCGACTCGATCAGCTGGCTGGCCATCACCAGCTCCTTGTCGGACACCTTCACGTCCTGGAGCGACGCCAGCTCGGGGACGTCTTCCACCGGCGCCACCTCGTCGGCGTACACCATCGTCGACAGGAGCAGGGCGCCGTCCTTGGCCCGCAGGGCGGCCAGATACTGCTTGGTACGCATCACGAAGCGGGCGATGGCCACCTTGCCCTGCTGCTCCATGGCCTGCACGAGCAAGGCATAGGGCTTCTCGGCGGTCTTTACCGGGGCCACGTAGTAGGCGGCGTCGAAGTAGATCGGGTCGATGTCGGCCAGGTCGATGAACTCTTCGATGTCGATGGTGCGCGTGCCGTCGGGGTCGAGGGCGTCGAGCTCGGCTGGCTCGAGGAGCACGTAGTGCTCGGGCGACAGCTCGTAGCCCTTCACGATCTGCTCGTAGGGAACCTCGGTGCCGTCGGCGGCCGAGACCCGCTTCATCCTCACCCGGGCCCCGGTCCGGGCGTCCATCTGGTGGAACGAGACCTGCTTGCGCGACACCGCGTTGTAGAGCTTTACGGGGATGTTGACCAGCCCGAAGCTGATCGACCCGCTCCAGATCGCCCTCGGCATGACCGTCCTCCTCACTGGTCCTGTTCCTAGTCAAACGCCTTGGCGGACCAGCGGCACGGCGAACCGGCGTGGCGCTGATCGGACTCTGAGTCGTCGGCACGCGTCCAGCCTTGGCTGCGGGCGGTTTCCGGTGGGGGGCGAGTGGGAACGGCCGCGGGCATGAGCTTCCTCGACAAGATGAAGGACAAGGCTGGCGAGCTCGCCCGCACTCACGGGGACAAGCTCGACCGAGGCCTGGACAAAGCGACCCACGCCATCAACCGCCGGACCGACGGCAAGCACGCCGGGAAGCTGGTCGACCTGGCCGAGCGGGCCAAGGGGGCGGTGGGCGGCCTCGCCCAAGGGCGAGGCGAGCCTCGCGGCTACGACGACGAGCCGCCGCCTCCGCCGGTCTGAGGGCCCGGTCGCGCCCCCACCTCGTCGCCGGCCAGGTCGGCGGGTGACTTGTCGATGCGCGTCCCCTTGTAGGAGGGGTGGCGCAGGATCCCGGCGTCGGTCCGCTGGCGGTACTCGACATCGACCACGAGGCGGGGCCGCACGAACACCGCGTCCCGCCGGGGCAACGGCGAGGTGAACGGGCTCACCGTGGTCACGTCGCCGGCCAGCTCCCGGCCGAGCCGGGCCCGCTCGGCCTCGGCGAAGCCGGTCCCCACCGCCCCGACGAAGACCAGCCGGTCGTCGCCGTCGGGGAGACCGAGCAGGAGCGAGCCGATCCCCCCGCCCCGGTGGCCCTCACCCGGTAGCCAGCCGCCCACGACGAACTCGTCGCGAGCCACGAGCTTGACCTTCACCCAGTCTCGTGACCGGGTACCAGGGACGTAGGTGCTCGACAGGCGCTTGGCCACCACCCCCTCCATCCCCCGGAGGCGGGCGGCAGCGAGGGTGTCTTCACCGGCACCGGGAAACGACGGCGGGGTGGCCCACGACGGGCCGGCCAGGGCCAGCGCCTCGAGGATGTGGCGGCGCTCGGTCCAGGGCAGCGCCAAGGTGGAGCGCTGGCCGACGTGGAGCACGTCGAAGGCCAGCCATGACGCCGGGACGCGTCCGGCCTTGTCGGTCGCGGTGCGGCGATCGCCAACGTGCATGCGCTCCTGGAGCCGTTGGAAGCTCGGCAGCCCCTGCTCGTCGAAGGCCACGATCTCACCGTCGAGCACGACTGGCTCGTGCCCGAGGACCGTACCCAGCGCGCCCAGCTCGGGGTAGGCGACGGTGACGTCGCGGAGGTTGCGGGTCTCCAGGCGCACGGCGGCACCGTCCCAGTGCAGGATGGCGCGGATGCCGTCCCATTTGAACTCGAAGGTGAACGCCTCCTGTTCGCACTGGGCGGGCAGCGGCCCGGCGGTGGCCAGCATGGGGGCTACGTGGGTGGGAGGCTGCATCAGTCGTCCCAGGTGCGGGCCCATGAGCCGTCTGGCCGGCGGCCGAGTGTGGCGGTGGCCACCTCCGGCCTTGCCTCGTCGCCTGCGTGGCGCCTCCAGCGCACGGCCCGGGCCTGCAGCGCCCGCGGTGATCCGACGAGCTCGAGGATCAGCGCGTCGTCGACCGTCGCCAACCCCCGGGCCCACACCTCCAGGACCCAGCGCACGCCGAATGCCGCCGTGACGCGGGCGGTGAAGCGATCGATGGCGCCGATCACCCGCGGGGCCTGCCCGGGTCGCAGGATGTTCACCTCGACCCTCGGGGTCTGCCGGTAGCCCAGCCGGTCGCACCACAGCGTCAGGTGCTGGCGCACCGGCTCGAGCGCCCGAGCCTGGAGCTGGGCTTGGAGCAGCACCTCATGGCCTTCGCCGTAGTACGACGACATCCTCCAGGACCGCTCCCAGGTGAGGAGCAGGGCCAGCTCGTGGGGCAGGCGGAGGTCGCCGGGTCCGAGGAGCTGCTCGTCACCGAGGCGGGAGCGCATCTGGGTGAACAGCTCGATCGAGGTGGCCCAGGCGTGGAGCTGTCGCCACTGGCTGAGGATGCGCAGGCAGGTCGGGGTCTCGGCGCCCAGCGCCCGCATGGTGCGCTCGGCCCCCAGGTCGTGGTCCTCGATGACCACCTGGCCCCGCCGCCAGCTCAGCCGGTGCTGGCTGCCGCTGCACTCCACCGTGGCCGTCGCCGGCTCGAGGTGGTCACACCATCGGCGCCCCATACCACCGTCCCTAGGCGGCGCGGTCGACGTGCACGACCCGAGCCCACGCCGGCGGGGCCCAGACCTGGCCGCCGCCGGTGCCGCTCTGGGTACCGATGAGGCCGATCACGACCTCCATCCCCTTCGGCGGCTCTTGCGGCCAGGGCGTCATGCCGTCGGTGAGCACGACCAGCACCGAGGGCCGGGGTCGCAGGCGAGCGGCGCCGTCGATGCCAACGCTCATGTCGGTGCCGCCACCGCCGACCAGCTCGACGAGCGACGCGCTCGTGACCCGCCGGGTGGTGTGCACGGCGGCGTCGACCGCCAGCACCCGCAGGCTGGAGCGGCCCACACCCACCCCCCGCAGCAGCCCTTCCACCTCGGCCAGCACCTGCGCCAGGTCGTCGCCCCCCATGCTGCCCGAGGTGTCGCAGAGCACGGCCACCTCGGGCACCGGGCGCTCGAGCGCCGGCAGCACCACCTCGGGGCTCGAGCCCGCCCGGCGCGACGGGCGGCGGTAGCTGTAGTCGGCCCGTCCGGCCACCGTCGTCAGGCCCTTGCGGATCTCGGCGGCCAGCACCCGGCGCCAGTCGACCCGGGGCTCGAGCCGCTCCTCGGCCCAGCGCTGCCACCCGGTCGCCACCCGGCCCCGGCCCGCCTTGGCGTAGTCGAGCACCCGGCTGGCGGTCTGGCACGCCAGCAGCTCGCGCTCGCCCGGTGGGAGGCCGCCTCCGGCGTCACCGGCCAGCTCCCACGGGCGGGGCTGGGCGTCGGCTCCACTGCCGCAGTCGGGGTAGTCGGGGTGATCGGGCATGTGGAAGTCGCCCAGGTTGATGTACTCCTCGGCCAGACGGCCGTGCTCGCAACCGAGGGTCGCGGGGAGCACCACCTCGCCGGGTAGGCGCAGATCGGTGTGGACGAGGTCGTCGTTGATCTCGGCGTCGGCGGCCAAAGCCCAGTCGCCGGCCCGGGCGTGGTCGACGCCCAGGGCGCGGGCCCGTCCGGCGTGGTCGCGCACGAGGTGGCCGGTGTGGTGGACCATGAGGCTGCCGAGCTCGGCCACCGTCCACCCCTCGACCACCTCGGGATCGACGTAGAGCCGCCACGCCTCGTCCACCGAGGCCCCGCCCAGCTCGGGGACCGCCACCACCGTGGAGGCGAACAACGCCGACGCCAGGTACGGATGCCGAGCCGCCGCCCACAACCGCGCCGCGGCCACCTTGTGCAGGTCCAACGACGCATCGGTCGCAGGCCGATCCCTTCGCTCTTCAGCGCTCATGGGGTACCTCGGGGAGACGGACGGATGGCGCGGCGGCGAGAGCGGCTGGAGGACGATCGGCTCGGCCGAACGGAGTGAGCGCAGCGAGCGAGTGAGGCCGGTTCACAGCAGCCCTGCATCCTTCAAGAGTGGAGCGAACAGCTTGACCTCCGGGGGGGCCACGGCCGCGGGCGGGCGACACTGGGCGAGGGTGCGGGCGGCGACGGCGGCCACGTCGGGAGTGTGGCCACCGACCTTGGCCACAACCTTCCAGCCGGCGTTCCAGCGCTCGACCGTCGGGTGGGCAGCCACCGCCGCCGCCACCGCCGACAGCGCGGCGTAGGCCCGGTCGCCCCGCTCGGGGACGACGAAGCGGTCGGGTTGGGCCAGCACCGCCTCGGGATCGGGTAGGTCCATCTCCTCCTGCCACAACAAGAACTCGGTGCCCGGGCCCTGGCCGACAGCCCCGGTGACGAGGGCGGTGGTCACGGCCCGTGACGCCCCCACCGCCCGGGCGGCGCACGACAACACCGCCGCCATCTCCCACGTCCGGGGGCTCGGCCATCCCCGCCCGGCCCGGGCGGCGTCGGAGGGAAGGGCGCAGGTCAGACCCGGGCGTACCGACACGAACGCCGAGACCAGCGCCCGCTCCTGCGCCAGCCCGTCCTCCCACGCCTTTGGCAGCGTCGGGATCTGCGGAGCGGACCAGCCACCGACGATGCCCTCGGCGAAGACGGTGGCGTCGACCTCCCAGTCGAGGTGGCAGAAGCGGTTGGCGAGCGGCGCCGACAGGTCCCAGCCGTCGGCCGCCTGCTCGGGGGGGTTGGCGGCGGCCACGACGACCACTTCGTCGGGGAGGTCGAGGTCGCCGACCACCCGTTCCAGCACGACCCGGAGCAGGGCGGCTTGCACCGCCGGGGGGGCGGTGGAGATCTCGTCGAGGAACAGCAGACCTCGTCCCGAGGCGGCGAGGCGCTCGGCCCACCGCGGTGGGGCGAAGTGGACCACGCCGTCGATCACGACGGGCAGCCCGGAGAAGTCGGAGGGCTCGCGGATGGCCGCGATCACCGTCTCGCACGGCCATCCAGCGGCGTCGGCCATCGACCGAATGGCCGAGGTCTTGCCGGTGCCGGGTGCACCCCACAACAGGACTGGTACGCCGGCGGCCACCGCCACCCCCAGCGCCTCGATCGTCGTCGTCTGCCCGCTCACACCTGCACCCTACGGCGTCGTGCCCCAGGGCAGACGCCGTCTGCAGAGGCGGACCCGTGTTGGGTAGCCTCCTGCTCCCGTGGACCGAACGGGGCGTCCCAGAGGCGCCGGGCGCCGCGGCCGTGGCCCCAGCCGGCCACCGCCGAAGCGGGCACGAACGGGAGAGCCGGGCGCCGTCGCGCTCGGTGGCCGAGCCGGCGGGCCACGAGGGGGGCGTTTCACCGGGCGGGCCCTCGAGATCGCGCTGGTGGCCGTGCTCGTGGCCCTGGTGGGCACCGGCTGCGAGGTCGATGTCGGCGTCGGCGTCGACGTG
Source organism: Actinomycetota bacterium (assembly GCA_016781135.1). Lineage (GTDB taxonomy): Bacteria > Actinomycetota > Acidimicrobiia > Acidimicrobiales > CADCSY01 > JADDRA01. Next base: position 26,756 of record JADDQY010000111.1, read on the forward strand.
GCCGAGGACGGCTCGGGTGAGGTCGAGGTGGCGGTCACGCTCGACCCCGATGCCGCCGGGCGGGTGACCGATCTCGCCGGCCAACTGCGGGTCGAGGACCTGACGGCGGCGGGGTGGACCGTCGAAGGCCCGACGCCCCGTCCCGGCGGCTCGGTGGTGGTCACCGCGGCCAAGCCGTTCGTCGACCTCGACGGCGCCGACGAGGTGCTCGAGGAGATCAGCGGGGTCGACGGGCCGTTCCAGGGATTCGAGCTGCGCCGAGAGCAGTCGTTCTTCACCACCACCTACCACTTCGGCGGGGAGGTCGACTTCAGCGACGGCATCGAGGGGTTCAGCGACGAGGGGTTGCGCCAGCGCCTCGAGGGCAGCGGCTTCGGGTTGGGCACGGCCGAGATCGAGGAGCTGACCGGAGCACCGGTGGGCGAGACCTTCCACTTCGAGGTGCGGACCCGCCTCCCCGGCTCGCTCATCGAGGGGCCGGCGACGGAACGGGAGCCCGAGGCGGCGGTGTGGAGCCCGGAGGTGGGCGAGCGGAGCACGCTGGCGGCCAGCTCGCGGGTGGTGCACGCCGCCCGGGTGGCGTGGTTGATCGGTGCCGCCCTCGCCGCCGCCGCCCTGCTCGCTGTGTTGCTCGCCCGGCGGCGCCGGTAACCGGAGGCTGCCGCAGCCGGAGGGGAAGCAGGACCGTTGTCCCACCCCCTTCCTACGATGCCCCAGGTGGGAAAGGGTCGGGCGGTGCACCGGTGCCGGGAGTGCGGGGAGACCAGCCCCCGATGGCTCGGACGCTGCCCGGCGTGCGGGGCCTGGAGCACGCTGGTCGAAGAGCCGGTCCGCCAGCCGCCGGCCTCGATGCCGGCGCTCGCCCCGGGGTCGGCGGTGGTGCCCATCGGCGAGGTCGACCTCGACCAGTGGGGAGCGTCCACGACCGGGCTGAGCGAGCTCGACCGTGTGCTCGGGGGCGGGCTCGTCCCCGCGTCGGTGACGTTGGTGGGCGGTGAGCCCGGCATCGGCAAGTCGACCCTGTTGCTGCAGGTGCTGGCGGCCATGGCCGGCGCGGGGGCGACGGCTCTGTTGGTCACCGCCGAGGAGTCGGCCCAGCAGGTGGGCCTGCGGGCCCGGCGCCTGCAGGCGCTGGCTCCGTCGCTGCACGTGGTCGTCGAACCGTCGCTGCCGGCGGTGCTGGCCCATCTGGGCGCCCTCGAGCCCGACGTGGTCGTGGTCGACTCCATCCAGACGGTGTTCGATCCCGATCTGGGGGCGGCGCCGGGGTCGGTGACCCAGGTGCGAGCGTGCGCCCACCGGCTGGTGGCTGCGGCCAAGGAGCAGGTGATCAGCGTCGTCCTCGTCGGCCACGTGACCAAGGAAGGGTCGCTGGCCGGGCCTCGGGTGCTCGAGCACGTGGTCGACACCGTGCTCAGCTTCGAGGGCGACCGTCACCACGCCCTGCGCCTGGTGCGGGCGGTGAAGCACCGGTTCGGCTCCACCGAGGAGCTGGGCCTGTTCGAGATGACCGAGACCGGTCTGGTCCCCGTCCCCGACCCCAGCGGGCTGTTCCTCGGCGACCGCAGGCCGGGGGTGGCCGGGTCGGTGGTGGCGCCCATCATGGAGGGCCACCGGCCGCTGCTCGTCGAGGTGCAGGCCCTGGTGTCCCCCTCGACCCTCGTGCAGCCTCGGCGTTCGGCCCAGGGCCTCGACCATGGCCGCCTCACCCTGGTGCTGGCCGTCCTCGGTGCCCGCCTCGGCTACCACCATCTCGCCGCCGCCGACGTCCACGCCTCGGCGGTGGGCGGGGTCCGCGTGCTGGAGCCGGCGGTCGACCTGGCAGTGGCTCTGGCCCTGGTGTCGTCGATCACCGACCGGGCGCTTCCCGGTGACATGGTGGTCTGCGGTGAGGTCGGGCTCGGCGGGGAGCTCCGCCAGGTGTCCCAGACCGGCCGTCGCCTGGCCGAGGCCGCTCGCCTGGGCTTCACCCGGGCGGTGATCCCGGCGTCGGCGCCCGATCCTCCTGCCGGCATCGCCGCCCTCAGGGCGGCCACCCTCGACGAGGCGATCGCCCACGCCGGCCTTCCGGAGGGCGACCTCGGCCGGGCACGGCGCGACCAGCACAGGCAAGCGCGGGTCACCGCCCTGCACGCAACTCCTCGTGGAGCCTGGCCGGCGGTACCTCCCGGCCCCACGCCGAGCCTCGTCACCGAGCCGTCGACGGTGGAAGAAATTAGTTGACAACAACCGATAGGCAAGCCTACTCTTCAAGCTAAGGCAGCTCTCATTCGTACTCGTTCACTGCAGCCGCCGCTGTCTTCTGGGCTGGTTCGTCGCCACCTGCGCCTCCCCGCCCCTCCGGGGAGGCGCGTGGTGGCCGGCGACCCTGCCCGCCATGGGAGCATGTGACGGTGACGGGAACGACCATCGTGATGCTCGATCCCATGACCAGCACCGACGCCCGCTTCGCCGGCGAGCCGTGGGACGGCGCGGTCGAGCCCGTCGATGCGTACGAGCTCCCCTCGATCGATCTCTCCGAGGTGGGCGCCCTGCTGCTCGGGAACATGATCGACCAGGAGTTCCTCTACCGCCACCGGGCCCTGGTCCGGTCCTTCCTCGACGACGGCAAGGTGATCGTGTTCAGCGGCCACTTGCTGCGACCGTGGCTCCCGGGATGCGGAGCCTTCGTCCCCAAGGCGATCGCCACCTTCCACGACTACGCCCTGAGCGTGGTCAACCCCCACCCGCTCTACGCCGGCGTCGATCCCCACGACCTCACGTTTCGCCGCGGGGTCGCCGGCTTCTTCGCTCGCGGCCACCACCGCACCCCTCCCGGAGCCGAGGTGCTGCTGGCCCTCCCCGGTGGAGAGCCGGTGACCTACGTCGACCGCGTCAGCACCGGGGGAACGATCCTGGTCCACGCCGGCGGGGCGCTGTTCGATGGGACCGAGCGCGACAGCACCGCGTCCCGGGTACCGGCCCAACTGCTGGCGTGGGTGCGGGCCGAGGTCGACGGGAGATGAAGCGCCTGGGCGCGCTCTACTGAGGATCGTCGGCCCACCATCGGGGGCTCCACGAGCCCAAGTACGCCCGGTGGCTGAGCCCGATCATCTACCTGCCCGAGCTGGCTGCCTCCGACCTGTCCGACCTCGACGGGCTGATCGTGCCCGAGCGACTCCATCGGGGACTCGTCCACGAGGCCCGGGGCCAGCTGCTCGAGGTGCTGGAACGGGGTGGCACGGTGGTGCTGTTCGGCGACCAGTCGGTCTACGGGGACCACCCGCGGGATTGGCTCCCAGGTGTGGCGTGGGAGCATCGACCCACCAACTTCTGGTGGTGGCTGGATCCCGAGGCCGAGAGCGGCATCGTGGCTGCTCAGCCCGACCACTCCCTGTTCCGCAGGATCAGCCTCGCCGACGCCACCTGGCACCACCACGGCATCTTCCGCCCCCCTCCCGGTGCCGACACGATCATCGCCAGCACTGACGGGGCGGCGGTGCTCTACGTCGATCGGGTCAGCTCACCCGGCACCCTGGTCGTGTCCTCCCTCGACCCTCTGTCCCACTTCGGCTCCTACTTCATGCCGGCGACCGAGCGGTTCCTCGACGGCTTCTTGCCCTGGCTGGTGGAGGACCTCTCGTGAACGCCGTCGGCCGGTCGGGCCGACCTCGGCAGTTAGGATCACCATGGTGGCTCCCCGTCGTAGCAGCCTCCTGCTCGAAGCACTGGCCTCGGTGGCACCGGGCAAGCCGCTGCGCGAGGGTCTCGATCGCATCCTCCAGGCCGAGATGGGGGCGCTGGTGGTGGTGGGTGACGGGCCCGAGGTGCTCAACATCTGCTCCGGCGGGTTCCTGCTCGATGCCGCCTTCAGCCCCCAGCGGCTCTCGGAGCTGGCCAAGATGGACGGCGCCATCATCCTCGCCTCGGACGCCAGCCGCATCGCCCGGGCCAACGTCCACCTCGTGCCCAACCCCAACGTCCCCACCTCCGAGACCGGCACCCGCCATCGCACCGCCGAGCGGGTGGCCCGGTCGATCACCGTGCCGGTGATCTCGGTCTCGGAGGACCAGTCGGTGATCGCCGTCTACGTCAACAACGAGAAGCGCCCCCTCGAGCCCATCCCCCGTCTGCTCGCCCGGGCCAACCAGGCCCTGTCCACGCTGGAGCGCTACAAGAACCGCCTCGACGCGGTGTCTGCCTCGCTGGCGGCTCTCGAGATCGAGGACCTGGTGACCGTGCGCGACGTGGTCACCGTGCTGCAGCGGGCGGAGATGGTGCGGCGCATCTCCGAGGAGATCGACCGCCACATCATCGAGCTGGGCGTCGACGGCCGGCTCGTGCGGCTGCAGCTCGAGGAGCTGATGGGCGGGGTGGAGGTCGACAGCCGGCTGATCGTGCGCGACTACTTCCACGAGGAGTCCACCTGGCACCTCGACGAGGCGCTCGAGACCATGGCCAACCTCAGCACCGACGACCTCCTCGACCTCAAGACCGTCGCAACGATGCTCCACCTCCCCGGTGGCGCCCCCGACCTCGACCAGACGCTGTCGCCACGCGGCTACCGGATGCTGTCGCGGGTGCCTCGGCTGCCTGAACCGGTGGTCGACGGCATCGTGGAGCGCTTCGGCAGCCTGCAGAAGATCATGGCTGCCTCGGTGGCCGACCTCGACGACGTCAAGGAGGTGGGCGAGACCCGGGCCCGAGCGATCAGGGAGGGCCTGGCCCGCCTGGCGGAGACGAGCATCCTCGACCGCTACACCTGACCCCCGTCGATCCGCATGAGCGTGTGGAGCATCGTGGTGGCTGCCGGTCAGGGGAGCCGCTTCGGCGGGCCCAAGCAGTACGAGGTGCTCGCCGGCCGCCGGATGCTCGACTGGGCCGTGGCCGCGGCCCGGTCGGTGAGCGACGGGGTCGTCGTGGTGGTCGATCCCCGGCGTCTCGGGTCGCCCGAACCGCTCACCGACGCGGTGGTGGCGGGAGGAGCCACCCGCTCGGCGTCGGTCCGGGCCGGGCTGGCCGCGGTGCCGGCGTCGGCCGAGGTCGTGGTCGTCCACGACGCCGCCCGGCCCTGTGCCTCGCCGTCGTTGTTCGCGTCGGTGGTCGCCGCCGTGCGCCGAGGCGCCGACGCTGCCGTCCCCGGCGTGCCCGTCGCCGACACCGTCAAGCGGGTCGACGCCGGCGGCGCCGTCACCGAGACGCTCGATCGCTCGACGCTCGTGGCCGTGCAGACCCCCCAGGCCTTTCCCGCCACCTCCCTGCGCCGAGCCCACGCCGGCGAGGCGGAAGCCACCGACGACGCCGGGCTGGTGGAGGCGGCCGGGGGGCGGGTGGTGGTGGTCGCCGGCGAGGGCACCAACGCCAAGGTGACCGAGCCTGCCGATCTGGTGGCGGCCGAAGCCCATCTCGGCGCCCGTGGCGGGATCCTTCGGAGGAGCCGGGTCGGCTTGGGTTTCGACGTCCACACCCGCAGTGAGGACCCGTCCCGGGTCCTCGTGCTCGGCGGAGTGGTCTTCGAGGGTGAGCCGGGGCTCGACGGCCACTCCGATGCCGACGTGGTGGCCCATGCCGCCGCCGAGGCCCTCCTCGGAGCCGCCGGTCTCGACGACCTCGGGTCGCAGTTCCCCGACACCGATCCCGACTGGAGGGGGGCCGACAGCATCTCCCTGCTCACCCAGGTCGGTGAGTTGGTGCGCGAGGCGGGGTGGGAGCCGGCCAACGTCGACTGCTCGGTGGTGCTCGACTCGCCCCGCCTGGCCCCCCGCCGCCAGGCGATGCAGGAGCGTCTCTCGGCGGCGGCGGGCACGGCGGTGACGGTGCGGGGCCGGCGCACCGAGGGGCTCGGCGCCCTCGGGCGCGGTGAGGGGTTGGCCTGTTGGGCGGTGGCGCTCATCGAACCCGCCGGTGGGGCAAGGACGTGAAGCCCCGTCAACGCGAGTCACCACCCGGGCCGCCCCCCGGTCGGGCGCGTGCCCGACCTGACGACCGAGGTCGGGATCGGCAGGCTCCGGGGCGGTCACGAGGCCCCTCTCGTCGAGGGGCCGACTCCCAGGGTCAGGCGGCCGGTCGCCCTGGCCGACGTGGTCCCGGCGGGGCTCGGGACCAGCGAGCCGGGGGACCGGACGACGCCGGCGCCTCCCGTGCTGGTGGGCTACCCCGAGCAGCGGCGGCGCCAGGGCCAGAACGATCGGGGCGACGGACCGCACCGCCTCGGCGGCGCGGCACCTCCGTGGCCGCTCCGCCGCCGGCTCGATCCCGCACCGGGGGACCCCGAACCCTCGGGGGCGAGCAGGTCGAAGGGCGCCAAGCGGTGCGGGAGCTCCTGCTCGCTGCCCGGCGCCGGGTGCGGGACGTGTGGCTGGCCGACGACGTCGAGCCCGGCGGCGCCGTCGGCGACATCCTCGAGCTCGCTAGCGAAGCCAGGGTGCGGGTGCGCACGGTGCCGTCCTCGGCCCTTCGGGCCGAGGCCCGCTCCGAGGCCCCTCAGGGCGTGCTGGCCCATGCCGACCCGCTTCCCGAAGCCGACCTCGACGAGCTGCTCGGCCGGGACGGCCGGCGAGGGGGAAACCCGTTCCTGGTCGTGCTCGACGGCATCACCGATCCGCAGAACCTCGGGGCCATCGTGCGATCCGCGGTCGGCGCGGGAGCCACCGGGGCGGTGCTGGCTCGCTACCGGGCAGCGCACGTCACCCCGACGGTGGCCAAGGCGGCCGCCGGTGCCGTCGAGCACCTGCCCATCGCCGTGGTCGGCGGCATCCCCGCGTCCTTGAGCAGGGCCAAGGAGGCGGGGCTGTGGCTGGTCGGCCTCGACGGCGCCGGGCCGACCAGCCTGTTCGATCTGGCCCTGGCCGACCAGCCGGTGGCCCTGGTACTCGGAGCGGAGGGGCGGGGCCTCGGTCGGCTGGTCGCCCAGCGCTGCGACGTGCTGGCGTCGATCCCGCTGCGAGGGCCGGTCGCGTCGCTCAACGTCGCCACCGCGGCAGCCCTGGCCTGCTTCGAGGTGGCTCGGCGGCGATGACCGAAGCGGCGAATCGTCACCGTCCTGTCACCTCCCGGGGCGCCTGGCCTCCTGCCCTGCGACTACTCTCGGGGACGGCCGCTGCGCCGCTGACGCTCGAAACGACCGATCCACCTGCACCACGTCGCGCCCACCAGGAGCTCCCATTGTCGCCCCGACCCGCAAGCGTCGCAGTCGATGGCATGAGCGACGAACTTTTGGTGGCGCGAGCGCAGCGGGGTGACGATGCTGCCCAACAGGCGCTGATCGAGCGCTACCGGCGCGTCGCGTCGGCCAAGGGTCGGCGGTTCCACCTCGTCGGCGGCGACGACGACGACATCGTCCAAGAGGCCCTCATCGGGCTCTACAAGGCGGTCCGTGACTACCGGGGCGACCGCCACGCCTCGTTCCGCACCTTCGCCGAGCTGTGCATCACCCGCCAGATCATGACCGCGGTCAAGACGGCTCGACGGCGCAAGCACCAACCGCTCAACCACTACGTGTCGATCTCGCGCCCCCGGGACGAAGAGCCGCCCGAGAGCTTCGTGGAGCAGCTGCTCGACGATCACCATGCCGTCGATCCCGCCGAAGGGGTGGTGGCCAACGACGGTGCCCGGGCCCTCGACGAGGCGGTGGAGGCCATGCTCTCGGGCTTCGAGGTCGAGGTCGTGCGCCTCCTGGTCGAAGGTCGCAGCCACAAGGAGATCGGCGCCCGGCTGGGGCGCGACCCCAAGTCGGTAGACAACGCCGTCCAGCGGATCAAGCGCAAGCTGACCAGCGGCCGCGACCCCGTCTCACTCGTTCGCTGCGCTCACTCCGTTCGGCCGAGCTGATCGTCCGGGAACGCTCACCGCTCATCTGCGTCGCTTCGCTCCCGGACCAGCCAGGAGGGGTGCGGCGGCGGGGAGAACCGGCGGCCGGAGGGGCGTCAGAACTGGCAGAGGTGACGGCTACTTCTTGGCCGCCTCGTAGTAGGGGTTGGTGCCGCTGGCGTGGTCGGTCACGTCGGTCACCGTGGTGATCTCCGGTACGGAGTCGCGAATCGCCACCTCGATGCCCTGGGTGAGGGTGACGCTGGCCATCCCGCAGCCCTGGCAGCCCCCTGACAGGCGCAGGTAGGCGGTCCCGTCTTCGACCGCAACCAGCTCGGCGTGGCCTCCGTGCGAGGCGATGCTGGGGTTGATCTGGGCCTCGAGCACCTGGGCCACACGCTGGGCGACATCGCCGCTGAGCTCGGCCGGAGGACGGCGGGTGATGCTCGGGCTGGCCGCCAACTGAGGCCGGTTGGGGTTGGTGACGGTCATCCCCGGGTTGAGCAGGTCGCGGCTCACCCCGAGGGTGGCGCCACGGAGGCGATCGACGCTGGCGGCGGGGACCACCACCGAGAGGTCGTCGTGGCCGATCACCACGTCGTCGGGCCCGGCCTTGGCCAGCGCCTCGAAGTACAGGTCGTAGACGTACTCGGTCCCGGCCACCCCGGTGACCTCGAGCCACAGGGCGAGCTCGTCGGCGTTGGGTTCGTCGGCTCGCAACGCCATGACCTTCTTGCGGGCCTGGTCGGTGACGATCAGCACCGACTGCTCGGAAGGGGACCCTGCGCTGGGTTGGTCGTCAGCCATGGGCCCATGATAGGTGGGTGCCCCGCGTCCTCCTGATCCTGCCCACCGGAACCTATCGGGCGGGCGACTTCGTGCGGGCCGCGTCCCGGCTGGGCGCCGAGGTGGTCGTGGCGTCCGAGCACCGCCAGGCCATGGCCACGTCAATGGAGGGGCGGGCGCTGGTGGTGCCCCTCGACCGGCCCGAGGCGGCCGCCGAGAGCATCGTCGTCTTCGCTCGCGACCACCCCGTCGACGCCGTGGTCGCCGTCGACGAGCAGGGGGTGGTCCCCGCCGCGCTGGCCGCCGAGCGGCTTGGGCTGGCCCACAACCCTCCGGCGGCGGCCTCTGCCACCCGGGACAAGGTCGCCCTTCGCCGGGCGCTCGACGCCGCCGGGGTGGCCCAGCCCCGGTTCCGGGTGGCGGGCCCGGCGGACGACGTGGGCGAGTTGGCGCTGGCCGTGGGGCTGCCGTGTGTCGTCAAGCCGGTCTCGCTGTCGGCCAGCCGGGGGGTGATCCGGGCTGACGATCCGGCAGCAGCGGCGGCGGCCGGGCGCCGGGTGCGGGACATCCTCGCCCATGCGGGCGAGGACCGCGACGGCCCCCTGCTGGTCGAAGCCTTCGTCCCCGGCGCCGAGGTGGCGGTGGAGGGGCTGCTCCGAGGCGGCGAGCTCGACGTCCTGGCCGTCTTCGACAAGCCCGATCCGCTCGACGGCCCCTACTTCGAAGAGACGATCTACGTCACGCCGTCGCGCCTGGAGCCGGCCACCGCGAACGCCGTGGGCGAGCTGGTGGACCGGGGTGCCGCCGCCCTCGGGCTGCGGGAGGGACCGGTGCACGCCGAGGTCCGGGTGCACGGTGGCGGGGTCTGGCTGCTCGAGGTGGCGGCCCGCTCCATAGGCGGGCTGTGCTCGCGCGCCCTGCGATTCGGCACCGGGACGTCGCTCGAAGAGGTCATCTTGGCCCATGCCCTCGGCCTCGGCCTCGACGGGCTGGGGCGAGAGGCCGGGGCCTCGGGCGTGATGATGATCCCCATCCCTCGTTCGGGCGTGCTCGCCGAGGTCGGGGGCGTCGCCGCGGCGCGGGCGGTAGGCGGCATCGAAGGCGTGGAGATCACCGTGACCAAGGGCCGCCCGGTGCGCTCGCTGCCCGAGGGCGACCGCTACCTGGGCTTCATCTTCGCCCGATCGCCGACCCCTGGGGAGGCCGAGCAGGCCCTGCGCGAGGCGCACGCCCGCTTGGAGATCGTCATCGCCGACCACCGGTAGCGTCGCTCAGGGTGCGGGTGCTGTTGGTCTCCACCTACGAGCTCGGGCACCAGCCCGTGCACGTGGCCTCGCCTGCCGCCGCCTTGCTCGCTGGCGGCCACCAGGTGCGCACCCTCGACCTGTCGGTGCAGCCCTGGGACCCCGACGCGCTCGGCTGGGCCGAGGCGGTGGCGTTCTCGGTCCCCATGCACACGGCCATGCGCCTGGCCCACTCCGCCGCCGCTGCCGTGCGCCGGGAGCGCCCCGAGGTGCCGATCTGCTTGTACGGGCTCTACGCAGGCGTGAGCCACGAGCTCACCCTCGGAGGGCTGGCCGATCGGGTCATCGCCGGGGAGTACGAACCGGAGCTGCGGTCCTGGGTGGACGGCCTCGCCGAGGGACCCTCCTCCGAGGGCCACCAGCCGATCGTCGCCCGTGGACGCTCGCCGTTCGAGGTGCCCGCTCGCCCCCTGTTGCCGCCGCTGGAGCGCTACGCCCACCTCGCTCACGGCGGCGACGAGCGGCTGGTGGGCGCGGTGGAGGCCAGCCACGGCTGCGCCTCCCGGTGCCGCCACTGCCCGTTGCCCAGCGTCTACGACGGGCGCTTCCGGTCGGTGCCAGCCGAGATCGTGCTCGCCGACATCGCCCAGCTGGTCGCCGCTGGTGCCGGGCACATCACCTTCGCCGACCCCGACTTCCTCAACGGGGCGCAGCACTCGCTGCGGGTGGTGCGGGCCATGCACCGGCGCTTCCCCGACATCACCTTCGACTGCACGACCAAGGTCGAGCTCATCCTGCGGCACCGGGCCGTCTGGCCCGAGCTCGCCGCCAGCGGGTGCCTGTTCGTGGTCTCGGCCCTCGAGTGCGTCAACGACGCCATCCTCGCTCGCCTCGACAAGGGCCACACCGCCGCCGACGCCGTCGAGGCGGTGGAGTTGCTGCGGGTCCACGGCGTCGAGCTGCGCCCGTCGTTCCTGCCCTTCACCCCGTGGACGACGCCGGCCGACCTGGTGGAGCTGGTCGACTTCGTGGCCGCCCACGACCTCGTTGGCAACGTCGATCCGGTGCACTACACGATCCGCCTGCTGCTCCCCGAGGGCTCGCTGCTGCTCGACCACCCCGACCTCGCCCCCTACCTCGGCCCCTACGACCCCGAGCGGCTGAGCTACACCTGGGCTTCGGCCGACCCTGCCGTCGACGCCCTCCAGCGCGAGCTCGCCACCCTGGTCGAGGCCGGTGTGGCCTCGGGAGAGCCGCCGGAGGCGCTGTACCTGGCGGTGAGCGACGCGGTGCGCCGGGCCGCGGGGGAGCCGCTTCCCCGAGAAGGGCTGGTCCCCGCCGGCTCCAGCGAGGGCCGGCCTCGGCTGACCGAGCCGTGGTTCTGTTGAGCGGAGCCCACCGAGGGCCAGTTCGGCCCTCTTCCCTCCCCGTGACCGGTCCCGACGAGCGCTCCGGGCACCAACGGTCCAGCGCCGCAGTCGAGGGAGCCGCCCCCGCCGGTACCATCGGAGGCACAGCTGACCGGCGGGAGGAGCGGAGCGATGACCGACAAGGCCACCTTCGGGGCCGGATGCTTCTGGGGCATCGAGGCGGCGTTCCGGCAGGTCCCCGGGGTGGTCTCGACCGCCGTCGGCTACATGGGGGGTACCACCGAGGAGCCGAGCTACCGCCAGGTCTGCTCGGGGCGCACCGGCCACGCCGAGGTGGTGCACGTGGAGTACGACCCCGAGCGGCTCTCCTACGACGACGTGCTCGCCGTGTTCTGGGACAACCACGACCCGACCACCCTCAACCGCCAGGGTCCGGACGTGGGCACGCAGTACCGCTCGGCGGTGTTCTTCCACGACGAGGTCCAGGAGGCGGCGGCTCGCCGCTCGCTCGAGGAGCTCGAAGCGTCGGGGCGCTTCCGGCGACCGATCGTCACCGAGGTCACTCCGGCGTCCACCTTCTGGCCCGCCGAGGACTACCACCAGCAGTACCTGGAGAAGCGGGGGCTCTCGACCTGCCGGATCTGATGGCAGAATGACGCCTCCCCAGCAGCCGTAGCAGGAGCGTGATGTCGTTCAAGATCGGCGACCATGTCGTCTACCCCCACCACGGCGCCGCTGTGATCGAGCGCACCGAGATGCGCGAGGCCTTCGGCCAGCAGACCGAGTACCTGGTGCTGCGGATGGCCCACGGCGACCTCACCCTGTCGGTGCCCGCCGACAAGGTCGACGAGGTGGGCATGCGCCGGCCCATCAGCGTGGAAGACGTCGAGGACCTGTTCCAGCTGCTGTCCAAGAAAGACGTGCGCGAGCCGGGGAACTGGAGCCGGCGGTTCAAGAACCACCAGGAGAAGCTGAAGACGGGCGACGTCTACCAGGTCGCCGAGGTGGTGCGGAACCTCGCCCTGCGGGAAGCGGCCAAGGGCCTCTCCGCCGGCGAGAAGTCGATGCTCGAGCGGGCCCGGAGCATCCTGGTGTCGGAGCTCAGCGTCGCCCTCAGCGTCACCGAGGACGAAGCCCTCGAGCGCCTCTCGGCCGAGATCGGCTGAGCCTCTCGCGTCCCCGTTCCGCCGGGGCCGGCGCCTGCTCGGCGCGCCGGCGCCGTCAGGAGCGGGTCGGGGTGGGCGCCGCCGGTCACCGGGACACCTCGAACCAGACCTCCTTGCCGTGGCTGTTGGGCTCCACGCCCCAGGTGCTCGACAGCACATCGACGAGAGCGAGCCCTCGACCGGAGGTCCCGTCCCTCCTGCTCGGGCGCAGCACCGGAGGGGCGGGGCTTCGATCATGGACGCTGACCCGCACGACGTCGGCGTCGAGAACAACCCGGAGCACGATGTCGCTTCGGGCGTAGACCACGGCGTTGGTCACGAGCTCGCTCGTGAGCAGCACGCACACCTCACTGGCGCCGTCGGCGCCGTTGGTTCGCAGGAGCTCTCCCACGAACCGCCGAGCCCGTCGGGCGCTTGCAGGGTGCGCGGGCAGCTCCAGGCTTTGCTCCAGGCTGGGCAAGGGTCTCGCCCCCAGTTCGGGTGTACCGCTCGGCGCTGTTGTTCCCCGGGAGGCGCAAGCTCGACACCTCCCGGGGTCGTTGCCCGACGTCGGTGGGAGCAGCTCGGCGACCTCCAGTGAGGTGGCGCGGACCTCGGCGAGGGCTCGCTAGGGTCGAACGGTGGGCTCGGCGCTGACCATCGCGCTCTCGACGATCGTCTCGCTGGTGTCGTCCCCGATCGCGGTGCTGGCGCAACAGCCGCCGTCGAATGACGGCGCCCGCGCCCCATGCCCCGGAGCCGTCTGCCTGTGGGTGCACGACCAGACCGAGAACGAGGTGCTGGCCGAGGCCGTCCACTTCCTCCTGACCAAGCCGCTCAAGATCGCCTTCATCGTGGCGCTGGCCATGGTTGCCACCCGGCTCGCCCGGCGGGCCATCCGGCGCTTCGTCGAGAGCTTCGAGCAGCCGGGGGTGCAGCGCACGCTCGGCAGCATCCGCGAGCGGGCTCCAGCAGCGTTGCTCGCCACCGGTCCCGTCCAGCTACGGGCCGTCCAGCGGGCCGAGACCATCGGAGCGGTGTTGCGCAGCATCATCACTGCCGTCATCTGGACAGTGGCGTTGTTCACCATCCTTGCCGAGTTCGCCATCAACCTCGGCCCGCTCATCGCCGGCGCCGGCATCGCCGGCGTGGCGCTCGGCTTCGGCGCGCAGAGCCTGGTCAAGGACTTCCTGTCGGGCATGTTCATGCTCGTCGAGGACCAGTTCGGGGTGGGCGACATCATCGACGTGGGCGATGCGTCGGGGGTGGTGGAAGGGGTGAGCCTTCGCACCACCCGGGTGCGCGACGTCGAGGGAACGGTGTGGCACGTGCCCAACGGCACCATCTCCCGGGTGGGCAACAAGTCCCAGCAGTGGTCGCGGGCGCTCATCGACTTCGAGGTCGCCTACGACACCGACCTGGACCAGGCCAAGTCGATCATCAAACAGGTGGCCGACGAGGTGTGGAAGGACGAGACCTGGGGCGTGAACGTGCTCGAGGAGCCCGAGGTGTGGGGGGTGGAGGCGTTCGGGCCCGACGGCGTGGCCATCCGCCTGGTGATGAAGACCTCGCCCTCGGCGCAGTGGAAGGTCATGCGCGAGCTGCGCCACCGGATGAAGGCGGCCTTCGACGCCAACGGCATCGAGTTTCCCTTCCCCCAGCGCACCGTTTGGGTCCGCCCGGCCGGGGCCGGCCTCGACGGCGGGGCGGGCGAAGACGGGAACGGCAAGGCCCACCGGGACAGGGAGCAGCCAGAGGCTGAGGTGAGCGAGGACTCGAGCCCGACCAGAAAGGTCTAGGTGTTCCTCTCACGGACGTTGGTGACGCGGTAGGGGTCCA
>JADDQY010000025.1 GCA_016781135.1 Actinomycetota bacterium
CCTTTCCGAACATTCCGCCGGGCGGCGGCGACGGGGCCTGGGTCTTGCAGCGCGAGTCGACGCCGTGGTCCTCGAGCGTCGACTGGAACTCCCCACCGCCGTAGGCGGAATCGCCATAGACCGTGCGCCGATCCGCCTCGGCGCCGTCATCGGGCTGGCCCGTCGTCGGGGGTTGCGCCTCGTCGTCACCGAGGAGGTCTTCGATCAGCTCGGCCGCCACGGCGGCGTCGCCAGCGTTGCCGGGAGTCACCTTGGTGGCGGTCACGATCTCGCTGTCGGGGTCCACGGCGGCATGGCCCTTGTAGCCGTCGAAGCCCCGGGAGGCGGTCTTGTGGCCGTGGCGGGCGTCGGGGTCGACGGTGGAGATCACCCGGTCGGACGCGACTTTCCGGGCGATGCGGAACACTGCATCGTCACCCTCGCCGAGGTCTTGGCCGACGACGGTGGCCAGCAGGTGGGCGGCCTCGGGCTTGCGTTCGAACTGGGCGCGGGCGAACGAGCCCAAGGACCTGAGCATCGAGCCAGGGCTAGCGGTCGTCCCGCCGGCCCCACCTGGTCCGGTCCCGCGCCTCGCGGTGAGCCCCGCCATGCGACCATGGCCCGATGTCGAGACGGCTGCGGTTCCTCGCGGTGGGCGTCGCCCTGGTGGCGGGGGCGTGCGGTGGGGGCGATCCTCCCGGCGAGACGAGCGCCCAACCGGCGGCCACCGTCACGGCCCCGAGCACGACCGTCCCGCCGGCGCCGCCGCCGAGCGCGCCGGCCACCGCCACGGGGGAGGAGCTGCGCGGCGTGGCGGTCCGCCTGACCGAGGTGGCGACCCTCGATGCGCCCGTGGCCATGGCCCAGCGACCCGGGCACGACCCCTTCTTCGTGGCGGAGCGGGCCGGCCGGGTGCGAGTGGTCGAGGACGGCGGCCTGCGGCCCGAGCCGCTGCTCGAGGTGGAGACCACCACCGAGAGCGAACGGGGCCTACTCGGCCTGGCCTTCAGCCCCGACGGGAGCCACCTCTACGTCAGCTACACCAACCTCGAGGGCGACAGCCGCTTGGAGGAGTACGCCATGGGCGAGGGTGCGACCGAGATCGACCTGGCCTCCCGGCGGACCCTGGTCCGGGTCGACCAGCCCTTCTCCAACCACAACGGCGGGCACGTCGCCTTCGGACCCGACGGCCTCCTCTACTACGGCCTGGGGGACGGTGGTGGCTCGGGCGACCCCGAGGGCAACGCCCAGGACACCTCCACGCTGCTCGGCGCCGTGCTGCGCATCGATCCCCGGGCCCAGGGAGAGGCGCCCTACGCCATCCCGGCCGACAACCCCTTCGCCGGAGGCGGAGGACGGGGCGAGATCTACCTGTACGGGGTGCGCAACCCCTGGCGCTTCTCCTTCGACCGGGCCACCGGCGACCTGTGGCTGGCCGACGTGGGCCAGAACGCCATAGAGGAGGTGAACCGCCTGACCCCCGAGACCGCCGCGGGCGCCAACCTGGGCTGGCCCGCACTGGAGGGCTCCCGGCCCTACGACGGGGATCCCCCACCCGGCGCGGTGCCACCGATCTACGAGTACACCCACGACGAGGGCTTCTCGGTCACCGGCGGCTACGTCTACCGGGGCGAGGCCATCCCCGCCCTGGGGGGTGCCTACGTCTTCGCCGACCTGGGGACGGCCCGGCTCTGGGCTCTCGCCGTCGACCCCGGCGGGGCGGGAGCCGAACGGGTCGACCTCGGCGTAGGAGTCGACGAGGGCACACTCGTGTCGTTCTCCGAGGACGCCGGGGGCGAGCTCTACGTCATCTCCATCGCCGGCACCATCTCCCGCCTCGACCCGGCGTAGGGGACGCGCCGGTAGGGTCCGCCCATGCCCGCCGCCACGCTCGACGGCCGCCGGGTGCACTGGCTCGACCAGGGTGAGGGGCAACCCGCGCTGGTGCTGTTGCACGCCTTCCCCTCCACGCCGGCATGTGGGCGCCCCATCGAGGCCCTGTCCACCCACACCCGGGTGGTGGCGCCCGACCTGCTGGGCTTCGGCGCCTCGGTCGTCCCCGACGAACCGACAGCTACTCGGTGGACGGCTGGGCCTACCAGGTGGCCGCCTGATCGAGCACCTGGGGCTCGGCCCGGTGGTGCTCGGCGGCCTCTCGATGGGGGGCTACGTGGCCTTCGCGTTCGTGCGCCGCCACCGCTCCCGCCTGGCCGGGCTGGTGCTGGCCGAACACCCGTCCCGGTCCCGACACCCCGGAGGTGGCCGAGCGCCGCCGCAACCACGCCCGCCAGGTCCTCGACGGCGACCCGGCGACCCTGCGCGAGACCCTGCTCGAGGGCCTCCTCAGCGAGCACACCCGCCACCACCGGCCCGAGGTGGTCGACGCCACCCGGGCCCTGACCGACCAGCCGCCGGCCGGTGTCGTGGGCGCCCTGTCGGCCATGCTGCGCCGGCCCGACTCCACGCCCGACCTGGCCATCATCGACGTCCCCACCCTGGTCGTGGTGGGCGAGGAGGACGGGCCGTCCCCTCCAGCGGTGGCCCGGGCCATGCAGGGCGCGGGTGCCCGGGGCCACGCTCGCCGTGCTCGCTGGCGCCGGGCACCTCTCCAGTCTGGAGGCACCAGAGGCCTTCAACGCCGCCCTCTCTAGGAATCCGTTGATGCGGTTGCTCTCGTCAGCGCTCAGGCGTCATCACCCACGACCGGATCCACCCAGCCCAGGCCGAGGAGACCGTCTCACTCTCTCGTGTGAATCCACCGTCACAAGGACGCAGTGGATAGCGTCGCGACCCAAGCCGTCGCTTCCCCTTCGACGGCTTCGGACACGAACAGCGCATCCCAAGTCGAGCGCTATGAACAGGGCACACGCCAACACGCCCGTGCCCATCCTGTGCCCAA
>JADDQY010000051.1 GCA_016781135.1 Actinomycetota bacterium
GCCGAGGAACGGGCCGGTCGGCTGCCGGCAGCCACCTGCCACCAGCCAGCAGGCGACGTCGGCGCAGCCCTGCAGGGCGCGGGCGTGGTCGACCACGAAGGGGTTGGCGTGGGGGTCGCCCTCGGTGGGCCACCAGGAGGTCACCATGACCACCGGACCGAGCCCGGTGGGCGCGAGGGACGCCTCGGCGTGCCGGGCCGGGCCGGGCGCGCGCCGGGTGCTCATGCCAGCGCCCGGGCACGGCGGTACCCGCCGGCCAGCACCCGGGTGCCGACGGAGCGCAGCGGTGCCCATCCCAGCGAGGCCCGGGCGGCACGGAGGTGGGTGCCGTAGGGCAACGAGCGTCGGCGGAGCAGCCCGACGGCCACGAGGCGCAGGTGGTGGTGGAGGGCCGCCTCCGGGGCTCGGGCGAACACCTCGGCGTGGCGAGCGAGGATCACCTCCATGGCGCGGAAGTACGCGTCCTCGTCCCGGCTGATGCTCACCGGGCTGTCGTAGGAGTCGAGGAGCACCTCGTCCACGAAGCGGAACCGGAAGGACCGGGCCAGCCGGAGCCACAGGTCCCAGTCCTGGAAGCGGGGGAGCTCGGGGTCGAACCCCCCCACTGCCCGGAGGGCCTCGGCCCGCACCAGGGCTGCCGGGAGGTCGACGAAGTTCTCGGCGGCGAGGTGGGCGGGCAGGTCGGCGGTGGGACCGGGGTGCCCGGGACCGGGGATGCGCAGCGAGCGCCCTCCCTGATGGCGGAGGATGGCGCCGTAGACCACGGCCACGTCCTCGTCGGCGCTATCGAGGGCGGCCACCTGGGCGCCCAGCGCGTCCGGTCGCCACACGTCATCGCTGTCCTGGAAGGCCACGTAGCGACCTCGGGCCAGCGAGATGCCGAGGTTGCGGGCTACCGGGGCGCCCGACCGGCGGGGGAGCCGACGCACCCGCACCCGGGCATCGTCGACGGTGGCGAGCAGCTCGGGGGTCCCGTCCCTCGAGCCGTCGTCCACCACGATGAGCTCGAGGTCGGCCCAGGTCTGGGAGAGGACCGAGTCGATGGCGGCTCCGAGGGTCCCTCGCCGGTCGTGGGTGGGAAGGACCACCGAGACCGACGGCGCTAGCGCGGGCACGGGACCGCCGCTGCCGGCTGCCCTGCGGCCCCGCGCTTCCGCACCCGCCGCCGGTGCCGGGCCGGCTCCACCACCATGGCGCGCAGGGCCGCCCCGGCTTGCCCCGGCGCCGCTGCCGCCACCGCCGCCCACCGCAACGTCGCCGCCACCACGCCCGTGGCCCACGCCGTCGCTGCCCACCACCGGGCGGCGAAGGTCATCGTCCCCCGCCACCACTGCACCTCCCGGGCCCCGGTCGAGGTGGCCGAGGCACCGCCGAGGTGGTGGGCCCAGACCTCGGGCACCGCCAGCAGGCGCCACCCGGCGAGGCGGAGGCGGCGGCACAGGTCGACGTCCTCGCCGTAGAGGAAGAACGAGGGGTCGAAGCCCCTGATCTCCTCAAAGGCCGAGCGGCGGACGAGGACGGCGGTGGCGGCCAGGCTCTCCACCGCCTGCACCCCCCGGGGGGTGCGCTCCACGTGGTCGGCCAGGCGAGGAGAGCGTCGGGCCAGGGCGCGGACGGGGGGAAGGCCCAACAGCCGGCGGGCGGCGAGCGCCCGGCCCAGTAGGTGCACGGGGCTGATCTCCACCCCCTGGCTGCGCTCGGGCACCCCGGTGTGGTGGTTGACGATGACCCCCTGCACGGCGGCGACGTCCGCCTGGGACTCGAGCAGCCGGGCCCCGTCGAGCACCGCCTCAGGCACCACCACGGCGTCGGGGTTGCACAGCAGGACGAACGGGGTGGTGGTGGCGGCCACCCCCCCGTTCTGGCCGGCCCCGAACCCGGGGTTCGCCGGGTCGGCCAGGGCGGCCGCGCCCAGGGTGGCCGCCCGGCGGGCAGCTTCTCCGTCCCCGTGGTCGACCACCACGACCCGGCCTCCCAGGGTGGCGGCCGCCCGCACCGACGCCTCGATGACGCCCTCGCTGCGATAGGCGACGATCACGGCGTCGACCGCGGTGCTCACGCTGCCACCTGGCGCTGGAAGCGGCGGTGCCGCCAGAGGTGGCGGCCGACCGCCCACGCGTGCTGGGCGCCTCGGCGGGTGAGGACGCGCCGGAACCGGCGACGGGGCGGGTGGGTGCACGCTGCCCTCCTCACCTGGAGCAGCCGGAAGCCGGCCTGCCGCAGGCGGAGGCAGGCGTCCACGTCCTCCGGGCCGTAGAAGTAGCGCTCGTCGAAGCCCCCCACGGCCAGGAACGCCTCCCGCCGCACCAGCAGGCAGGCCCCGATGGCGAAGTCGACCTCCCAGCTGGGCCCGTGGGAGGCGACGGCCTGGTAGGTGGCCCGCAGGTTCAGGAGCCGGGCCGCTTTCACCGCCAGGGACGGTGCCCGCCCAGCGCTGGCCTCCGGGGGCTGGCCCTCGAAGACGGGGGCGGCCAGCGCTCGGCGGGGATCGTCGGCCAGCTCTCCCACAAGGGCCGCCAGGCAGCCCGGTGCCAGCCAGGCGTCGCTGTCGAGGAAGCACAGGAAGGTGGCCGCCGCCTCGGCCGCACCCTGGTTGCGCCCGGCCGCCACCCCGCGGTTCTCCTCGTTGCGCACGAGCCGGACACGCGGGTCCGAGGGGACCACGGCGGGCGGCTGCGACCCGTTGTCGACCACGACGACCCCGACGTCCACGTCCTGCGAGGACAGGGCGGAGCCGAGGGCCCCGCCGAGCTGGCCGGGCTCGTCGTTCCACGTCAGCACCACCACGTCGACCGGCGGCGTCACCTGCCCGACCTCCCCAGCACGCTGCGGACCGTTCGTCCCATCACCCGCAGGTCGAACGCCAGGCTCTGGCGGCGAAGGTAGAAGAACTCGTACTGCAGCTTCTCCAGGGCGTCGGCCTCCGAGGCGGCGTAGCCGAACTTCACCTGGGCCCAGCCGGTGAGGCCGGGGCGAACGAGGTGGCGCAGGTCGTAGAACGGGAGCTTCTCCACCAGCTCGGCCACGTAATGCGGCTGCTCGGGGCGAGGACCGACGACGGCGAGGTCACCCTTGAGGACGTTCCACACCTGGGGCAGCTCGTCCAGGTGGCTGTTGCGCAGGATGCGCCCGAAGCGGGTGATGCGCCGGTCGGCCTCGGCCGTCCACTCTCCGCCCCCCTGGCCCACCGGGGCCATCGTGCGGAACTTCAGGATCTCGAAGCTTCCACCGCGCTTGCCCACCCGGGTCTGGCGGAACCACAGCGGGCCCCGGTTCCCGAGGCGGTTGCCCACGACCACGACCGGGGTCGCCAGGGCCAGCACCACCAGCCCAGCGAGGGCGAGCGTGACGTCGAGGAGGCGCTTGACCCGCCCGTAGCGAGCGCGGTGCAGCTCCCCGATGTCGAACATGAGCGACACCCGCTCGAGCTCGTTGACCGGCAGCTTGCCCAACCACTCCTCGTAGAACAGCGACAGGGTGCGGACCCTCACGCCGGCGCCGTGCAGGACGCCCGCCTGGGCGACGATGCTCTCGTCGCCCTGGGCGTGGCGGTCGAGCACGACCACGGTGGCCCGCCGCTCGGCGGCGACGTCGACCAGCGGACGCCGGTCCTCGCCGAGGGCGCGGGCTTGCTCGACGCCGAGACTGGCCACGATGATCGCCGGGCGCTCGGGCGCCTCGTCGAGGTCGTCGTCGAGCACCGCTGCCTCCCCGGGCCCGGCCACCAGGACCACCCGGTCCCGCCCCTCGGCCCGGGTCCGTCCGTCCCGGGCGAGGGTGGCGCACAGCACGAACCACGGCACCAGCACCACCGCCGTCCCGAACACCACACCTCGGGGCAACAGGGCGGTTCCGGCCAGCAGCTGGAACACCGAGATCCCCAGCGCCCCCCCGCCCGCGGCGCCAGCGCCGGCAACCACGGCGGCGCGGCGTCCGCGGGCG
This sequence comes from Actinomycetota bacterium, assembly GCA_016781135.1. Classification (GTDB taxonomy): domain Bacteria; phylum Actinomycetota; class Acidimicrobiia; order Acidimicrobiales; family CADCSY01; genus JADDRA01. The sequence continues at coordinate 3,943 of JADDQY010000051.1, forward strand.
AGGTCGGGCAGGCCCAAGCCGTAGGCAGCACCGCACAGCAGGGCGATGTAAGCCAGGGACCAGGCGAAGCGGAACGACCCGGTGTAGTCGTAGGCCGGCACCGACCAGGCGGCGTGGGCCTTGCTGAGGCCCACCACGGCGACGACCACACCGGCGTAGAGCAGTATGCGGGCGGCTCGCCGGTGCACACCGGAACCATCGGCAGGTCAGGGCGCCGGGTTGAGGCCCCCGAGCACCGATCCACCGGCGACTTCGGCACGACCGGGCCCGGCGCGAGCGGCAGGTCCTCGGGGCACGTCCAGAGCCGGACGGGGCGCCGGGCAGAGGTGCCGCTGCGGCTACAGCCGCAGCAACGGAGCGAGGAAGCGCCCGGTGTGGCTCTCGCGGGTCTTGGCCACGAGCTCGGGCGGCCCCTCCACCACGACCCGGCCCCCGCCCGAGCCTCCCTCGGGCCCGAGGTCGACGATCCAGTCGGCGGTCTTGATCACGTCGAGGTTGTGCTCGATGACGACGACGGTGTTGCCGGCGTCGACCAGGCGGCCGAGCACCCCGAGCAGCTTGCGGATGTCGTCGAAGTGCAGGCCGGTGGTGGGCTCGTCGAGCACGTACATGGTGTGGCCGGTCGAGCGCTTGGTCAGCTCGGCGGCGAGCTTCACCCGCTGGGCCTCGCCGCCCGACAGCGTGGGGGCGGGCTGGCCGAGACGAACGTAGCCGAGCCCCACGTCGACGATGGTCTGGAGGTGGCGGGCGATGGCCGGCTGATTGGCGAAGAACTCGAGGGCCTCCTCGCAGGACAGGTCGAGCACCTCGGCGATCGTGCGCCCCTTGAACGTGACCTCGAGCGTGTCGCGGTTGTAGCGGGCGCCCTTGCACACCTCGCAGGGGACGTAGACGTCGGGCAGGAAGTGCATCTCGATCTTGATGGTGCCGTCGCCCGCGCACGCCTCGCAGCGCCCGCCTTTGACGTTGAACGAGAACCGTCCCGGGAGGTAGCCGCGCACCTTGGCCTCGGTGGTCTGGGCGAACAGGGTGCGGATGCGGTCGAACACCCCGGTGTAGGTGGCAGGGTTGGAGCGGGGCGTGCGCCCGATGGGCGACTGATCGATGGCGATGACCTTGTCGATCGACTCGGCGCCGGTGATCGAGTGGTGCCGACCCGGGGCGGTGCGCGACTTGTAGACCCGTTGCATCAGCGCTCGGAGCATGATGTCGTTGACCAGCGTCGACTTGCCCGACCCCGAGACCCCGGTGACGGCGACGAAGCACCCGAGAGGCACCTCGACGTCGATGTCGGCCAGGTTGTGCTCGCGAGCGCCGTGCACCGCCAGCCAGTCGTCGCCCGGCGGGCGCCGCATCTCGGGGACGGGGATGGAGCGCCGTCCGGCCAGATAGTCGCCGGTCACCGACTCCGGGCACGCGAGGAGCCCCTGCACGTCGCCGGAGTAGACGACCCGCCCACCGTGCTCGCCGGCGCCGGGCCCGATGTCGACCACGTGGTCGGCGACCCGGATGGTGTCCTCGTCGTGCTCCACCACCATCACCGTGTTGCCCAGGTCGCGCAGGCGCACCAGGGTGTCGATGAGCTTGTGGTTGTCGCGCTGGTGGAGCCCGATCGACGGCTCGTCGAGCACGTAGAGCACCCCGACCAGGGCGGAGCCGATCTGGGAGGCCAAGCGGATGCGCTGGGCCTCGCCACCGGCGAGGGTGCCGGCCGAGCGGTGCAAGTCGAGATAGCCGAGGCCGACGTCGAGGAGGAAGCCCATGCGGGCGTTGATCTCCTTGACGACCCGCTCGGCGATGAGACGGTCGCGGTCGGACAGCTCGAGTGCTCGCAGCACCGCCGCCGCCTCGGTGATGGGCAGCGACGAGACCTCGAAGATGGTGCGGCCGTCGACGGTGACGGCCAGCGACTCCGGCCGCAGCCGCGCTCCCCCGCAGGCCGGGCAGGGCACCTCGCGCATGTACGACTCGACCTGGCCCCGGCTCCAGTCGGACTCGGTGTCGGCGTGGCGGCGCTGGAGCCAGGGGACCGCCCCTTCGAAGGTGGTGCGGTACGACCGGGTGCGGCCGTAGCGGTTCTTGTAGTCGACCTCGAGCTTCTTGGCGCCCGACCCGTAGAGGACGACCTTCTGGTGCGACTTCTTCAGCTGCTTCCAGGGGGTGCGCAGGCTGAAGCCGTAGGCGGCGGCCAGGGCGTCGAGCACCCGATCGAAGTACTGGGTCCGGGCGGTCGAGAACGGGGCCACCGCCCCCTCGGCCAACGACAGGTCGGGGTTGGGCACGACCAGCTCGGGATCGACCTCGTAGCGGGTGCCGAGGCCATCGCAGTTCGGACAGGCTCCGTAGGGGGAGTTGAACGAGAAGTTGCGGGGCGCGAGCTCGTCGAACGACAGGCCGCAGGCGGCACAGGCCAGGTGCTGGCTGAAGGTGAGGATCTGGGGGGGGTCCCCGCCGGCCTCCCGGGGCACCAGCTCGACCTCGGCCACCCCCTCGGCCAGGCGTAGGGCCGTCTCCAGCGAGTCGGTGAGCCGTCGCTCGATGCCGTCCCGGCGCACCAGCCGGTCGACCACCACCTCGATCGTGTGCTGCTCGTAGCGCTCCAGTCGGATCGCCTGGGCGAGCTCCCTCACCTCGCCGTCGATGCGAGCCCGGGAGAATCCCTCGGACGCCAGCTCGCCGAGAAGCGTCTCGTAGTCGCCCTTGCGCCCCCGCACGACCGGGGCCAGCACCTGGAAGCGGGTGCCCTCGGGCAGCTCGAGGATCCGGTCGACGATCTGCTGGGGCGTCTGGCGGACGATGACCTGGCCGCACTGGGGGCAGTGGGGCACGCCGATGCGGGCGTAGAGCAGGCGCAGGTAGTCGTAGATCTCGGTGATCGTGCCCACCGTCGACCGGGGGTTGCGACCGGCCGACTTCTGGTCGATGGAGATCGCCGGCGACAGCCCCTCGATGAAGTCGACGTCGGGCTTGTCCATCTGCCCGAGGAACTGGCGGGCGTAGGACGACAGCGACTCGACGTAGCGACGCTGGCCCTCGGCGTAGATCGTGTCGAACGCGAGCGACGACTTGCCCGACCCCGACAAGCCGGTGAGCACGATCAAGCGGTCACGGGGGAGCTCGAGGGAGACGTCGCGCAGGTTGTGCTCACGCGCGCCGCGCACGACGATCGTGTCTGCCACCGAGCCATGCTACCGGTCGCTCGACATCTCGAACGGGCGTTCGGCCCGCTGTTCCGGAGATCACCGGGCGACGACCAGGACGCTCACCTCCCAGCGCCCCATGGCGAAGGACCGTCGGTCGTCCACCCGGTATCGATCCAGGTACGGCGCCACGTCCCCGGGCTGCTGGCCCACGAACACCAGCTCCTGCACCCCCCCGTCACCGAGGAGGGCGGCCAGCTCCTCCCCCTGCTCCTGGTGGGGGGCGTGCAGCCAGCGCCCCCCGGCGAAGATGGGCCACGCCAGGCGGGGAATGTTCGGGTAGGCGCTCACGAGCACCGGACGGTCGTCCCCGTCGCCGGGAGCGGTCGCACGGGCGGTGGCGTCGATGCGCTCGACGAGACGACCGGTGAAGGCGTGGGTCCGGTGCAGGCTGACGACGGCCCCCAGCGCCAGCAGCATCGAGCACGTCACCAGGGCCGCCCCCGCCCACCGCCGCGCCTCGACCGGCAGCGACGGCGCCCGCCGGGCCACGGCGTCGACGGCCAGCACCACCACCAGCGGTACGGCCAGGGCGAAGTAGCGCCCGCCCCACTCGGCGCTGCCCCCCTCCCGGTACTGGGTCGCGAGCACGCCGGCGACGAAGAGGCTGGTGGTGAGGCTGAGCAGCAGGTGTCCCCCCCGGTCGAGGTACATCCGGTCGGCCAGCCCGATGGCCACGACGGCCAGCGGGAACGCCACCAGCAGCCCGGGCACCACCCGGTCGGGACCGGCCAGGAAGGCGAAGGTCGAGAAGGCGGTGGCGGTGATGCTCAGGGCGCCGAGCAGCCGGGGTGACCGGCGACGGCGGGCGACCACCGCCGCCGCCGCCACCAGGACCGCAGCTGTGAGCAGGGCCAGGTCCCCGGTGACGGGGACCGAGGCGCTCGGACGGATCCACGTATTGAGGAAGGCCTCCAGCCGGGCGCCGACGAAGCTTCCCGGCACCGCCGGCGCGGCCACGCTCCCACCATCGGCGCCGATGAGCAGCCGCTGCAGCCATCGCTCTCCCCCCGCGGCGGCGAGGGCGGGCACCGGGAGGGCGACCCCCCAGGCGGCGAGCGCCGGGCGCCGCCACACCGTGCCGGTGGCAACCACGGCGGCACCCAGCGCCAGGGCGAAGATCAGCGCCTCGGAACGGAACAGGACCCCGGCCGCCGCCAGGGACGCGGCGCCCACCATGAGGGCGGCGAACCGGCGCCGATGGGTGGCCCGCAAGGCGAGCAGGACCGCCGCGCCCACCAGGGCGGCGCCGATCGAGTGGGCGATCAGCAGGTAGGCGTCGAACACCAGGGGGCTGCCCACCCCCACCGCCCACAGCACCGGTCGCTCCCGACCACCCGCGACCTCCCCGGCGAGGAGGGCGGCCACGCCGGCGGCGGCGACGGTGGCCGCCACCGACAGCACCATCATGGCGCCGACCCCGCCCACCCGGTGGAGCGCGGCCAGCACCAACGGGTAGACGGGGTGCTTGGCGAACGGCGCCTTGCCTTCTTTCCCCTGCGAGGACGCGCCGAGGGGGTAGAACCGGTTCTCGGGGTCGAGCCGGTCGAAGGGGTGCTCGACGATCCACCCCTTGCCCTCGGCTACGGAGCGGGCCTGGATGACCACCGCTCCCTCGTCGGGGGAGAACGAAGCCCCCGTGCCCACCACCGGGATCAGCGCCAGCAAGAGGATCGCGAGGGCGGCCACGTGGGCCGCCAGCGGCGCCGCCCAGCCCCGCCGCAGGACGTCTCGCACAACCGACAGCATCGGCACGAGGCCCGTGTCGCTTTACCGCCTCCTGTCGCCCTCCCGGTCGAGCAGGCCGGTGGCCTCGGTCAGCTCGGCGCACCAGGACCACAACCGGGCGATGGGCGAGGGCCCGCCGGTGGGCGAGATGCGCGCCGGGCATCCCAGTGTCGCCCAGGTGGTGCGAGCGTCGCTGGCGGAAAGGGCGTCGTCGCGGAGGTCGATCCGCCAGCGCCCGTCGTCGAGGCGCACCACCTCGAAGCGCTCGGCGTCCATCCAGCCCGCCGGCTCCTGGGCCTGGAGGTACTGGTACGCGCCCACCACCTGGTCGACGTTGAGCGCGGCGAGGCGCAACGCCGGGCGGATGCTGGCGGCTATGACCAGCGAACGCTCGCGGGCGTCGAGGCCGGCCATCGGGGCCAACAGCCGCGACATCACTTCGGCCAGCTGCACGCACACGCCCGTCCCGAAGTGCAACCCGCCGTAGACGAAGCTCACCGGGTCGCGCATCCGTTCCTGCACCCGCTTGGGCGCGCCCTCCCGGAACAGCTCCAGCAGGGCGTCCAGCCGGGAGAGCACCCAGGCGTCGTCGGAGTGGCGCAGCTCGGCGAAGGCGGCGTGGAGGTGGAACACGGTGGTGTCGACGCAGGCCATGCCCAGCGCTCGGAAGCTGTCGATCGCCCCCCGGGCGACCGGCTCGGGATCGGCGACGACCATCCGGGTGGTCGAGTGCATCGAGCGAACCAGCCCGTAGGGCGGGTAGGACGGGGCCAGCCGCCGGGCTCGACGTACGGCCTCGTCGGCGACGAACGACGAGACGGCGTAGAGCTCGACACGCAGGTCGCCGAGCAGCTCGACCCGGCGCGCCCGTGCCTCACCGGCGAGCTGGTCGGCGGTGGGCAGTGGCGCCAGCGCCGCCGACCCTTGCTCCCGCAGCTCCCGGGCTCGCAGCGAGACCCGTGGCCCCGGTCCCTCCGCCGTCATCCCTGCCTCATCGGGCCTCGCGCAGCTCCCGTCGCAGGTCGCCGATCTCGTCGCGGAGGCGGGCGGCGTATTCGAAGCGCAGGTCGGCGGCCGCCTCGCGCATCTCCTCCTCGAGGGTGTGGATGAGGCGGGCCAGCTCGTCGGAGGGCAGCTCGGCCAGCTCGTTGCGCACCTTGTCGTGGACTCGGGAGCGGCGATCGCCCCCGGGCACCGGCGCCGCGGCCGCCGGTCGGAGGTGGGCGAGGATGTCGCTCACCGCCTTGCGGATGGTCTGGGGATCGATCCCGTGCTCGGCGTTGTAGGCCTGTTGCAGACCCCGGCGGCGCTGGGTCTCGGAGATGGCGCGGCGCATCGAGTCGGTCACCTGGTCGGCGTACATGACCACCTGGCCGTCGACGTTGCGGGCGGCCCGGCCCATGGTCTGGATGAGGGAGGTCTCGCTGCGCAGGAAGCCCTCCTTGTCGGCGTCGAGGATGGCCACCAACGAGACTTCGGGCAGGTCGAGGCCCTCCCGCAGGAGGTTGATGCCCACCAGCACGTCGAACTCACCGAGACGCAGGTCGCGCAGGGTCTCGATGCGGGCGATGGTGTCGATGTTGGAGTGCAGGTAGCGCACCCGTAGCCCCTGCTCGACCAGGTACTCGGTGAGGTCCTCGGCCATCTTCTTGGTGAGGGTGGTCACCAACGTGCGCTGGCCGGCGGCGGTGCGGTGTCCGATCTGCTCGATGAGGTCGTCGATCTGGCCCTTGGTGGGCTTGACGATCACCTCGGGGTCGACCAACCCGGTCGGCCGCACGATCTGCTCCACCACCTGCGCCGAGTGCGACAGCTCCCACGGTCCGGGCGTGGCCGACAGGAAGACGACTTGGCCGACCCGCTGCAGGAACTCCTCGAAGCGCAGGGGCCGGTTGTCGGCGGCCGACGGGAGACGGAAGCCGTGGTCGATGAGGGTTTGCTTGCGCGAGCGGTCACCCTCGTACTGGCCGTGGAGCTGGGGCACGGCCACGTGGCTCTCGTCGAGCACCACCAGGAACTCGTCGGGGAAGAAGTCGAGCAGGGTGTGGGGCGCCTCGCCCGGCGAGCGCCCGTCGATGGGTGCCGAGTAGTTCTCGATGCCGTTGCACACCCCCACCTCGGCCAGCATCTCCAGGTCGTAGTTGGTGCGCATGCGCAGGCGCTGGGCCTCGAGCAGCTTGCCCTGGGACTCGAACCAGGCCAGGCGCTCGGCCAGCTCGGCCTCGATGCGGACCATCGCCGCCTTCATCCGCTCGTCGCCGGCCACGTAGTGGGTGGCGGGGAAGACCACCAGCTCGGCGAGGTCGTCCAGGCGCTCGCCCGTGACCAGGTCGACCCGGGTGATGCGCTCCACCTCGTCGCCGAACAGCTCGATGCGCACGCCGGTGTCCTCGTAGGCGGGATGGAGCTCGATGGTGTCACCCCGGACCCGGAAGCTGCCCCGAGCGAGGCTCATGTCGTTGCGCTGGTACTGCATGTCGACGAGGCGGGCCAGGATCGAGCGCTGGTCGTGCTCCTCGCCGCGGCGCACCACCAGCAGCTTGTCGCGGTACTCCTCGGGCGAGCCCAGGCCGTAGATGCACGACACCGACGCGACCACGATGACGTCACGCCGGGTGAGCAGGGCCGAGGTGGCGGAGTGGCGCAGCCGGTCGATCTCGTCGTTGATCGAGCTGTCCTTCTCGATGTAGGTGTCGCTGGACGGGACGTAGGCCTCGGGCTGGTAGTAGTCGTAGTAGG
>JADDQY010000021.1 GCA_016781135.1 Actinomycetota bacterium
GCTCAGCCGGGTTCCGCTCGGTGCTCAGTACTACGTGCTGGCCCGGAAATGAACACCCGCGCAACAAGAACAAGGGCCTTCACCGGCCCTGACCTCCCCCCCGGCTCTCGCCCGCTACGGACGGGCCTTCATCCGCTTTGAAGTTCTCAAAGCGAGGTTCGGTCCCTTGCGCCGTCATGCCGGCCTTGGTCGCAGTCCTCAGAGCGCCGTCGACGACGGTCGCCGTGACCCGTTCGTTCACCACGACATCGATCGTGTCACCATCCCCACGGAGGCCGACGGTCGTGCCGTCGCTCGTCTCTGACAGTCCGGTCGTCGCCACGACCTCCTCTTTGCCGTCAAGGACCTTGAACAGCACCCAGGTCCCGTAGTAGGGGGCGGCGACCACGGCCCAATAGTTCGAAGGGTCTTGGTAGCGGAAGACGACACCGGCATCGTGGCTGACCTTGCTCAGCTCGGCCTGCACAGCAACGTCACTCTGCCCGAGATCCCGAACGAGCAGGCTCCGCTCACTTGTCGGCTCCGACGGAAATGCCTGACCCCCCGAGATGGCCCACGCCCCGATCTCGGGGGCCCATCCCTCGGCAACTCCCCCGCCCACCTCGAGCTGTTGATCAGGGCGGTCGAAGCTGTCCAGAGTCCGCTCGATGGTCACCAGCTCGCCGACATTGCCCGGCACCTGCTCACGCCTGGCATCGCCGCCACCGTCGCCGGGTCCAACAGAGCTGCTCCATACCAAGAGCACCACCACGATCGCGGTCAAGAATGCTGCGAGCAGGGCGAGTCCGCGTCGGGCGTTCCTCGACAGCCCAGTCGCAGATGCGGCCGCATCTGCTGGAGGGGCGCCGCCAGGAGAAGGGTGGAGTTCACGGGGACCGGAAGACCCAGCAGGTGCTTCGGGCATCTCCGAAGCCTAGGTCACCACCGTGACCGGGACGCCCTGGCCCCATCCTCTCCTGAGGAGCGCGTCGACCCCGACCGCCGCCAGCAAGACCGGTACCAGTTCGGCCGAGATCCGATACCTGGTGTTGCCCATCGTGATCGCGGCCGTCACCGTCACCGTGACGACCATGGCCAGCAGCGGCCAGAGGGGGACCCGTTGGCGCCGGAGGACGACAGCGCCAGGGACAGACGCAGCGAGCAGCATGACGTAGAGGGCGTACCCCAGCCACACCAGCTCGTGGGGGCGCTTCTCGAAGAAGGCGTCGAGCGCGAGCTGGCGGGGGACGGCGTAGAGACCCCAGGTCCTCGCCACCCGAGCAAGCATGACGAAGGGAAGCCGGCCTCCGTTGGCCTCGATGTAGTCGCGTGCCACCCTGCGATAGTGACGGTCGTCGTCTGTCTCGTCGCCCTCCGGTGTCGGTGGGATGCAGGCCAGGGAGTAGTAGCCGATGTCGGGCCCGTAGTAGGGGCCCTCGCAGTTTCCTTGGACCAGTACCAGACCGACGCTGGTGCTCGTCGCCCAGACCGGATGGTGGAAACGGGTGAGGTTGTGCACCACCCACGGGGCGAGGACGAAAGCGGCAACGACCGCTCCGACCGCGGCCAGCTCCAGGCGCCGCCGCACGTCGAGGCCACGCAGCATCAGCGCCAACGGCAGCACGACAAGGGGCACCAAGAGCAGCGCCTCCCCCCGGGTCAATGCCGCCAGCGCGGAGGCGGTACCGAGCTCCGCAGCGGTTCGGAACGAAGCCCGGTCCCAGAAGCGGTACGCGGCCAGCAGGGTCAACGCAACGGTGAAGAGGCTGAGCGTCTCCGACAGCACCATTCCGTCGAAGAGCCACAGGTTGGGGTGCACGGCGGCGATGCCGGCGGCGATCAGCCCGGCGCGCCCTCCGGCCAGCCGGCGACCGATGAGGCCGGTCAGCGCCACCGTTCCCGTCCCGATCAGGCACGACCACAGCTGGTGGGCGAGGATGCTGCGCAGACCGAGTAGCGAGGGGAGAGCGAGGACGACCGTGTAGAGCGGCGGGTGCTGAGCGGTCTGCTCGACCTTGCCGAGAAGCTGGTATGTGATCGGCACGATGAAGCCCTTGCCGTCCACGAGCAGGTTGGCGCTGTGGTGGTAGTGGTAGGCGTCCGCCTCCAGCTGTGCGGGATGGTGGAATGCGAACACGTAGGTCACGCGTAGCGCTAGTGCTCCTAGGCAGACGACGGCGAGCGCCAGCCTCCACCGCCTGGCGCTGGAGTCCACGACGCGATGCTAGGCGGGGCGGGGGCGCCGCCTGGCGGTGACGAGAAGATCTCCTATCGATCGCGCCCGGCAACGCGGCGAGAACCCGAAGTAACTTGAGGGCGTGACCTCCGTGGCCGCCGCCCGGCAGCTCTCCGCCCGGCTCACGCTTCGCTCCCCCGTCCTCCGCCTGGCGCTGTTGCTCGTCATCGTCGCCGCCCAGGTCACCGCCATCGGCTGGTTCACGACGAGGAGTTACTTCTTCTTCGACGACTACATCTTCCTCCGGCAGGGTCAGCGCTCCGGGCTGTCGCTCGGGTTCCTCCTCGAACCGCTGAACCCTCACTTCTCGCCTGGGCACCGCCTGGTCAACTGGCTGCTCGACACCTTCTTTCCCCTGAACTTCGGGGTGGCCCAGGGCGTCTTGCTTGCCTGCTTCGCGGCCTCCGTGCTGGTGCTCCACAAGGTCCTGGCCGAGCTGTGCGGGCCTGGCCTCGGACCGCTGCTGCTCAGCTTGTTGTACGGCACGTCGCTCATCCACGTCGGCGTCATCCAGTGGTGGAACGGCGGATTGCTCACCCTGCCAGCCACCGTGCTCAGCCTGCTGTCGATCCTCGCCTACATCCGGCACCACAGAACGGGGTCGAGCCGGATGCTGGTCCTGTCGTTGGCAGCGATGGGTCTAGCGCTCCTGTTCTACGTCAAGGCCGTGCTCGTGCCGCTGTACCTGGTCCTTCTGCGGGTTCTGGTGCTCGACCAGCGACCGGTCAAGGCGTCCCTGGCCTCGTTGTCGCGGGAGCGTGCCACCTGGGGCCTCTACGCCGCGCCGGTGGGTCTGTACCTCGTCGTGTTCTTGAGTGGGTACTGGCAACCGTCCGAGCTTCCCGAACCGGGCTATCTCGTTCACTACCTCCAGATCTCCTGGACTCGGGTGTTCGCCCCGAGCTTCTTCGGCCTCCACATAGCCGGCGACCAGGCACCGGCGTTCGCTGGTGCAGCCATCATCGCCGTGCAGCTCCTCGTGGTCGCCCTCATCGCATGGAGCCTCCTGCGGTCGGGATCGGCATGGCGGGCATGGGCCTTCTTCGCCGTGGCTTTCGTCGCCAACGTGGTGATCATCGGGGTTCCCAGGCTCAGCGACTGGGGTGCTGGCATTGCTTACACCCCTCGCTACCACCTCGAGCCCACCTATCTCTTCCCCATCGCCCTCGGCGCCGCCTTCCTGGGCCCCCAGCTCGGACAGCGGGGCGCAGACGTCCCCACCCGTCACTCCCCCCGCTTGCGCATGCTGCTCGTCACCGGTCTCGTGCTCCTGATCCCTGTCCGCTTCGGAGCAGCGTGGTCTGGTGGCAAAAGGATCAGCGAGGATTCGCCCGGCCACTTGGCGAGTCGCTACATGCACAACGTGGAAGAGGGGTTGCGGCAGGCCACGGCGACAGGCGTCACCCCTGTCATCGTGGACGGCACCGTCCCCGACTACGTCGTCGCCTCCTGGGCCGTCTACGGGCCTCCCTACCACAACCGCTACTCGGAGGTGTTCCCCCTCTTCGGTCACCCATTGGCCTTCGATCGCCCTGAGCGGCCTCTGTTCTCCGTCACCGGCGACGGGACCTTGCAGGAGGTCGCCTTCACTCCTGCCACAGGAGGTGGAGCCGCACATCTCTGGGGAGCGGGCGCCCTGATCGTGGAGCACGGGGCCCTCGAGCACGTGGGAGGAGAGCTCTGCGTGCGCTCGAACCGGTTTCCCGCCACTATCGACCTCACGCCGCTGGTTCCGCTGAACGGTGCGGATTGGTACCTCGCCTTGCACTACACGCCCGACGCCGCGCTCCCGGTGTGGCTCTTCGTGGACAATGGCGAGGGCTACCGGCCCGCCGACGACGCGGTGTTGGCCACGGCGGGACCGGGAAAGGTCAGCACCCTGAAGTCGCTCGGCGGTCCGATCGTCGAGCGCCTGCGTCTGGACGTCCCCAGCGGGGCTCGTGTCTGCCTCGACCGGATGGAGGTGGGCCACCTGGTCAGTGCGGGGTGACCATCCTTGGCAGGTCCTGTGCGTGGATGCCGCTGACGATTGCTCCAGTCGCGTGCTCTGGTTGCTAGGAAGGAGCGCCCCTCGGGCCCGACTCAGGACTGCACCCATCGGGGGACGCCGGTTCATCGTGCGCTTGATCCTCGAGGAGCTCCCAGCCTGCCGTCCCTGGCACCCGTCGGACATGAAGACGGGGACGGCTGAGCAGGGCACCGAGGAGCACCGCTGCCAGCAGCGGTGCCCACCATCGCCAGGACGTGGCCACGTCCGAGCCGGGATGCGCCCACCACGTCCCGAGCCGACGGTGGAGTCCGAGGAGGAAAAGGGTGACCACCACCGAGGTGGCCACCACCAGGGACAGGGCCGAGCCCCGCCGTCGCCCTGCTCCCACCACCAAGCACCCGGCCACGACAGGGAGCACCAGGATCGCGTCAGCACGAGACAGGGCGGCAGCGGCGAGGAAGAGCCCGGCGAAAGCTGCCCGCACGGGCGTGACCTCGGCTGGCCACGCCCACAGCACTGCGACAGCTACCCACAGCAGCGCGAGCGTCTCGGCCATCCCGGCGCCGGACAACGAGATCACCGCGGCGACCACCAACCCGGCGGCGACGGTCACCCGCGTGCCGGCGACGCGTCCCACCAGGCGCAGCGCGGCCATCACGGCCAAGGTCCGCACGATGACCGTCGCCCAGCTCGCATCACCAGGGAGGACGACAATCGCCAGCGGCGGCAACGGGGCAACCGCGGCGAGCTCATCGACCACGCCGGCACGGAGGTTGGCGACGGACATCGCCATGGTGGTGGGAAGCGCGGGTCCTGGCCGCAGCGCCGAACTGACTGCCACGAGCGCCGCCGCCGCCGCAGCCGGCAGCGCCGTCGCCGGCACCGGGAGTACGTCAGCCAAAGGGCGGTGAAGCGGGCGGGCGCCGTTCCCGATGATGCGTGGCGATCGTTCCTCGACCGCTGCGAAGAGGACCGCGACCAGGGCGGCCACACCGGCGAAGAGACCAGCGGCGGACGCCACCGGTCGATCCAGCGCAAAGTCGAGACCGACGATCGACGGCAACAGGGGCGCTTCGAGCACCGTCGCCAACGCGGCCACCACGAGCAGCGCCAGTGCGACCCCGATGGGAAGCCGGCTGCGCTCCGCGCCCACATCGATGGCCGCCACGAGGACGATGAACGCGCCCGGGACCCCCCCGATCATGAAGGCCGCAATAACGGCAGCGACGGCGACCACTGCCGGAGCCGAGCCGACCGGGGTGGGCGGCTGCTGGACAACGAGCCTCATCCTCGCGTCCTGCGCAGCGCGAGCCATAGGCACAGGACGACGCCCGACCAACTGAGCGCCATGGCTCTGTCGTAGCCTCGCTGCGGACCGTACCGCAGACTCACCTCGTAGGTACCAGCCTCGGCCAACCTCCATCCTGCCTGGGTGTCGATCGGCACCGGCGGACCCAGCCCTCGCTCGCCGATCCACGCCGTCCAACCCTTGTCGTAGGCCTGTCCTGCCACCAGGGTCGCCCCTCCTTCAGGGACCTCGACCTGCAAGCCGATCTGAGACGACCCGTCGGCAGATGGCCGCAGGGTTCGCAGCGAGCCCTCGGCGAGGAGACCGGCCGGCTGGTCGCCGGCAGCCAGGCTGACATGATCGACCACTGTCGAGCTCCCCGCGTCGAAGCGATGCCACCCGGGCTCGAGGCCGATCACGTCACATCCCTCGACGTCGGTCGGCCGCCCAGCAAGAAGGTCGTCGAGTGAGCCGAGACGCCGGACGCCGATGTCGCGCTCGTCGATCGACAGGACGCCCGACGCGCATCCGCCGGGGCCTTCGCTGCGTCCGCTCCATCCTCCCGGTCCGATCGCCACCTCGCTGATCTCCACGGGCGCAAGGCCGCGCCCTCCGGCCAGCGGCTGTTGCTCGACCCCTATGGCCTCGACGGTAAGTCTGTCGGTGGTCACTCCAGGGAAGCTGACGGTCCCGCTGCTGCAGACCTGAGCAGCCACCTCGCCACCTCCGCATTCCGTCGCCACCATCGCTAGGTCGGCCACCGCCCCGGCGGCCGTGATGCGCACGGCGGTCACCGGTGACCGCCCGGGCCCCGCCGCGCTGCTCACCTCCACCCGATCGACAGTCGCGGGGGGGAAGCGCACGGTCAGCTTCGGCACACCTTCCGCTGGCGCCACCCATCCCGTTTGCGGCCGACCATCGACCGCCAGGTCACCGCGATGCTCGAGCATCCCACCGAAGCGAGACGTCCCGAAGGCGCCCACCGCGTCGCCGGCCAGCGCATCGACCACCTCGTCGGGAGTGTCGGCGCCGATCGCCAAGCGACCCTGTACTCGGTAGGCGCGCGTGCCGGCGGTGCGGAAGCGCCGGCGGACCGTGGTCTCCACATCGGTGTCACGTTGTCCTGTCAACCGGTCGAACAGGTACCGGATCGGGGCCTCGGCCAGCACCTCGGCCAGGGCAGGGTCGGTCTCGGCGGCCCTGAACACGTCGTCGGGCACCTGGATGACCTCGGCCAGATCGAGTGACGGCACGATCACTTCCGACAGGCCCACGGCACCGCCTCCGGAGCCTTCCACCGCCTCGATGCGCACTTCCAGGGAGCGCGTTCGACGAGGTGGAAACCGGGTTCGAGTGTCGCCGGCGGCCAGGTCGGCCATCACCGTGGTTCCGTCGGAGAAGAGCAGGTTGACGACGGTCAGGGCCCGGCCTCCGCCATCGGGTCTCGCCGCAACCAGCCCGACCTCACCGATCGTGACCGCTTCGTCGAACACCACCTTCACCGACCGCCCCACGGGGTCTTCCAAGGCTCCGGTCGTCCACGAGGTATCACGGTCTCCATCGAACGCGTTCGCCGGACGGGACCACGGCTCGTAGCCGGTCGGCCCGCTTGCGATGCTGGCCGAGGTGATGAGCTCAGCGTCCTCGAACCTGGCCACGCTCTCCGAGCCAGGCCCGTCGAACAGGTTCGTCGGCGCCCGCCCGATGTCCTCGGTTGGGGCCAAGGTGTGGGACTGCACCCCTCCGAAGCGGGTCAGGGCGGTGACCTGGCGCCGGTTGGTGTCCGTGACCACCAACGGGGCCCCCTCCGACAGCAGGCCGGCGAGCTCGGAGGGGCTGGTGTCAGCGGTATAGCGGACAGGTCGACCGTCGTCCAGGAGCCCTTCGCCAGCCATGGCAGGCCAGGCGTCACCATCGCCGGCCAGCAGCAGTGGGGGCTCCGGTGGGACGATTCGGGCCGTTCCCGCCACCCCTTCCAGGCGAAAGACCTCGACGGGGGCGAGCCTGGACTCAGCCACCGCCGACCGTGACCGGTCGAGTGGTGAGACCACGTTCTCACCGCGACGCCCGAAGGTGGCCACCAACTCGAGGTCAGGGTCGTCCCGCAGAGCCTGGAACACCGATGGTCGTGGTTTGTCGATCGCCTGCCAGTCGAGATCGTTGCGAACGACCACGTACTCGATCCCCAGCCGCCGGGCGACGGGTGCCAGCGTGCCCGGCCGGTAGCGACCGCTTCCGAGGTACCCATCGAGGGCACGTTCGAGATCGAAGGCCCGCGGTGTGGTCTCGGGAAACGCGGCGTACACGATGTGGGGCCGGGCGAGGAGGGCGTCGAAGATGTCATCGCCCGGGCTGCCCCACCGGTACCGCGAGTTGGAGGTTCCGGGGAGCACCAACGCCCTGGTCGAGGCCGGTTGTCGGTCGATCCAGGCGAGGGCTGCTCGCCAGTACTCCGGGAGGCGTTGCATCCGGTCGTCTCGGGAGTAGGCGGCTCCCGTCCACAGTGGAAGCGAGATCACGCCGACGAGCGCCACACATCCGGCAACCCTCAGCCCCGTGACCGTGCTCTTCGTCGGACTTGACCGACCCTGGAGCCGGGTGGCAGCCAACCCCACCAATCCAGCCAACCCGATGGCCAACCCCGCACCGGCTTTGTAACCGGTGCGCATCGCGGTCAGAGCGGGGACCCGTTGGTACACCTCGAGGAGCAGCCGGCCCATCGGCGAAGGATCGTCGGGAGGATGGGGACCGACCATGAAGACCATGCCAGTGAGGGCAAGCCCGCCGAACAGCAGGCGCGGCCGCCACCGTGACCGTCCGAGGACGATCAGGGCGATGACGGCGGGGAGAAACGTCACGAGGACGAGCGCCGGGTTGACCAGGTACCCAGCGTGTTGCTCGCGCAGAAGCCCCTCGCCCTCCGGGTAGTACGAGGGCCAAAAGCCGAGCCCGCGCCACGACTCGGCCCAGGAGCTGGTCCGATGGACCACCTCCACCGACTCGGTACCGAAGAGCCGAGCAGCAAGTGCAGCCGAGCCGGTCACCAGCTGGACCACCACGCCAGCCGACACCGTCGCAGCGAGCAACGCAGCTCGGGCCAGCCAGGTGATGACGTCCACCCACCGACGGGTCCGCTCGACTGCAACCAGATAGAGCCCGGTAGGGACGAACAGCAGAAGTGAGTAGGCCAGCCCGGGTGGGTCGAGCGTGCCGCTCAGCCACACCAGCAGAGCGAAGACCGCCGCCCACCGCCACGGCCGCTCTCCCCGTACGCCGACCACGAAGGCGACGAGCAGCCATGGAGCCACTGCGTAGTGCAGGAACAGTCCTGAAGGGATGAGGAACGTGACCGAGTAGGGATTGAACGCGTAGAACAGCCCGGCCACCAGGTGCTCCGGCCCGAAGGTGGGACGAAAGGATGACAGCAGCGCTGCCATCCCCAAGCCGGCGCCGGTGAGCAACATGACGTGCCAGAGACGTTCGGCCACAGCTGGCGTCGACCCGAAACCTCGCAACAGGCTGAGGACGGCCTCGTAAGCGAAGGCCAGCTCACCACGAACCCCGCCCAGCCCCCGGCCGGGATCCCACAGCGTTCCGGCCCGGAGGAGGACACGTGCCGGCGACCAGAAGTGCTCGAAGCGGTTGTCGGTCACGTACCAACCGGGCGAGGACGAAAAGACAGCGAGGAGCGACAACAAGACCAGGCCAGCCCCGAGCGCCCGCCACCACCTCGCCGCCGTACGGTCTCGTCGGCCAGCCTGTCCGACTGGCGTCCCGGTGGCGCCTCGATCCCTCCTTCTCCAGGACCGGCCCAGCTCTCGCAGATGGTGCGCCACCGCCGGTCGAAGGCGCGCCCTGCTCGGCCTGACCAGCACCGGTGGCCTCACTCGCTCCAAGCGGCCCAACGCCTTCTTCTCGTCAGTGACGACACGTCCTGCCAGCGACGCGTCCCGGTCGCCGTTCCCCTGCTCACCTGGGTACCTGTGGGCGACGCGACCAGTTCCATTCGCCAGTGGCACGGAGGCCAACCCCTGCTGCCCGTGGCAAGTACTCTTCGAGCAACGGAAGCACTGCCACGAGGACTGGTTCGTTCATCACCATGACCGATCTAGCACATACCACGGCGCCCGCAGGCGTCGCCGTTCGAGCTGCTGACACCCGCGAGCTCGTGCGCGGTTCGGCATGGTTGCTTTCCAGCGTCGTGATCGGCGCCCTGACGAGCGCGGTGTTCTGGCTGATCGCAGCTCGCCTCTACAGCAGCACCGATGTCGGAAGGTCCTCTGGCCTGTTCACCTCGGTGCTGTTCGTCTGCTTCGCCACCGGGCTGGGCCTGCCGGTCGCCATCTCGCGCTTCGTGCATCCACCCGGCCGCCAACCGGCCTCACTTTTTTCGTGGGCGCTGGTGCTGTCGGGCGTAGCTTCAGCGCTGGGAGCATTGCTCTACCTCGCCCTGGTGTCCTCACCGTCTGCGGCAACGCTCCAGCGCCACGGCTGGCTGGGTTTCCTGATCTTCACCGCCACGACATCGGGCAGCTCTCTCTCCCTCCTCGTCGATGTCCGCCTCATGGCCGCCCGCCGCTGGGCGGGCATGTTCGCCCGGGTCGCCATGGTCGGCGTCCTGCAGCTCGTCCTCCTCGGCCTTGGTGCCCCCGCCGGTGCGCCAGACCTCTGGCTCTTCCTCGCTGCCGCTGCCCCGACCGCGCTGTCAGGCTTCGCCGGGGTGGCCGCCCTTCCCTTCATCCTGGGCGAGGGCTACCGGCTACGACCCAAACCGGATGACGCCACGGCCATCGCCCGCTTCGCATCGGCGAACTACGTGGCCACCCTCGCGCTGGAGGCTCCCCGCTTCGTCCTCCCGGTCATCGTCCTCGTCAACGTGCCCGCCTCGGACAACGCCAACTTCTACATCGCTTGGGCAGTGGTCGCCGTCGCCCTCATGGTACCGGGCACCCTCGGCCAGGCGCTGCTCGTGGAGGGCAGCCGAGACGGACGGGTCCCACCCCAATCGCTTCGCACCATCGTCGTTATCGGAGGCGCACTTATGGCCCTCGCTTGGGTCGCCGCCGTTCTGCTGCGGGATGTCGTCCCTCTGCTCTACGGTGCCGAGTACCGCAACGCCGGGCAACTCTTGCCGATCCTGCTGGCGGCCGGCGTGCCTTGGGTCTTGACTTCGGTGGCGCTCGCCGACGCCCGCGTTCGCCAGGACCAGGGCGCCACCCTCTGCATCGCCCTCGGGCTCAGTGCCGGCGTACTCGTTCCCGCTGCCTTGCTCGTTCCCCGGTACGGGCTGGCCGGCGCTGGTGGTCCCTGGCTCGCGGGGAACGTCATTGCCGCCCTCGTCGGGCTCTTGGTGCTGCGGACACGGCATCGCCCTGACGCCGTCCCCCTGAGCTTCTCGGCCAGGGTCGGCCCCAGGAACTAGGTGTGGCATGAAGAGCATACGTGCTTGGGGCATCGGTTTCGGAGTCGTGTTCGCCATGTTGTTGGTGGCGGTTGCGTTCCGGATCGTCACCGCCTGGAACGAGAGCGGCACAGTCGGTACCGAGGCGGCCGACAGCCAGGTGGGCGACGCCGAGGGAAGCATGCCGATCGATCAGCGGGAGGTAGTGGAGGTGGTGGGGACTCTCGACTCCTTCGCTCGCCCCAACGACAGCGCAAACCTGGGCTCGGTCCCTGCTGGTCCGGTCTGGTCGGCGGAGATCGGCACGTGGGGCATCTCCAACGAGCAGGCGTACGTCGTCGGCCCCGCTGGCGGGCGCAACCACGCCGTGGTCAGGGCGGGCGCCGACGGCGTCGTGCAGGTGAAGCTGACGCGGATGGTGCACGGCGCAGGCCTCGTGTTCCGCTTCGGGAGCCCGCGCGATCACTGGGCGATCGTGGCGGTCCCGTCGTATGCAACCTTTGCCCTGGTGAGGACGGTCGACGGCAGGGAGGAGGCTGTGGGCAACACCGGCCTGTCACCCATCGACGACGGCACAACGGTGGGCGTGCGTATGGCTGGCCCGGTCATCGACCTCGTTCTGAACGGGCGAGTGGTCGACACCGTCGTCGACGAGACGCTCTCCGGTGCCGACGGTGCCGGGCTGACCGCCGAGTCGATCCCCGGCGTAGATGCCGCCGCCGCCCGCTTCGACGACTTCACCTTCGACCTCTCCCCGATGGAGGCAGAGTCAGCTGTTGCCGCGTCCTGAGAGCCGCGGACCGTTCGCTGTCATCATCGTGCAGAGGTTCGAGCTCCCGGTGGTGAGGGGCACCACCTGATCCGGGTTCGCCGCCCGCGGCCACGCCGAGGCCCGGGGGACGGCGCCGGCCGGACCCGGTCGTCAGCCGACACCGCCGTCGGCTACCGGCGATGACGACCGCGATGACGGTGATGGCATGAGCGAGCACGGTCACCGCCGCCGGCCAGTACCACACCCATCCGCCCCCAGCCGGCAACGCCACCAGACCCAACTCGGTACGCCCCGCAGGCGCTGTCCCTCGCAGCCAACCCGTCGCGGCCGGCCGCTGCCAGACGGCCGGACCCGAAGCGTCGAGCCGGACCAGCGGAGCGAGGAGGGCGTCGGAGGGGATCATCTCTCCGGCGCTGTCGACGAAGGGACCCGCCCAACCTCGCACCCGATAGAGGTCGACCGAGGGTGACCGGACCACGTGCTCGAGCCCTGGGTCGTCAGCCAGGGTCCGGTAGCTCCGCCAGTCCACCTCCCGCAAGAGCACCACCCAGCGCACGCCGAGCCGGGCCAGGGCGTCGCTCTGGGGGACGCCGCGACGGACCTCTCGGCTGATCCGGGCGGCATGAGGTTCCCGAGGGTCGACCTGCTCCTGGCTCGCGGGGCCGAGCTCGGGGTCCGACGACCACAACACATCGCCGCCGAAGAAGTCGCCGACAGGGTTGAAGATCCGGCGGTCCTTGGCGAAGCCGAGGTCCAGGTACTGGTGCCAAGGGAGGGCAAGAACCGTACCCGGAGCTCGGTCGACGGCCCTGCGGGCGTCGAACCAGCCCTCCGGGAACCTCACCGGCTCCAACGCTCCCCCCACTCCCCACAGCGCAGGTGCAACGAGCACCAAGGTGGCGATGCCGGGAAGCGACCAGGTGAGCCTCGCCGGGACTTGGCGCAACCCCCTCGACAGGGCAAGGGCACCGGCAGCCACCGATGGAGCCAGCCAGACCAGGAACAGCGCCAGCACCCGTTGGCCGTCTCGCAAGGCCGCCCCGAGAGGAGTACCGACGAAGGCGGCGAACAGCCTCGACGCCCCAGGTACGGCGCTGGCGATGGCCACGGTGAAGCCGATGCTCGCCACCCCGACCGCTCGACGTCCCCAGGCAGCTGGCAGCTCGCGACTGCCAAGGACGGCCAGCCCGAGCAGCCCCAGACCGAGCAGGCCGGCTCCAACTCCCCCGAGATTGCCGACCTGGCTCGCCTGTCGCCAGAAACCGTCTCCGACGACCAGCCCGATCGGCCCCCAGGGGCCCGGCCTGGTGGCGAACGAGCTCGCGTCCGCGAGCTCTGGGCGAGACGCGAGCACGATGGCCCCAGGCACCACCCAGGGCAACTGGGCGACGACGAACACCAGCGCCGTCCGCCCCGCCCCCCTTCCCCGGTCGGCAACCATCCCCACCGCCACCAGCACGCCCCCCAGGAGCCCGCCGTTGACCCCTGTGGCGCCGAGCGCCGCCGACCAGAGCAACGTCCTCTCCCGATCTTCACCCGGTCGCAGGAGGTGGGGTAGCGCCCATGGCAGCACGGCGATCGCCGCTACCAGCATCCAATGACCCACGCCCAGCCGGGTGAGGATGAACGGGTTCACGGCATACAGCAGCCCTGCCGACAGGCGACAGAGGGGAGGGGTCGTCGATGCCAAGCGCCACGCTCCGACGAAGGCGACGGCGAGGCACGATGTGAAGAGCAGCTTGGCCGCGCTCCCGCCGCCCATGATCGTCGATGCCCAGGCAACAGCGACGCCGAGGGGCACCCGTCTTGGGAGGTCTGGCCCGAGGCCCCAGATCCCCCGAGGCACCGGAATGGTGGGCGTTGCCGCGAGGTCGAGGCCGAGCAAGGAGCCGCCACCCAAGGCTGGGCCTAGGACCACAACGCCAAGACAGAGCCCCAGCACCCATGGCAGCAGCAGGTACGCCTGCCCGGCTCTCGGCCCGGTCGTGCTGTCAGCCATGGAGGGTGGAAGGCACAGCACGGGCAGAGGTTCTCATCCGGAGGGAGAACGGCATCCGCCCATCTCCACCGGCACACCGGCCACATCCCTGGTGGGCCGTCGACTCGTTTTCTAGCTGCAGTCCGGTTCTAGTGCGCGCCTGCCTGGGTACCAACATCACGTGGTAGTCTGCAGCTCGACAAGCTCGCTCGTGCACCAGGATTCGTGAAGGGGACCTGTGCGGACCGTTCGTGCCATCCTTTTGTCCACCTTGGTCGTCGGCATCGCCATGACGCTTGCTCTCGGTCCCTCCGGGCTAGGCCCCCGCCAAGCTGCGGCGCAGACCGGCTACGGCGATACGGGGCCCTTCCCTCCCCGGTCCCTGTTCGTCGCAGCGTTGGACACGTCCAATTGGACTCTCCTGATTGTGGCCATCGCAGCCGTGCTCGCCCTGATCGCCGCGGCGGTACGCCTCCTGCGCCGGCGACGAGGCGAGCACTGAACGCGCCCACCTCTCGCCGAAACGGACGAACCGGAAGTGGAGAGATAGGTACCCAAGAGTCGCTTTCTCGCCGGCACTTCCTTCGGTTGGCCGGTGGCGCAGGCATCTCGATGGCCGGCCTCACCGCCTCGGGCACCCTTTTGTCTTCGTGCGCTTCGGGACGTGACGACCCCTTCACGGTCGGCGTCATCGCCCCCTTCTCCGGACCAAGTTCCTCCACTGGCTCGCTGGTCACGAACGGTCTCGAGGCCTCGGTGAGGCACCTCAACGCCATCGGCGGGTTGCGTGGCCGACCGCTGGAGGTCCTCCTTCGAGACGCCGGCGCAGACCCGGGAGCGGGCGTGCAGCTGTACGAGGAGCTGGCGAGCCGACCGGAGATCCTCGGGATCCTGTGGTGCGGGGTGCCAGGGCTCACCCAGGTTCTTCCCCGGATCCGGGATGGCCTCCCCCTGATCGCGGTGTTCGAGGACCTGTTCTCCGAAGGTGAGCTCCTGGCGTCCACACCGGGTTCGTCGCTGTTCCAGGTGCAGATGCCGCAGGTCTACGTCCTCGACGCCCTGGCCGGCTACGCCGCGGACGACCGAGGGTACACCTCGGCTGCGCTCCTTCACGACACCAGCTTCGACCGCGAGGGAACGATTCGCCGCCAGTTCGAGGAGGCCTTTACTCGTGCAGGCATCGACGTCGTGGCAGTAGAGGCCTTTGCCTCAGGCGGCACCGACTACGGTCCGCAGCTTCAGCGCCTGCAGACCGCCGCACCCCACGTCCTCTACATCGACGGCCTCCCCGCCGATGCGGCCGACATCGCGTTGGCCCTTGACGCGCTCGGCGCATCCTACGTCGACACGCCGACAGCCAAGGGGGCTCAGTGGCGCCCCCACATCTTCGGATCGGCCCGTGCCTTCGGCGACGGCACATGGGCCGATCTGGCAGGAGAATCGGCCAAGGTGGGCACGGTCACCGGCGGCCATCTCGGTGGGCTCGCCTACCTCCCCGCATTCGAGATCGGCAACTGGATGAGGCAGCTGCTGGGCAAGGACCCACTCGGCGGTGAGGAGCTGCCCGCCGACGGTTTGGCGAGCATTCTCAGAGGGGTGGAGGCAGCAGGGACCACTGAGCGCGAGGGTCTGATTCGCGCCATGGAACGCATCGATTCGACGGCGTTCGCGTCGGTCCCCTTCGGCTATACGCCCGAGCGCCACGTAGCGTACGGCCCCGAAGACGTCGTCATCCGCACGCTCGAGCGGCTGAGAGGGCCGGCCTTGACGTCGCCCCCCTACGACCTGGGGCGCGAGTGGACCGCAGGAAACATCTTCGCGGGTACCGCCGCCGCCTTCACCCATCTGGTGAGGCCGACGCTCGAGGCGAACCGACAGGCCCACCCGGACGTCCTGGCCACGGTGCTCGACGAAGGCTACGGCACGCAGTGCACCAAACAGGCGGACGGAACCTTGGACCGGGTGTGCGAGGTCCACTGACCTGCGGCAGTGCCGGACGCTGGCCAACGAGCAGGAGGGTCAACGGGGCCCGGCCAGTCCCCGCCGTCGCCACGACGCCACGATGGCCCGGTCGGTCCTTCAGCTCAACTGGGACTGGCGACTGCCACCGGGAGGCCGAGCAACGGCGCCGACGTGGCGAGGCATCCTGGGACATGGTGCCGTAGGGGTGACGGCATCTCTTTCGACCCATGCCAATCGTTCTCATGGCGACGAAGTGGCAGGTGACCGGTACGACGCCGAGACCGGACACCCTTTCGAGGCCTAATCGGTGGGTGCCGTCGGTCGCTCTCGTTGCACCACCTCGGCCAGCTCAGCCACCGTTGGCGCCTCGAAGAGCACCGATACCGGCAGCGACACCCCGAACGCGTCGGCCAGCCGAGCGATGATCTGGACCCCAGCGAGCGAGTGGCCACCGCTCTCGAAGAAGTCGTCGTCGATCCCCACCCGCTCCAGCCCGAGAACCTCTTCCCAGATGGCGCAGATGGCCTCCTCGGTCGCTTCCCTCGGTGGCCGGTGCGCGGCCGCGGCCTGTTCTTCCTGCAAAGAGGCGCGCAGCTCTCGCTTGAGCACCTTTCCGGAGGCGTTGCGGGGAAGCCCGTCGACCACGAACACCCGATGCGGGATCTTGTGCTCGGCCAGACGGTGGCGCACGAACGACTGGAGCTCCGGTACGGAGGCGGGGAAGCGCAACACCACAGCGGCGGCGACGTCTTCCCCCAGCACCGGGTGGGGCCACGAGAACACCGCGGCCTCGCTGACGGCGGGATGCTCGTAGAGGACGTTCTCTACCTCGACCGACGACACGTTGGCGCCGCCGGTGATGATGAGATCGACACGGCGATCGACCAGACAGAGCGCGCCGCCCTCGTCGAGGTAGCCCACGTCGCCCGTGTGCACCCAGCCGTCGACGAAGGTGGCTGCGGTGGCCGCCGGGTCCCGGTAGTACCAGCGGCTCGGCGAATCCCGCCTTCGCAGCCGGATGAGACCGACCTGGCCGACCTGTGCGAGCTCACCGTCGGCAAGCACCTCGACCTCGGTCTCCCCGACGGGGTGGCCTACGCAGGTGGGTCGGGCTGGGTCGTAGGCAGCCAAGGTGCGGGCGGCGCCGGCCTCGGTGAGGGCATAGGCGTTCCACAGCGACGCCGTCGGGATCGCATCGGCCAACCGGGCGAACAGCGCAGGCGGCGTCGGTGCAGACGACAGGGTGATCCGCTCGAGGGACGAGAGGTCGTGGCGCTGGACCGCGCCCGAATCGAGCAGAACCTGCGCCATGGCCGGCACCAGCTGGAGACGCTTGACGCGATGCTGGTCGACGAGGGCGCACAGACGGTCGGGGTCGAACGTGGCGAGGACGATGGCACGACGGTCACCCCGGCGCAGCGGCAGGCGCAGGACTTCCTGACCGGCGTTGGTGCCGATGGGGAAGGCATGGACGAACGAGGCCCTGCGCTCCGAAGTGGCGCCCGGTGTGTCGTCGGGAGGAAGGTCGTGGGCCAAGATGTTCTCATGGGAGCAGGCGACGCCCTTCGGCGTTCCCGTGGTGCCCGAGGTGTACAGGATCTCGGCGACGTCATCGGGTCGAGCCTCGACATCGAAGGGCACGACGAGCTCCCGGTCGGCCACGTCCCCCGATCGCAGCACCACCCCGGACCACCTGCCGGGGACGAGGTCCGGTGGGCCCACCACCGCGCTCGGCTGGCAGTGGTCGAGGACCGAGGCGAGCTCGGGTGGGGCGAAGCGGGGCGACAATGGGACGGCGACCGCTCCGGTCTTCAGGACGGCAAGGTAGGCAACGGCGTACTCGGTCCACCGGCGGTTGTCGAAGGCCAACACCACCCGGTCACCATGAGACACGCCGGCGGCCGCGAGCTGGTGAGCCCGGGCATCCGACCGGCGATCCCATTCCCCATAGGTGAGCTCGGGGCCGTCGTCGACCATCAGGGCGACGCGGTTGCAGCCTTCGCTCGCCCGTGCCCGCAGCAGGTCAGGAACAGTGTGCGTGTTCGGAACGATACGCGGTGGGACACCGCGGGGAGCGCCGGTCGCTGACCTCGACGCCCAACCTCCCCATCGAGGGCTGGGGAGTCGGCCCGCCCAGCCCGCGTCTGCCCCTGAACGAGGTGCACGTCTGGGGAACCACGGTCGCCAGCAAGCTGGACGTTCTGTCCCGCCTGGCGACCACCCTGTCAGGTGAGGAACGGGCACGTGCCGGGCGCTTCCGGGACCAGCACGCCCGGGTCACCTTCGTCGTCGGCCGGGCGGCCTTGCGCTCGATCCTGGCCCGCTACCTCGGCCGAGACCCGGCTCGGGTCCCCCTGGCACGCGCCAGGGGTGGGAAACCCTTCCTCTCCGGGCACGCGGCGCCGCAGTTCAACCTCGCCCACAGCGGTGACCTCGTGCTGTGCGCCGTCTCCGGGGTCGGCGAGGTCGGGATCGACGTCGAGCACGTTCGTCGGTCGCTCGACGTCGAGCTCCTCATTCGCCACGTCCTGTCCGAACAGGAGCAGCATCAGGTTGCCTCGGTGCCCGCAGCCGATCGCGCCAGGGTGTTCTTGAGGTACTGGACGGGCAAGGAAGCGATCCTCAAGGCCTCGGGTGCGGGCCTCTCCCTTCCGCTCGACGCGCTGGAGCCGCTGGGCTCGACCGACCGCTCGCCGGTCAGCGATCTCCCTGTTGGTCCCGACTACGTCGCCAGCCTGGCCATCGGGTCGACGGGGTTCGCCCTCCAGCGGTGGCGCTGGGAGCCTGAGCCCCGGATGCACCGCCCCACGCTGGCGCGCGATGATGCACCAACGGCGTTGGCGAGCGAATGGCTGGGACCGGAACCTACGTGACGACGACAGCAACGGCCGAGGTGCCGAGCCGTATCGAGGCGGTTCCCGTCCTCGACGTCGACCATGACCGACCGCAGGCTCGTGATCACCCGCTGCGGCGGCGCCTGCTCACCTACGCCCTCGCCCTGTTCCTACTCGTCAACCTCAACTTCTTCCTCCCCCGGGCCCTGCCTGGAGACCCCGTCGATGCCCTGTTCGCGGCTGCGTCTCCGAGCTATGTGCGCGACGACGCCACCAGGGCGGAACTGACCCGGTACTACCGCCTGGACGGCTCGATGACCGAGCAGTACTCCAGCTACCTGTCCGCTCTCGCCCGCGGCGACCTCGGCGTATCCATCCGCGAGAACGTCCCGGTCAGCGAGCTCCTGCTCACCCGCCTCCCGTGGACGGCGCTCCTGATCACGACCGCTCTGGTGATCTCCGCCGTGGTCGGCCTGGTCGCCGGCGTGCACTCGGGCTGGCGCAGTGGGCGCTCGGTCGACCGTCGCCTGCTCGCCTCCTTCATCGTCATCAGCAACGTGCCCACCTATCTGCTGGCGTCCCTGGCGCTACTCGTCTTCGCCGTCAAGCTTCGGTGGGTACCGCTTTCGGGGGCCCGAACCCCGTTTGCCACTTCATCGACGCTGCTGACCCAGGCCGCCGACGTCGCCCATCACGTGCTGTTGCCTGCCATGGTGCTGGCCGCGTCGTTGGTGGTCTTCCAGTACCTGGTCATGCGGGGCAGCATGGTGAGCGAGCTGGGGGCGGACTACCTCCTCGGGGGCGAGGCGAAGGGGCTCTCCGAACGGCGCCTCAAGTACCGCTACGCCGCCCGCAACGCGCTGCTGCCGGTCGTGACCATGCAGGCGCTCAAGATCCGCGTCGCGGTGGGGACGGCGATCTTCGTCGAGCGGGTCCTCGCCTACCCGGGTCTCGGCCTGCTGTTGATCAACGCAGTGGCCGGCCGCGACTACCCGCTGATGCAGGGGGCCTTCCTGGTGTTGAGCTTCACCGTGCTCACCGCCAACCTCGTGATCGACCTGCTGTACGAGCGGCTGGACCCGCGCACCGCGGCATGAAGCTCACCCGTTCGCCGTTCGTGGTCGTCGGGCTCACCATCGTGTCCGGGTTCATCCTGGTCGCCGTGCTCGCACCCGTCCTCGCCCCCTACGACCCCCACGCCCTCGTCGGCGGGTACCTGGAGCAGCCGTCGTCGGCGCACCTGCTGGGCACCAACACCATCGGACAGGACATCTTCTCCCAGGTCATCTGGGGGTCGCGCACCTCGCTGATCGTTGCCCTCGCCGGCGGTGGCTTGATCGTCGCGCTCGGTGTGCTCATCGGCGTCACGTCCGCCCTCGCCGGTGGTCTGCTCGACACCGTGGTCTCCCGCGCCCTTGACGTCTTCCTGGCCATCCCCGCCCTCCCCCTGCTCATCGTCGTCGCCACCCTCGTCGGCCCCAGCCTCGTAACCGTCATCCTCGTCCTTGCCCTCCTCGGATGGCCGGAGGCGGCCCGGATGATGCGCAGCCAGACGCTCTCCTTGCGCCAACGGGGGTTCATCAACTCCGCTCGGGGGTTCGGAGGAGGTCCGCTCTACCTGATCCGGCGCCACCTCGTGCCCGCCATCGGCCCCCTGCTCGTGGCCGGGTTCATCGACGCGGCCAGCAACGCCATCTTCTTCGAGGCCGGCCTCGCCTTCCTGGGGCTGGCCGACCCCAGCACGATGAGCTGGGGGACGGTGCTGAACCAGGCCCTCGGTCACCCCGGTCTCTACTTCAGCGGCCTGTGGACCTGGTGGGTTCTCCCCGCCGGTCTCGCCGTCACCGCCGCGGTGCTCGGCTTCACCTTCGTCGGCGTCGGCTTGGAGCCGGAGTTCAACCCTCGCGGGCGGCAGGCTCGGTGAGCAGGTCCCCGCGGTTCCCCCAGCAGAGGAGCGCCAGGTGACGAGGATGGATCGCAGGACGTTCTTGGCCACGACGCTGGGTGCCACCGGTGCCTTGCTCGTCGGATCGTGCTCCCGATCGTCCCAGGAACCGGGGCCCGGACCCCAAGCGGGACGACCGACGCTTCGGCTGCTCGGAGGCGGCTTCGGCATACCGTCCCCGTTCGGCTACGTGGCAGGCATCGGCTACTACCGCATGAGCTTCATCTACGACACCTTGCTGTGGAAGGACTCCTCGGGTCAGCTCCTGCCGTGGCTGGCCACGGGTTTCACCCGCGCCGACGACGGCACCACCTACAGGTTCGACCTCCGAGAAGACGTGCAGTGGCACGACGGCCGACCGCTCACCGTCGACGACGTGGTCTTCACCTTCGACTACTTCAAGGCCAACACCTTCTCTCCGCTGCTCGTGGCCCAGCCCGAGGGCGTCGCCGAGGTCCGCGCTGTCGGGGGGCCAACCGTCGAGTTCCGCCTCGAGCGTCCGTTCGTCACCTTCCTCGACCAGGTCGCCGGCGCCATCCCCATCGTGCCTGCCCATGTGTGGTCGTCGATAGAGGACCCGGGGGCCGAGCGCGATCTGGCGAGGTTGGTGGGCACCGGCCCCTATCGCCTCGAGTCGTTCTCCGAGGGCGAGGGAACCTTCCTCTACACCGCCAACGACAGCTACTTCCTCGGCACCCCCTACGTCGAGCGCATGGAGCTGGCTCCAGTCGGTGACCAGCTCCTCGGCGTGCTCGGCGGCCAGCTCGTCGCCGGCGGGGCCAGCGAGGTGGGCCCCGACGCCCTGCGACCGTTCCAGGCCGACCCGGCCTTCGGGGTCCTGGAGAGCGACGGCGACTTCTCCGCGCCGCTGTACTTCAACCTCGGGCGCGGCGGGGCGCTGGCTGACATCCGGTTCCGCCGGGCTTGCGCCCACGCCATCGACCGCTCCGGCCTGGTCGAGCGCATTGGTGGCGCCGGGGTGCCTGGAAACCCGGGCTTCCTCCCACCCACCCACCCGTTCCACGGCGAGGTCGAGCAGTACGCCTTTGATCCAGGTACCGCCAACCAGCTCCTCGACGAGGCCGGGTACAAGAGGGGCCCGGCGGGCACGCGTCAAGGCCCCGATGGACAACCGCTGCGGTTCGGGCTCCTCGTCGACCAGGAAAGGGCCCCCGTGGCCGAGCTGGTCGTCGGCGCGTTGCGAACCGTCGGCATCGAGGTGGCGCCCGACTACGTCGACCTGATCGGGCTGTTCCAGAACAAGACCCGGGGCAACTACGACATGGCCATCGCCTTCTTCCCGGGCCCGAGTGGCATCAGCGCCAACAGCGACCCCGACTACCTCCGCCGGATCTACTCGTCCCGCCTGCCACCCGCCTCACAGGCCGTCCAGGGCTACCAGAACGGCGAGCTCGACGACCTGCTCGACCAGCAGCTGGTGACCCAGGACGAGGGCGAGCGCCGAGCGCTGCTGGCTCGCATCCAGGAGATCGTCGCTCGCGACCTCCCCGTCCTCCCGCTCTACTACTCGACCCAGTTCTTCGTCTTCAGGAAGGAGGTGTTCGAGCCCTGGTACTACACGCCGGGCGGTTTCGGCACCGGCATCCCCCAGCCCTACAACAAGCAGGCCTTCGTCACGGGCCGGACGACCGGCCTGGAGATCCGCCCCGCTGACTGAAGGTCGCCGGTCGCCCCGGCCCACCACGTCCACCCCTAGTCCCCGTCTGGATCGACGCCGGGAAGGAACCTTGCCGAACTTCGCCGTCACCGCCTCCTATCGACCCGAGCACTGGGTGCGGCTCGCCGGCGCGCCAGCGGCCGGGGGCGCGGGGCTGAGGCGAGCGCTGGCTGGTGTCGGGGGAGAGGTCACGTCGATGCACTGGGTGCTCGACACGCTGGAGCTCGGAGCCATGGTCACCGCTCCGAGCACGGCGAGCATGGCCGCGGTGACCGTTTCGATGCTCGCCAGTGGCGTGTTCACCACCTTCACCGCTCGTCAAGTGCTGAATGGCGCCGAGCTGAAGGAGGTCCTCGACGCTGCAGTCGCCGCCGGGTTCGTCCCTGCCGACAGAGCGACCGGCGATGACCGCTGATCCTCCTGACCGAGGCCCTACCGGATCTTGTGGCCCACCACCATCGACCGCGGGCCGTCCAGGTGCTCGACGTGGGTCTCCTGTAGCCGCTCATCGGCCATCCAGACCTGGCATTGCCCACCGGTGAAGCCGGGCCCCCTCCCGCTGCAGGACCATGGCTTCGCCCCACCGCGAGGAGCCCTTCCAGTCAGCTGCCCAGGGGCGGGCAGCACGGCTACCCGCCCCGACCGACCTTCGACCCCCTGACCTCGCTGTCGGTGTACAACCGGATGCTCACCCTGGAGAGCTGGTTCAGCCCGGCTGGTCGCTCAGGGCAGCGGGGCCACCGGGGACACAGGTGCACCGGGTCGAGGCAGCCTCTTCCTTCGACGGGTAGAGGTGGAGGTAGATGGCGGCCACCATGGGGATGGTCACGATCGCGTTGTAGATGAGATGGAGCTCGACCCTGGGGAAGACGAGTTGCACGATGCTGGTGGGGACAGGCTCACCGAAGAGGTTCTGATGGGTCTGGGCCTGGTAGAGCAGCAAAGCGTGCTCGGCGTGGTGCCACATCTGGACGATCAGGGCGGCGGTCCACCAGGTTCGAGCCCGGCCGGTGAACGCCGGCAGGAGGGCCACCAGGCCCAGGAGCATCACGACCGCGTACCCGTAGTGGAGCCACTCCGAGTGGACGAGCCATGGGAACACGGCCCCGAGCACCCCTCGCGCCGCCGTTCGAGGGCGGTCCAGCAGCCAGACCTGAGCCGCCTGGACGAGGTGCTCGGCCCAATGTGCCACCGAGACGAAGGCGAAGGCGGTGAGGGCCCGCTTGTGCCACGTGGTGTTCAGCGTGCTGACAAAACCGGCCGGTCGCTGAACCTCCAAGGTCGTCGTCGCCACTGCTCCCCCGGTACATCTCTTGTCGATACGCTCGTCGACGCTGTGCGATAACGATGGGCGGTCGCAGAGCGGTCGTCTAGGAGGCGGGCTACACCGCCCCCATGTTTGTTGTCACCAAGAGGGTGTGCGCTGCGTCACCCGCGGTGCGCCACTCAGTGCGAGCGACGAAGGAGCGACTCGGGCCGGAGCAGCAGGGGTCGACCGTCACCCCAGTCGATCCAACCGCGGTCGGCGAACGAGGCGATGAGGCGGTTGGCGCTCTCCCTGGTGACACCGATCATCTGGGCCATCTCCTCCTGGGTCACCCGTACCGTGATGCGCACCTGCTCGCCGTCACCGGTGGGCTCCCCGTGCTCCTCCGCCAGCTCCAGCAGCTTTCGGGCGAGCCGGGTGGTGGCGTCGAAGAAGACGAGGTCCTGGCGGGTCTGGTCGGCCCGGCGCAGCCGGCGGGCCATGAGCTCCAACAGCCGGCGGGCCAGCTCCGAGCGGGTCTCGAGCAGAGTCCAAAAGGTCTCAGCGCTCAAGGCGAAGACGTCCGCATCTTCCATGGCGCGGGCCGACATCGCCCTCGGCCCCCGGTCGATGACGGCGAGCTCCCCGAAGATCTGGCCCCGCCCGACGACGGCGACGAGCAGCTCCGCTCCCCGCGGTGACGACACGTAGAGCTTCACCCGCCCCCGAGAGGTCAGGAACAGCCGCTCGGCGGGCTCGCCCTCTCGGAAGAGCGCCTCACCTCGCTGGTAGCGCACGGAATAGAACTTGCTGGCGAGGTCTCGCAGGTCGTGGGGGCCGAGCACGGAGAACAGGGGCGCTTGCTCGAGCAACGCGACCCGCTCGTCGGCGACGGTTTGCTGACGGAGCCGTGCGATCGGCGAGTCCGACTGGGACGACACCGCCTACTCCACGTCACCCACCGGCAAACGCCGGAGCACCTGGAACCGATGGCGCCTTCCGACGTGGTTCGAGCTCGCCGTGGTGGCCGGCCTCGGAGTCGTCATGCTGGCCGGGGCGGTAGTGCAGTTCTCGCCGGAAGGGTTGACGTACCTCCTACTGTGCTTCGGCACGGAACTCAGAGCTCATCCCCTCCAGCGCATGAGAGGTGCCGTCCGCGTTCCGTGCGAAGCAGATGATGGCGTAGCGGCCCCCGGGGGCGAGATCGACGGCGAAGGTACCGGTCTCCCCAGGGTCCCGCGTCGGCACTCCGGCCAACGGAAACACCACCGCCCTCGTTTCACCTCGCAGCTGTTCGTCGATGGGTGGGATGTCTTCGGCGAGGGGAACGACGTCGGGCTGGTGGGCGAGGTCACCGTCGTTCACGAAGCGAAAAACCACCCGGCCGCTCGGGATCTGCTGGTCGTACTCGAAGCTGTACTCGCGCATGGTGACGTTGACGACCGGAGGGCTTGGGGGCAAGGGCGCCTCCCCACTCGAGGAGCTCTGGCAGGAGGTCGAGAGGAGACCAGCCATGCCGACGAGCACTCCGGTGCCGGCCCGCCGGACGTTCGACGCGCCGTCCCCAGCTCCGGGCCCAGTGAAGATCATCCCGATTCCGCTGGAGCTTGCAGCTTCTCTCTGCTCCCGTCTCGGTTGCCTCGGCGCCTGCGTCCGAGCAGCACGAACGCGCCGCCGGCGAGGGCCAGCGCCCCCGACGCCAGCACGACTCCAGCCACTCCGGGTATGCCTCCCTCGCCCTCTCGAAAGACGACGGTGGTGGCGAACACGTCTTGGCCCGGCGGCTGCTTGGAGTTGCGGGTGTCGGTCCACGCCGCCACCACCTGGTGAGGCAGCGAGAGGAGCCCGAGACGAGAGCCGAACTCCACGAGCCCCTCCGCGGACGTGTTGGTGTAGCGCTGCCCGATCTGTGAGCTCGATCCGTCGGCGGTCAGACGGATGTTGGAGGCGAAGCTCTCGGCCTCATCGCTCGAGAAGGTGTAGTAGACGTGGTTTCCGATGTCTTCGGGGTCGTCGCGGCGGTCGTAGAAGATGGCGTCGAGCCGGCCCTCAGGTGACACCGACAGGCGGGGCATGTACTGGCTGGAGCCGTTGCCCTGCGGGTCGTCGTTCATCCGCCGGAGCTCGCCCCAACGTTCGCCCCCGTCCGACGAGCAGCGCGCCACGGCGTCGGCGTCGCCGTAGCGAGCGTCGGTCCACGCTGCGCACAGGCGGCCCTCGGCATCGGCCACCAGGGAAGCGGGTGGCATGGTGAAGATCAGCATCACCCGCTCGTGGGGCACGATGGCGTCGTCGACCACGACGCCGCGGCCGAAACGGCCCCCACCGTCGAAGGAGCTGGCCACCACGAGCGACCACGTTCCCCGCCACGTCGATCCCTCGAGGCCCTGGTAGTCGATGACGTCGTCCTCGAGATCGTAGTAGGCCACGTGCACGGACCGGTCTGGCCCCAGCGCCAGTGCGGGCGCCACCACGCGCTGGCGATCCGGGTCGCTGACCTCCACTGGTGCCGAGAAGGTGGCGCCGCCGTCGTCGGAGTAGGCCGTCATGATCGGGTTGGGAGGCGGGCCGAACGCCCCGAGCGGAGGGTCTGAGGTGGCATGGAGCCACACCAGGTGCAGGCGCCCCCTGTCTCCCGGCTCGGGGTCGATCGCCATGCGCACGGCGAAGTTGAGCGGGCCCAAGACCGGCTTGGGCGGGCTGAAAGACTGGCCGCGATCGGACGAGGTGGTGAGGAAGGCGCCCATGGGCTCGTTGCCCCCGCCCGCCAACCCCACGAAGAGGTAGTACAGCGTGCCCTCTCGGTCGAACGCCACCTCGGGGGCGTAGCACTTCTCGGCGCCCTCCGGCAGCTCCGGCACCGGGCTGACCGGCAGCCAGCTCCGGCCGCCGTCGCCGGAGACGTGGAGGGTGCAGCTGAAGTCGGGAGCGTCGAGACGGTTGGCCAAGGTGACGAAGCTCGGCTCGCTGGGATCGGCCACGATCATGGGAGTGTTGTTGGCCGGCCCGACGCGCTGGTCCGTGGCCGTGACCGGCACCTCGGGAAGTACCTGGGGCGGCGCCGCCGGACCTGCTGCCGAAGCCACCGAACCGGCCAGCAGGCCACCGCCGACCAGAGCGGCCGCCACCAGGCGCGCAGCCACCGGCGCACGCAGGAAGGATCTCCTGCGCACGCCGGTAGCCGTCATTGCTCTTCTCTACTTGTAGGTGCTTGGGTCAGGCAGCTCGAGGATCAGATGATGCTGATCGGAGTTGAGTTGACGTGCAGCGAGCCTTGGGAGCCATCGGGGTTGTGACCGTCGGTACGGGTGCTGGCGTCGACCAGCTCACGCACGCAGACCGCCCCGGTGTTGTCGGGACCAATGTTGTCGGTGACCTGCTTGGGGATCCTGAAGTTGCCTTGTCCCTCGCCCCGGTCGTTCACGTTCATCCGGCCGAGCTCGACGACGTTGTTGGTCGCATTCGGAAGGTCCCAGCACTGGGGCTTCCGGGTGCCGTCCGGGTTCAAGGAGATGCGGGAGTAGCCGCCGGGCACAGTGTCGTGCGGCCTGAACGAGTCGCCACCCTGGATGCGCACCGAGTAGGTGCCGTCATCCAGCGCGTTTGTGGTGATGTTCGGGAAGAGGGCCTGTCTGTTCTCAACGCACTCCTGGGTGGGGCCGACACGAACGTTGATGAGGTCGCGGGAGCCCGGGGCGGCTTGAGCCGGAGGTGTCCCAAGTGTCGGCGGCGTGCAGAACTCCTGGTTGTTGGTGAATGGGTGCATGGTGCTGCCGACCGCCGTCGACGTCCCTCCACCGGACGTCACCTGCAACTGCCCCCAGAAGGTGACACAGGCGTAGGCCACGCTCGCCATCGCGAGGAACACAGCTACCGTCGTCGCACCGAACACCATCCGCTTCTGATGAGTTTTCCGCATATCTTCTCCCTGTAGTTGTCTTCGCAGGACTGGATGACTGCGTGGCATCGAGGACAACGCACGCGACGTAGGCCCCCAGGCAAACAGTCTTTGTCGATCCGACCGGGCTGCCGGCGGTCGTGAACGAGCTATGCTCTGTAGCTTCTCACGCTACTACTGCTTGTTTGTCGCCGCAACTATTGCTTCCAGCGGCACAGAGCCGGCTTCGCTCATCTAGGTGCGCGTTGTTGCGTCTTGGAGCGGCAGTCAGAGTTCCACGCACTCTAGTTGCAGGTGTACCCTTCGCACCAGGCCCCAAACGAGCTACGCTCACGCAGCTTCTCACGCTACTACTGTTTGCTTGTCGCCGCAACTATTGCTTCCCGCGGCACACAGTAGGTCTTGCTCATCTAGGTGCAGGCTGTTTCCGCGCTGGGGCGGCAGCCAGAGTTCCACGCACGCTAGGTTGCAAGCGTGCCCTTCGCACCAGGCCCCAATCGTTGGGGGAGAAGTGGGAGGTCTCATCGCCGGTCCTGCTCCTCTCGAAGCCAGCACCAGGCTCAGGGGTGCAGCCGGTGTGGGCCCCGCGGCAGGTACGTCACCTCTCGAACATCGCTCCGGCCGAGGAGTGTCATCAGCACTCGGGTGAGGCCAAGCCCGAACCCTCCGTGGGGAGGGCATCCGAAGCGGAAGAAGTCGAGGTAGTGAGCGACGAGGTCGAGCGAGAGCTTCCGCCGCTCCGCTTGGCCGAGGAGCACGTCGTAGCGGTGCTCCCGTTGGGCGCCGGTGGTGACCTCCAAGCCCTTCCAGATCAGATCGAAGCTCCTCGTGGAGACGGCGCCGTCCTGGCAACGCATGTGGTAGAAGGGCCGCACATCTTCCGGATAGCCCGAGACGAACACGAAGTCGTGGCCGTGCTCGGCGGCGACGTGTTCGCTCAACCGTCGTTCTCCTTCCCGGTCGAGGTCACCGGGGCAGTGAGCCAGCGAGTACCCGGTGCGCTCGACGATCTCCCGGGCGGCAGTGACGTCCAGGCGAGGGAAGGGCAGGTCGGGCAAGGTGACCTCGACACCGAAGCGCGCCGCCATCTCCGCCCCGTGTTCCTCCTTCACCGCTTCCAGCACCTGGCGAAGCCACACCTCCTCCCACCTGATCAGGTCCTCGTGTGAGTCGATCCACGACATCTCCACGTCAACGCTGGTGAACTCCGTGTCGTGCCATGGGGACGGCATCGGGTTGGCGCGGAAGACCGGGCCGATCTCGAAGACCCGCTCGAAGCCGGCAGCCATGGCCATCTGCTTGTAGAACTGGGGCGACTGGGCGAGGTAGGCCTGCCGATCGAAGTAGGCGACGGTGAACAGCTCGGAGCCCGACTGGTTGGGCGTCGGCTTGAGCTTGGGTGAGTGGATCTCGATGAAGCCCTCGCGCGACCAGAGCTCGCGCATGGCCCGCTCGAGGGTGGTCTGGATCCGGAAGATGAGCCGGTTCTCGGGCGATCGCAGATCGAGGAAGCGCCAGTCGAGCCGCTCCTCCAAGCCACTGGCGGAGTTGAGGGGCGTCTCGGCAAGGGCGGGCCCGAGCACGTACAGCTCGTCGACCACCAGCTGGTGGCCACCCGGGTTCACCGAAGACTCGGCCACCGTTCCCACGACCTCCACCGCCGACTGCAGCGCAACGCCGGGGGCATCGACCCGGTCGCCCCAGACCAGGCGTACGACGCCGGTGGGATCCCGCAGGCCCAGCAACGGCCCTCCCGTCGCGTGATCGACCGCTTCCGCCCAACCACAGACCCGAACGGCCCCGCCCTTCTTCGACGGGAGGTCAACCACCAGGGATCGGTCCACGTCGCCTCCTGTCTGGTGGGTCGGGGACGTCCTCGGGGGGGTCGTGGAGCGTCGAGGGCGGATCCTAGAGGAGCGTGCTGCTGGTCCAGCAGTAGATGCAGCGCCTCGTTACTGACACCTCCAGCGCTAGCGCCTACGCTCCGGACGTCCATGCGCACGCTGTTCACCTGTCTGCCGGGGTTCGGGCACTTCCACCCCATGGTGCCGCTGGCCAAGGCGGTACGGCGCCGGGGACACGAGGTGGCCTTTGCCTCCGCCGCCGACTTCTGCCCGGTCATCGAGCACGCCGGGTTCACCGCGTTCGCCGCAGGCATGAGCCTCCCCGACCAGCTGGAGCAGGCTCGTCGACGCTTCCCCCAGGAGGCCGCTCTCGGTGGGCAGCAGCGCTTCTGCCAGTTCGTGCCCAAGATGCTGGCAGGCGTGGCCGCGCCGGCGCGTGCACCGGAGCTGGTGGCCATCGTGGAGCGCTGGCATCCCGACGTCATCGTCCACGACGAGACCGACTTCGCCGCCCCGGTCGCCGCCGCGGTGGCGGGGATCCCCTACGCCGACCAGAGCGTGCTGATCCTGCGCCCCCTGGAGATGGCCCGCCTCGCCGGCCAGACGCTCGCCCCGTTGTGCCAGGAGTGGGGTGTGGAGTTGGGCCCATTCGGCGGGATGTTCCGCTACCTCTACCTCGACGTGTGCCCGCCCAGCCTCCAGTCGCCGGAGATCGACCTGGTCGATGTGGCCCATCCCGTGCACAACGTCGACGTCGCGGAGGCCGGTGACGAGGCGCTCCCGAGGTGGTTCGAATCGCTCTCCGAGGCCCCGACCGTCTACGTCTCGTTGGGAACGGTCTTCAACCAGCACCGCGAGGTGTTCGCCGCCGTGCTCGAAGGCCTGCAAGACGAGCCCCTCAACCTGATCCTCACGATCGGCAAGGACAACGACCCCGCCGTGTTCGGCCCGCGCCCGGACAACGTGCACATCGAGCGCTACATCCCCCAGTCGCTCCTTCTTCCTCACTGCGACGTGGCCGTGAACCAGGGGGGGACGGCCATCTTGCCCATCCTCGCCCACGGCCTGCCCATCCTCGTCCTGCCTCAGGGCGCCAACCAGTTCCACAACGCCGCCGCGTGTGTCGCCGCCGGTGCCGCCCGGCAGTTGCTGCCGTCGGAGGTCGAACCGGCGGCGATCAACCGGGACGTCGGTGCGCTGTTGTCCGAGTCCCGGTATCGGCAGAACGCCAGACTCGTCCAAGACGAGCTGGCATCGATGCCGGGGCCCGACGACGGCGCACGGCTCTTGGAACGTCTGCACCGGGAGGGCCGCCCGTTGATCCGCTCGCAGACCTCAGCACGGCGCCTGGCGGCGCAGCACCAGGGATGAGCAGCCTCGGCACTCCCCCCGTCGACCTGGCGCTCGAAGCCTCCGACGACGACGGCAGCGTCCCCTTGGTACGCACCGGCATCCCCGGACCTCGATCGGCGGAGCTGTGGGAGCGGGATTCCCGCCTCCACGCCCACAACTCCTCCCCCGCGGCCCAGCACCTGCGGTTGGTCATCGACGAAGCTCGCGGTGCAGTGGTACGAGACGTGGACGGCAACGCCTTCATCGACCTCTCCTCGGGGGCGGTCGTGGCCAACCTCGGCCACTGCCCTCCGCCGGTGGTCGCTGCCTTGCAGCAGGAGGCACGACGGCTGTTGCACTTCTTCGACTACGCCACGCCAGCCCGTCCGGCGTTCTTCGAAGCGCTGGCCGCCACCCTCCCCGCCAGCCTGCAGACGTTCCAGATGTACAGCACCGGTAGCGAGGCGGTCGAGGCGGCGATCCGCTTGGCGAAGTCCTTCACCAAGCGCTACGAGGTCATATCCTTCCACTCCGCCTGGCATGGCAGGACCCTCGCCTCGATGTCGATGATGGGAGGGTTCCGCCTCAAGCACGGCTACGGCCCGTTCGCTCCCGGCGCCCTCCACAGCGTCAACGCCTACTGCTACCGCTGCCCACTCGGCCTCGAGCGCGAAGGCTGCGAGGTGGCGTGCGCCCGGTTCGTCGACCAGGTGTACGAGCAGTCGGGCGAGCAGGAGCTGGCGGCGGTGATCATCGAGCCGATCCAGGGCGTCGGTGGCGTCATCCCTCACCCACCGGAGTTCCTGGCGCACCTTCGCCGGTTCTGCGATCGCACCGGTGCGCTGCTGGTCTTCGACGAGATCCTCACCGGCGTCGGCCGCACCGGCCCGATGTGGGCCTTCGAGCACTCCGGCGTGGTCCCCGACGTCCTGCTCGCCGGCAAGGGCCTCGCCTCTGGCTACCCGATCTCGGTCATCGCCGCCCGGCGAGAGGTGATGGACACGGCGCCGTTCGGTCTCCCCGGAGCGGGGGCGTCGACCTTCGCCAGCGGCAACCTCGCCTGTGCTGCAGCGGCGGCCACGCTCGAGGCGTTGGCCGACGGTCGCATCCTCGACCACGGGCGCCGGCTCGGCGAGCTGATGCTCTCCGAGCTCCGAGCGATGCAACACCGCCACCCCGTCATCGGCGACGTCAGGGGCCAGGGGATGTTGATGGCCCTCGAACTGGTGTCCGACCGTCGCACCAAAGCGCGGATCTCGCCGGAGACGAGCCGGAGGCTCCTGCTCGCCCTAGCCCGACGCGGCGTGCTCACCTCCGGGGTCGGCCCGATCCTGCGCATCACCCCGCCCCTGGTCCTGAGCAAGACATTGGCGGTCAAGGCGTTGGCGCTCCTCGACGACGCCCTGGGCGAGGTCGAGGCCGGTGAGGCAGGCCGGTGAGCCCGACCGGAGGACCACTCGGGCCCGTGCACCACGTGGGCATCTCGGTCCAGGACCTCGACCGTTCGGTGCGGTTCTGGGAGGGCCTCATCGGTGTTCGATCCCGCGACCGCTCCACGCTCGACGGTCCCCTGCTCGGTCGCCTCGTGGGCTACCCCGACGTGCGCATCGAGCGCTGCTGGATCGACCTGCCCGACGGTTTGGCGCTCGAGCTGCTCCACTACCTCGATCGGGACGAGGAGCCCTACCCATCCGGGACCGCCCACCCCGGCAACGTCCACGTCTGCCTCAAGGTTGCCGACATGGACCACGCCCACGACCATGCCGTGTCGTGCGGAGCAGTGCCGGTGGCCGCCCCCATCCTGGTCCCGGCCGGCCCCAGCGCCGGGACCCGCATCGCCTATCTCAAGGACCCGGACGGCGTGACCATCGAGCTGGTCCAACCCAGGTCCGAGAGGGCGTAGCCGGTCGTGCCCGGCTCAGTGCTCGAGGTGCTCGGCGAAGCGGCGCAGGTAGTCGGCGAAGCTCCGGTCCACCCGCTCGGCATCCAGCCCGAAGTCAGCGAGGCGGTACCGGTGGATGCCGTGCCGATGCTGGGGGTGCTCCGCCAGCCAGCGGCGCATCGCCGCCGCCGTGGTCTCGTCGAGACGACGTCCGAGGCGCTCGTAGAGCCGGGCCACCACCGCCAGGGGGTCCCGGCGCAGGGCCTCGAACCCGACGTCGACGAAGCGGTCGGAAGCCCCGGCGCCACGGACGGAGAGAGCTCGGTCCATCGCCACCATCCCGCGGCGCAGGGCGTGCTCGCCCACCACCTCGCCCCGGACCTCGTCGCTGTACGGGCGCCGCACGATGGCCACCAGGCTGGCGTGGGACGGGATGGCCTCGACGGGATGCCGGTGACAGTGGACGATCACCGCTGCCGGGAACTGCAGCACGAGGTCGTCCAGGTGCCCGAGGTGGCTGGGCGACTTCAGCACCCATCGCCGGCCGTCGCCCCCCTGGTCGAGCACCGACAGCTGCAGGGCCAACGACGCGTACTGGCGCCGCAACGAGACATGGTCGAGCCACCGCGAGTAGGCCTCGGCGTGCACCATGTCCTCGAAGTGCTGGCTGGCGAACTCGTTTTGGAGGAGGGCGTCGCACTCCTCGGGGCCTTCGGCCGTCGACCCGTGCACCATCCGGAACGACGGTGCCAGCTGGTAGAGGCGGGTGAGCCAGCGGCGGGCCTGGTCGACCAGCGCTTCCTGCGAGAACGACCCGTCGGCGTGGGGAACAGGGTGGAGCGCCTCCCACAGCCGCAGCACCCGGTGAACAGGATCAAGGGCCAGGAGGTTGTGGAGCACGGTCGTCCCCGTTCGCGGCAGTCCGGTGATGACCAACGCCACCGGCGGGTCGGCCACCACGTGAGGTTGGCGCTCGAGGTGATCGTGCAGGTAGAGCCGGTTGACCAGGTGGCGGAGGAGCACCTTCGGCAGCACCCGAAGGCCGGTCGGGTTCAGCTGCCCGGTGGTGAGGGCTGCCTCGAGGAACAGCTCGAGCGGCTCGACGAAGCCCATCTCCCCGAAATCGTTCAACCCCGTCTTTCGCCGGGCATCGGCGAGCAACGCAGGCGAGGTGGGCCAGTGCTCCTCTTCTCCTGCCATCGCCGGCACGGTAGACCAGGCCATGCACGTCAACGGGGTGCGGGTGGCGCTGGGTGGCGGCCATGAGGGCAGCGCCGCTGCAGCCGAGCCTCGGGGCAGCCTGCCGCCTCTGGGCGGAGCGTCCTGCCATCACCTACCGGGGAGGCACCATCACCTATGCCCAACTGTGGCGGACGGTGCTTGCCCTTGCCCATGCCTACCGCCGCCTCGGCGTGCGCCCCGGCGACCGGATCATCTCCGCCCTTCGCAACTGCCCCGAGCACATCGTCGCCATCAACGCCGCCTGGCTGGTCGGCGCCATCCACGTGGGCGCCGACGACGACCTCACCGGCAGTGAGCTGTGCTGGCTGGTGGAGCACACCGAGTCGGCGGCCTTGCTCTTCCACCCCCGCACCGGCGGGACAGATCCCCTGGCTCCGCTCCGCGACGTCGCCGAGTCGTGTCCGCAGACGGCGCTGGTGGTGCACGAAGGCCCGCCGGGGCCCGCCTGGACGCTCTTGGCCGACCTCCTGGCCGACGGCCACGATTTGCCCGACGCGCCGCTCGACCCGCAGCCCGGCCCCGACGACACCGCACTGCTGTTCCTGACCTCGGGGACGACGGGACGGCCCAAGGCGGTCATGGAGACCCTGCCCGTGTGCTGGGCCAAGATGCAGTTCTTCGCTGACGCCTTCCAGCCCGGCATCGACGACGTGCACCTCGTCTACCTGCCGATCTCCCACGTGTTCGGGCTGCGGCTGGCCCTGATCGCCCTCCTGCGGGGCGGCCGCCTCGTGCTCCAAGAACGCTTCTCCCCGACGGGGGCGCTCGAGCTGGTCACGAACGAGCGGGTGACCGTGTTGCCGGGCATGCCGACGCACCTCACCCTGCTGCTGGGCCGGCTCGATCGCACCCGACACCGGGTCGACAGCCTGCGGTGGGTGATCTCGGCCGCCGCCAACCTGCCTCGCACCCTGGCCCAGCGGGTCTACGACGAGCTGGGCGTGGAGATCCTCTACGTCTTCGGCTGCAGCGAGG
Source organism: Actinomycetota bacterium (assembly GCA_016781135.1). Lineage (GTDB taxonomy): Bacteria > Actinomycetota > Acidimicrobiia > Acidimicrobiales > CADCSY01 > JADDRA01. The sequence goes on from JADDQY010000021.1 coordinate 34,483, forward strand.
GGTTCACGACCCGGACAACCGACCGCCACGAGATCCTCCGGGGCTCCGTGGGCAACACCGTCTTTCGGGGTCCGCCCGGGACGCCGGCGGCCGGCACCGTCGCCATCATGGGCCCCGACGGCGAGCTGCGGTCGGGGCCCGACGAGGTGGGTGAGATCGTCTTCGGAGCGGCGGCGCCGGTGCGCTACTGGCGCCAGGCCGAGACCGCCACCGACGGCTGGTACCACACCGGTGACGTCGGCCGGATCGACGCCGACGGCTGCCTGTTCGTGCTCGGCCGGCTCAACGACCTCGTGAACCGGGGCGGCCTGAAGGTCTCTCCGGTCGAGGTTGAGACTGTCCTCGTCCGCCATCCGAAGGTCGCCGACGGTGCCGTGGTCGGTGCCCCCGACCCCGTGCTCGGAGAGGCAACGTGCGCCTGTGTCGTGGCCGACGGCGACCCGCCCGATCTCGACGAGCTGCGCGGGTACCTGGGCCAGACCCTCGCTCGTCACAAGCTGCCCGACGAGTTGTGCCTGGTCGACGGCATCCCCCGCAGCCCCCTCGGCAAAGTCGACCGCCCGGCGCTGCGGGCCCTGATCGAGGACGTTCGCGTCCCCCGCCAGCGAGTGCGGTCCAGGTGAGCTTCGAGCAGGACCGCAGCGTGAACCGGGAGCGATCAGCGATCGTCTCCGGCGGGGCTCGGGGCCTCGGTCGCGCCGCCGCCCTGGCGCTCGGTGCTGCCGGCCACCCGGTCTGCGTCAACGACACCGGCGTCGACCTCGCCGGCCGAGCTCCCGATCCGGCCCCCGCTGCGGCGGCGGCGAGCGAGATCGTGGCCCGGGGTGGCCGAGCCATGGCCAGCACCGTGGATGCCCGGACCTCGGGAGCAGCTCGGCGGCTGGTGGCCGACGTCGAGGGGTGGGCGGGGGCACCCGCCACGATCTTCGTCCACGCCGCCGGCACCCTGCGCGACGGCATGGTCCACAAGGCCTCCGACGAGGATTGGGCCGAGGTGCTCGGTTCCCACCTCTCTGTGGCCGTCGAGCTGACTCGGGCCCTGTCGGGAACGATCCGCGCTCGGCGCTTCGGACGCATCGTCTACCTGGGAGGGGCAGCAGGCTTGGTGGGCAGCGTCGGCCAGGCCGGGTACGCGGTGGCCAAGGCCGCGCTCTTCGGCCTCACCCGAGCCGTCGCCTTGGAGATGGCCGGCCGCGACGTGTGCGTCAACTACCTCGTGCCCTTCGCCTTCACCCGGATGACCGAATCCATCCCTCCGGTCACCGACCAGCTCGCTGCCTATCTTCGCACCGCGGCGCTGGCCCGCCCCGACGACCTGGCCGCACTGCTGTGCTGGTTGTGCTCCGACGCCGCCGCCGGCGTCACCGGCCAGGTGTTGGGGGCGCGCGGTGCCGAGCTCGCCCTCTGGTCACAACCTCGACCCCATCGCTCGTTGATCGACGAGCAGGGTTGGTGCGCTGACGCGCTCAGCGAGACGGCGCTACCGGCGCTCGAGCCCCTCCTGGTCCCGCTCGAGTCCGAGTTCGACCTGTTCGCCGCCCCCCCGGTGGCCGTCATGCAGAGGAGCACGATCTGATGCTGCCGCCCACCTTGGACCAGCCCTTCGTCGATGAGGTCGCCGATGCCCAACACGCCCGAGAGCTCGGTCCTGAGTACGTGGCGGCAGCAGGCAAGGTCATCGCCAGCCACGTACGCAACGAGCTGGCCGGGGCCACCGTGTTCGACGAGCCGGCCATCGCCCTGGCGCCGTCACCGAAGGACAAGTGGCTGGCCTGCCGCATCGCCATGGAGGAGTACGGCCACCACCTCAAGTTCAACAAGCTCGCCGCCGAGCTCGGCCTGGCCGTGCCGCTGCGCGGGCCAGCACTGTCGGTGTTCGACTACGAGTTGCACACCTGGACCGAGTTCGTCGTGCTCAAGGCCATCGTCGACCTGGCCGAGGTCGTGCTCATGGAGGAGCTCAGCGGGGCAACGTACCTGCCCCTGCGTCACCTGGCGATGAAGCTGCTCCCCGAGGAGCGGTTCCACGTGGCCTTCGGCCGGAGGGCGTCGATCGAGCTGGCGGCGGAGCCGGCGAACCGCCCGGCGCTGAGCACGGCCGTCAGCGACCTGGTGCGTTTCACGGTGCCGTTCTTCGGCCGCAGCGCCTCCTCGAACAACGAGCTCTTCCGTCGCTGGGGCATCAAGCACTCCACCAACGATGAAGCCCGCGCCAGCTTCATCGCCCGGAGTCGGCGTTTCGTCGTCGACGACCTCGGGCTGGAGTTCCCCGAGGTCGGCGTGCACTGGCATGGCCACCCTGCCGCCCCGCATTGAGCGTCCCCCACGCTGGCACGCGGTCGACCCGTCGGGGCCCGACCTCGCCGGCGGGTGCGCCCCGTCCTCCGGCCCGTCGTCGGCGGCCGCCGCCCTCGCCGCCGCTCCCGCGCTCAGCTGGCCGATCGCCGACGACGGGTCCCACGTCGGGCTGGCCGGCGCCCTGGGTCCAGGGGGAGACGGCGTCGAAGCCATGCTCACCCGGCTGCTGGCGCCAGCCTCGGCGGCGGATGACCTCGACATCGGCGCCCTGGCCGCCGACACGCCCCTCGGGCCGGTGACCCTGCCCCTCGCGCTGGTACCGCTCGCCGACGGCGTCGAGCGATCAGCCTCCGTCGATCCCGAGTGGTTGGCCGCGCTCGACGCTCGGCGATCGGCGCCCCGGCCCGCGCTGGTGCACGCTGGACGCGAGGTCCACCTGGAGGCCGCCCTCCACGTCACCATGCTGCTCGCCACCGAACGCCTGGCACCGGTTGGCATCGACGACGTCGACGAGCGAGTGGCATCCGGCGCCCAGCTGTGGCTGCTGGGTGGAGCGGTGGCGTGGGCGCTGCTCGGTCGGGCCGTCAACCCCTTCGCCGCGTGGGTGGAGCTGGTGACCGCCGGGCTGTGGCCGATCGGCCCCGCTCGGGGGCGCCTGGTGGTGGTCGCCATGAGACGGACGGGCTGAGTGCTGCGCACGCGGCTGCGGGGACCGTCCCTGGCGCTGGAGACCTGCGCACGCCGTCTGCAACCGCACGCGGTCACCTTCGTCGGCGGCCGCGACCGGGCGGAGGTCGTGCTCGAGTGGCGGGGCGGCGCCGACGACCTGGGCCACGCCGATATCGGGCCCGACGCCGACATCTCCTGGTACGGGCCGGCGGGCTTCTCCGAGGATCGCCCGGCCAGCGAGGCCACCATCCAGGCGCTGTGTGGGCTCATGCACCTCCACGACGGTGACAGCGGTGGGCCGCGGCGCCTGGGGCTCGAGGTCGCGTCGGTCGCCGCCGGGGTGCTCGCGGCCCAGGGGTTGCTGGCCGCCCGCATCGGTGCCCTTCGGGGCCAGGCGTTGAGCGGGGTGCAGACGTCGGTGCTCCAGGCGGGCCTGCTGTTGGTCTCGCACTACGTCGCCGCCGCCACATGCGCAGAACCATGGGAGCCGGCTCCGCCCGGCTCCGACCCCGGGCCGCCGTTCCGCAGCGCCGAGGGCCGGTGGTTCGAGATCGAGACCCTCGAACCCGAAGCCTGGAAGTCCTTCTGGGAGCGCCTCGGGGCCGCCGGCGCCGAACTGGGCAGAGCGTGGGCGCTGTTCCGTCCCCGCTACTACCGGGCGACGTGCTCGCTGCCTCCCGGCCTGCACCAAGCGACCGCCGCCCAGCCCCTCGATGTGATCATGGAGGTCGCCGCCGACTGCGGGGTCAGCGTCTCGCCCCTCCGGGGCTACGACGAGGTGCTGGGCGAGCCGGGAGCATCTGCTCATCTGCCGGTGATCGACCCAGGGCCGCCACCGTCGGGCCCGGGCGGGCGCGGCAGTGCCCCACCGGCGGGGTCGCTCCTGGGCCCCGAGGGCAACCTACCGCTGCGGGGCCTCCGGGTCATCGAGGCCACCACTCGCCTCCAGGGCCCGCTCGCCGGGCTGTTGCTGCAGATGCTGGGTGCTCACGTGGTGAAGGTCGAGCCTCCGGGCGGCGACTTCGGGAGGATCGTGCCTCCGGTGGCGGGCGACACCGGCTCGTTCTTCCTCTGCTTCAACCGGGGAAAGGAGGTGGTCGAGCTCGATCTCAGCCGGGCGTCAGGCCGGGACGGGCTGGTGGAGCTGGTGGCCGACGCCGACGTGTTCCTGCACAACTGGCGCCCGGGCAAGGCCAAGGCGTGGGGCCTCGACGCCCACGACCTCCTCGCCGTCAACCCCCACCTGATCCACACCACCGCCTCGGGATGGGGCGACCGGCCAATCCCACTCCTCGGCACCGACTTCCTGGTGCAGGCGTACGCCGGCCTCGGGCAAGGGCTCAACCCCCAGGGAACGCCGCCCGTCCCGTCCCGGGTCATCCTCGTCGACTACTTCGGCGCGCTGATCACCTGCGAGGGCATCCTCGGCGGGCTGTACCAGCGCGAGCTGTCGAGGCGGGGGGCACGCGTCGGCACCTCGCTGCTGGCCGGAGCCATGGCCCTCCAGGCCCACGTGCTCGACGCCATCGTCAGGGGCACCGAGGACGGGCGCTCGGGCGGGCGCCCCGTCTGGGGGCCCCTCGACCACCCGTTGGCCGTCGACGACGGGTTCGTCGTGGTGAGCGTCGACGACCCCGCCGCGTTCCGCCGCCTCTGTGGCCTCTGCGGCGTCGACGTCACGGGCTCGTCCCCGGCTCAGGCCGAGCTCGAGGTGGTCCGGTGCATGTGCACCCGGTCGGGCGAGCACTGGCAGCGGCAGTTGGCGACGGAAGGGATCGCGTGCGAGGTGGTCCCCGGCCAGCTCGATCTGGGGTCGCTCCCCTCGGACTCCCGCCTAAGCAGCCTGTTCGAGCCCTTGGCCGAGACGTCCCAGGCGCCACGCCCTCCCTGGCGCTTCTGGGCCTGACCCGAGGACGACGCCAAGAGAGGTCGGCGCGGTGGTGGCCGCTTCGCGGTGTGCCGTTCCCGACCGCGGCCGCCGCCCTGGGTTCTGGCTCGCCGTCAGGGAGTGGGAGCGGTGGTGCAGACCGGGTCAGCGGTCTGGAAGGTGTTGCCCCTCCACACGTTGGTGCCGCAGGTCCCTCCAGGGCTGACGTCTCGGAGATCGACGACCTGGTTGGCTCCCGTCTCGTTGCCCAGGATCTGGTTGTCGTTCCCCGGAAACACCCGGCCGTTGATCGCGTTCCTGAAGCCGACGATGATCCCGTTGCCGGCGTTGTGGAACGAGCGGTTGCCCTCCACCAGGTTGCGGTCGGAGAAGATGCGGATGCCGTCGCCCTTGCGGTGCTGAGCGCGGTGGTGTCCGTTGTGCTCGAAGGTGTTGTTGCGCACCACGTTGTCGGTGGCAGTGCGGAAGACAGCGATGCCGTCGAGCCCGCTTCCGGCCACGTAGTTGTCGACCACGGTGGTGGAGGTGACCCCGGGCTCCAAGCGGATGCCGTCGTCGTCGCAGGAGCCCTGCGGGGTCCGGCAGAGGTTGTTGTCCCGGATGTTGTTGCCGCGGATGGTGTTGCCGGCTGTCTCGCCGGTCACCTGCCGGGGATGGTCGGAGTCGACCCGCTCGAACAAGCCGATCCCGCTGAAGGGGCCGTTGTGCCGCACCGTGTTGTTCTCGATGACGTTGTCGGTGGACGACAGCACGGCGATGCCGTCGCCGTACTGGGTATCGCCCGACTGCCCGACGTTGTCGTGGGCGGTGACGCCGGAGACGGTGTTGGAGGACCCGCCCTCGATGACGACGCCGCCGTCGAAGAGCCTGACCGTGCCGTTCTTGACCGTAACCCCGGTGCGCAGCGACACGAGGACTCCGGCACCGTCGCCGTGCTGGCCGGTACCGAACACCGAATGCCCGTTGAGGTCGAGGGTGATGTTGTCGGCCCCGACGACGATGCCTCGCCGCTGCACGGCCCCACGTCGCTGTCGAGGGTCGTGCTCTGGGTGATCACCTGCCCACAGCCGACCGGCTCAGCCGAGGCTGGGCT
>JADDQY010000124.1 GCA_016781135.1 Actinomycetota bacterium
CATCCGACGCTGACGAGCCCGGGCGTTGAGGTCGGCTACATCCCGGTGGCGGGCGGCGACCATGACCGCCTCGTCGAGGACCACGACGCTGCGCTGGTCCAACTGGCCCCGGGGCGCCTCCACGTCGGCCAGGAAGCGGGCCAGCGTCCCCGAGGGGATCCCCGAGGCCTCCTCCAGCTCGGCAGCTGCTCGAGCGGCGAGGGCCACCCCGCACACCCGGTAGCCGGCGGCGTGCCACGCCTCGGCTGCGGCCGCCAGGGCGAAGGTCTTGCCGCTGCCGGCCTTGCCCACCACGACGTCGACCCCGGCGCCGGAGGTGGTGAGGCGCTCCACCATCGCCGCCTGGTCCGGGAGCAGCGTGTGGCGAGCGGCGAGGGCGGCGCCAACCAGCTCCTGGGATACGACGCCGGCCGCTGCGCTCTGGCGGGCGAGCGCGGCGTCGAGCAACGCCCGCTCGACGGCCAGCATCTCCGGAGCCGACCAGCGCCTCTCGTCTCTTCCCCTGCGCTCATCCTTTCGGTCGCCGAGCGGACCTCGGCCGATCAGGGTCACGACCGCATCCGAGGCCACGAAGCGCTCACTGAGCGCATCGAGCTCCTCGACGCTCACGGGTGCACCGGGGGCAAGCGCCTCGCACAGCCCCCGGACCACGTCACGGCGATCGAAGCTGGCGGCTCGGGCGGTCAACCCTTCGGGGGAGCCCAGCTGCGCCAGGGCCAGCTCGACTGCGCTCTCGTCGAGCCGGGGAGCGTCGTGTCCGAGCCAGGTCTGGACCCTGCCTCGGTCGACTCCCAGCGCCTCGGCCCGGGCCACCCAGGCGTGGCGCAGGCTGGCTTGGTCCACGCCGTAGTCCTTGGCCCGTCGGGTGGCCAACGTCGCCACCTGGGCCGCCTTGGAGGACTCCTCGCCTCGGGCTGCCATGTGGGCCTCGATCTCGACCCTGCGCCGGGAGAACTCCCGCAGCACCGCCCGGGGCACCCCGGCGATGTCGGCCTGGCCGTTTCGCACCGCACCCCAGGCCACGCCGAGGCGAGCCGAGAGCTCGCCTCGAAGCACCGCCTGGTAGACGAAGCCGGTGGTGTGGGCGTAGCGGTAGAGCGACCGAGAGTCGAGCGCGCCCCACAGGCCGTCGGCGGTGCGCACCGCGTTGGCCACCAGGCAGTGCGTGTGGAGCTGGGGGTCGCCAGCGCGAGACGTGCGGTGGCGAAACGCTGCCGCCGTGAGGCCCTCGCCGGGATGGAACTCCATCTCACCGTCATGGCGGCGCCGGGTGAAGGTGGCATGGCGCTCCAGGTACGACAACGCCGCGTCCACCGCCGCCTCATGTGCCGCTACCACCTCGGCGTCGATCTCTGCCGAGCCGACGGCGTAGAGCAACGACACCGACTTCGGTGCCGAGAAGGTCAGGTCAAAGCCAGGGACCCTTGGGCGCTTGGGGCTCCCTGGTCGGGTCCGCTGCTCACCGGTCGCCGGGTCGACGCCGGCCAGGACGGAACGCAGCTGCTCAGCTGAGACCTCGCCGCAGACCCCGAAGGCCGACGCCCCTGCGCCGGTCCAACGGCCAGCGGCCTCTCCCGATCCCAGGTAGTAGTCCTCAGCGCCGCTGGCGACCTTGCCGAGGTAGTAGCCCTCCTGGCCGACGCCCAGGCGACCGATGCTCAGCACGGGCCGGCCCTGAGCGCATCGCCGTCGGCGGCATCCTTCCACCGGCCACACCTCGACGACGCCACGAAGCGAATGCTGGGCATCGCCCTTCACATGGAGCCTCACGATGACGCTCACACTTGGCGACAAGTCCGCAAACACAAGGCCGTTCCGGTCAGGCGGGGTGCTCGACCGAGAGGTCGAGGAGCTGGGCCCGGTTCGCAATGTCCCAGGCCAGGCTGTCCACCTGCTCCATGCACGGCGACCTGAGGTACAAGCATCCGCTCCTCAACGTCAGAGCCTGGAGGGCGAGCTGGCGAAGCTGCCCCGGACTAGGTGGCTGGTGTCGGGTTCACACCGTCGATGACTTCCGTGAGTGCGTGAAGCAGTACGGCGAGCCGATGGTCATCTCGCAGGGAAGGACCAGTTGCGGGCCGGGATGAAGGGGCCATGGGCGCTCCTTCTGGCCGACTGTAGCCACTGTTCGAAATGTTGACGGTTGTCCAGACGCGGACGGTGTGGAAGGCGTGGTGGCCCGAGCGGCCCGAGCTCCCCCGCTGATCGCTCATGCGATCGCCCATCCACTCGTCGTCGAGCGGACCCCGAGCAACGCCAGTCGCGCCACGTTGGCTGCCGCGGCCAACAGCCGGAAATCTGCATCGACGCGGGCCGTCCCGCGCACCCTGGCCCTGCGACCGCCGTGCTTGCGGCGCACCAGGTGAGCGAGCTTGCGTTCGACCTTCGGCCGAGTCGCTCGGTAGTCCTTGCGCCAGTCATCGTCCGCTTGGCGCTCACGAGCGCGGGCCAGCGTCGCCTCGTAGCGACTGACGCGGATGGTGCGACCGGCGGCGGCGTTGGTGCACTGGGCCCGCAGGGGGCAGGTGATGCACGCCTCGCCGAAGTAGGCGATGCCGTCGCTGTCCCGACCCCGCCGGATGGTCAGCGTCACCGAGTTCGGGCACGTCACAGTGTCCTCGGTGAGGTTGACCTCGAAGCGGTCCTTTCCGAACATTCCGCCGGGCGGCGGCGACGGGGCCT
>JADDQY010000045.1 GCA_016781135.1 Actinomycetota bacterium
CCGAAGACGCCGCCAACCTTGCTGCCGGCAGCGGCGAGGCCGCTGCCAGTGCCCCCGCACAGCGGTCGGGTAACACCTCGGCAGGTCGGGCGACAACATGGCGATCACTCCACCGCTGCTGACCAGCAGCACGACGACCAGGAGGGCAAGCACGGCCTCGCTGTCCCCTCTGGGCGCCCGCCCGAACCCTCGAGGACCGCTGGCCCGACGCGGCGGCCAGCCTGCGAGAGGGGCTCGACGAGATGTTCACGGTCCGGCGTCTCGGCGTGTCGCACCCCCTGGCACGCACGCTGACCCCGACCAACCCCATCGAGTCGATGATCTTGATCGCGCGCAACACCAGTCGCAACGTGAAGCGCTGGCGGGACGGTGGGTGAGCTTCCCCCGCTGTTAGGAGCCGACGAAGCCGTGGTCGGCGACCAGGCGCTCGTGGATGGTGGTGGCCTGGAGCCGCGGCTCGGCCTTGAGCCAGGCGTCGATGAGGTCGGTGTAGGGGTCGATCAACTTCTTCTTGGCGGGCCGGCTGGCGGTCACCGCCGGCGGTCGGTCGCAGGTGTCGGGCGTCAGGTACTTCTTCACCGTCCGCCAGTCGTGTCCGGTCTCTCGGGCGATCTCCGCCCAGGTGGCACCGGCGTCTTGTCGGGCGCGATAGGCGCGCAGGTCCATCCACTCCTCCGTAGAGAGCAACATGGGGTTGGTCATCCTCCGAGCGCGTTGGTGGTCAGCCGTCGCCCGGAGGATGGCCATCGCCCCGGGTCAGTTGGTGGATCCCGCCGGGTTCGCCCTACACGTCAGGCCGGACGTCGGGCGACACTTCGAGTCGTACACGGAGCGACACACCTGGTTGTACACCGACAACCGTGACGCCGTGGCCCTGGACGCCTTTCACCGCCACCACGCCGTGGTCGAGCTCGCCATTCGCGACCACAAGGAGGCCGCCGGCTCGATCACGTCCCCTCCGGGCACTTCTTCGCCAACGGCGCCTGGCTCTGCTGCGCGGTGCTGGCCCACAACCTCATCCGCTGGACCACCACGCTCGGCAACCCCCGTCCGCCCCCGGGAGCTGGTCGTCGCTCGCAGCGTTCGCACGCATCTCATCGCCGTGCCCGGGTGCCTCGTCAATCGCTCCGGCACTGCGCGGCCCCGCAACTGCCCTGGGCGCAGCTGTTCACCCGGAGACTCGTCCGCTTGCGCGACCTGCAGCCGGTGCCAATCTGATTGCCTCCCAAAGCGGGCCGGCGCCGCCATCACGATCGATCCAGGCGCTGACATCCCCGGGCACCTCGTCAGGGGACCTCGCGCCCCCTGATCAGCCCGTTCAAAGCCAGTGGTCCACCCGCCACCACTGCGAAGGGCTCAGCGTCTTTCGTGAGTGCCACGGCGGAGGCGGATCGGTGGATCGAGGTTAGGTTGTGGCAGTCGAGAAGAGGCCATGGTTCTCGAAGCTGGAGCCGGTCGGCGGCCCGAAGGGGCGGCCTGACGAGCAGCCGCCCCTTCGGCATTTTCAGCCGCGCGCAGGGCGTTCAGCAGACCTGGCTACTGACTGGGGTCCGCCCTATCACCATCACCCTCTGTCGGCGTTCTTCTAGAACTCACAGGGGGACGGAGGGCCTCCGTCGAGCACGCTGAAACACCGGCCGCCGACGCGTGCGCCCTGACTGCCCTCGATTGGAGTGGGTTGTCTTCAGCCGTCCGCAAGCCCGGGCCGTCGGCCGGACGGGTCGGGTCGCCGATGTCAGCTTGGTCGCTGACCTGGACTCCGGTGTCCCCTGCAGGCGTTTCGAGGTGAGCGGCAGCCGGACTGGCCATCTCGAAGAACAGTGCCACTGAACCTACCACACCTAGCATCATCTTGTTGATACCAACTCCTTTCTGGTATACGCTTCGACCCGACTACCCCAACCTCCGACGCGCAAGAACGAGAGCGGTTGGGCAAGAGAAGAATGTTCGAGCGCGATACGTCGTTCGCATGGTCATCATCAGTACGCGTCACTACCACCGTCGTGTCGACATCGGTAACGTCCATCTTGCCATCCGATGCGTCGAGCGAGAGCGAAGATCCAGCGCTGTGAGAACTGCCCTTCATGACCGCGCGTTCTCGACGGGCGTCACGACCGTCGCGGAGCAGGGCGATGCGGGCCCCGAGCTGCGCGCCTACCCCCCGGAGGCCAGGGCCGTCAGGCGTCGCCGTCGGCGTCTGGGTCGGGTCCTCGCTCCCTACCTGCTCACCATCGCGTTCCTGCTCACGGTGAACTTCTTCCTGCCCCGGGCCATGCCCGGCGACCCGGTGTCGGCCCTCTTGGACCCGAGCGCCGCGACCTACGTCGCCGACGATGCCGCCCGAGCCGAGCTCGAGGCCTACTACGGCCTCGACCGGCCGCTGCCCGAGCAGTACCTCGGCTACCTGGGCGACTTGGCCCAGGGCGACCTGGGCACCTCGATCCGCTACCGCGCCCCGGTGGCGGAGCTCTTGGCCGAGCGGCTCCCCTGGACCCTGCTGCTGGCGACCACCGGCCTCGGCCTGGCCAGCGTGGTGGGGGTGGTGGCTGGCATCCACTCCGGCTGGGGTCGGGGCGGACTCCTCGACCGCAGCCTGCTCAGCCTGTTCCTCGGCGTCCGCAACTTCCCCGCCTTCTTCCTGGCCTCCGTCGGGCTGTTCGTGTTCTCGGTCCAGCTCGGGTGGTTCCCGCTGGCCGGGGCCACCACCCCCTTCAGCGAGTCGCTGGGCGCGCTGAGCCGCCTGGCCGACATCGCCCACCACCTGGTGCTGCCGGCCACGGTCATGGCCGTGCAGTTCTCCGCCTTCCAGTACCTGGTCATGCGGGCGGCCATGGTCAGCGAGCTCGGCGCCGACTACCTCCTCCTCGGCCGGGCCAAGGGCCTGCACGAGCGCCGGCTCAAGTACCGCTACGCCGCCCGCAATGCCCTGCTGCCGGTGGTCAGCTTGACGGGCGTGCAGTTCGGCTTCGCCGTGTCCGGGGTGGTCATCTTCGTCGAGACGGTCTTCGCCTACCCCGGTGTCGGCCGGCTCCTGTTCGAGGCCGTCGGCTTTCAGGACTATCCCACCCTCCAAGGCTGCTTCTTGGTGCTCACCCTGCTGGTGGTGGCGGCCAACCTGGTCGCCGACGTGGTCAGCGCCCGGCTCGACCCGAGGATCACCCGGTGAGGACCCTGCGCAGCCCCCTGATCGTCGCCGGGGGTGGGCTGCTCGTCGCCGCTGCGGTCGTCGCCATCCTGGCCCCGGCGCTGGCCCCCTACCACCCCCGGGCCCTCGTCGGGCTGCCGCTGCAGCGCCCGTCGGCCGCTCACCTGCTGGGCACCAACGACATCGGCCAGGACATCTTCTCCCAGGTCATCTGGGGCACCCGGCCGTCGCTGACCGTGGCGGTCGGCGCCTCGGCCCTGGCGGTGTTCACCGGGGTGCTGGTCGGCGTGGGCGCAGGACTGGCCGGCGGGAGAGCGGACAGCCTCGCCATGCGGGTGGTCGACCTGTTCCTGGCCCTGCCCGTCCTCCCCCTCCTGGTGCTCATCGCCGCCCTGGCCGGAGCCAGCCGGCTGGTGATCATCCTGGTCATCGGGCTCATCCGCTGGCCCGAGATCGCTCGGGTCACCCGAGGCCAGACCCGCACCCTGCGCCACCGGGGCTTCGTCGGGGCGGCCCAGGGCTTCGGCGCGGGCGTGCCCTATCTACTCCGGCGCCACCTCGTGCCTGCCCTCGGCCCGGTGATCGCCGCCGGCGTTGTCAGCGTGGCCACCATCGCCGTGCTCATGGAGGCCGGCCTGGCCTTCCTCGGCCTCGCCGACCCCACCGTGGTGAGCTGGGGCCTGATGCTGAACCGGGCCTTGCTGTTCCCCGGCCTGTACTACAGCGCCCTGTGGACCTGGTGGGTCCTCCCCGCCGGGCTGGCCATCAGCGTGGTGGTGCTGGGGCTGACCTTCGTGGGGGTCGGCCTGGAGCCGACCTTCAACCCCCGGTTGGGACCTCGGCGGTGACCGTCCCCACCACCGGCGCCCACCAGATGGACCGCCGGAGGTTCCTGACCGCCACCCTGGGGGCGGCCGGCGCGCTGGCCCTGGGCGCGTGCACCGACGCTGACCAGCGCGCCGCCCCCGGCGCCACCACGGGACGACCGAGGCTGCGCATCGGCGCCCCCCAGGACTTCGGGTTCCCCTCGCCGTTCTCGTACCTGGCCGGCCCCGGCTACACCCGGATGAGCTACCTCTACGACACGCTCCTGTGGAAGGACTCCAGCGGCGAGCTGTTGCCGTGGCTGGCCCGCACCTACCAGGGCTCCGACGACGGCCTCACCTACACCTTCGAGCTGCGCGAGGCCTCGTGGTCCGATGGCCGACCGGTCACCGCCGACGACGTGGCCTTCACCTTCGAGTACTTCGCCGCCCAGACCATCTCCCCCCTCGTCCTGGCCCAGCCCCGCTACGTAGCGGCGGTGGAGGCGACCGGGGAGCGCAGCGTGCGCTTCACACTCGACACCCCCGCCGTCACCTTCCCCGAGGCGGTGGCCGGCGCCATCCCCATCGTCCCCCGCCACGTGTGGTCCTCGATCGACGACCCCGGCGCCGCCCAGGACCCCGAGGTGCTGGTCGGCTCTGGGCCCTACCGGGTGGAGTCGTACCAGGCGGGCACCGGTGCCTACCTGTTCACCGCCCGGGAGGACTATTTCCTCGGCCCGCCCTTCGTGGAGCGCCTTGAGATCAGGGGGGTGGGCAACGAGCTCAACGCCCTGCTGGGCGGCGAGATCGACGGTGGGCTGTCGACCGTGACCGGGGTGCAGCCCGTCGCCCTCCGACCGTTCCGGGCCGACCCCTCGTTCGGGATCATCGAGGACACCGGAGGCTTCGCCATCCCGCTGTACTTCAACCTGGCCCGAGGGGGCGCGCTGGCCGATGTGCGCTTCCGCCAGGCGTGCGCGCTGGCCATCGACCGCAGCGAGCTGGTGGACCGCTTGCTGGGGGGCAACGGCATCCCCGGCAACCCCGGCTACCTGGCCCCGAACCACCCCTTTCACGTCGACGTCGAGCAGTACCCCTTCGACCCTGCCGCCGCCAATCGTCTCCTGGACGAGGCGGGCTACGTGCGGCCAGGAGGGGGTGGCCCTCGGCAGGGCCCCGACGGCGCCCCACTGCGCTTCGGGGTGTCCGTGCTCAACACCATCCCGGCCGTGGTCGAGCTGGTGGTCGGCTCCCTGGTGGCCGTCGGGGTCGAGCTCGTCCCCCAGTTGCTCAGCCTGCCCGCGCTCCTGGGAGCGAGGTCGAGGGGGGACTACGAGATGACAGTCAACTTCGACGGCGGGGTTGGTGGCGATCCCGACTCGATGCGCGCCACGTACTCGTCGACGGTGGGCGGGACGTTCTCTGCCGGCGGCTACGCCGATCCCGAGCTCGACGAGCTGGCGACCAGGCAGCTGGTCACCCAGGACGAGGCCGAACGGCGGCAGCTCATCGGCCGGATGCAGGGGATCGTGGCCCGCGACGTCCCGCTGCTGCCCCTCTACTACCCGACGCTCTACTTCGCCTTCGACGAGCGCGTCTTCGACCAGTGGTACTTCACCCCGGGCAGCGCCGGGGCCAGTGGGCCCTTCCCCTACAACAAGCAGGCGTTGATCACGGGTCGCCAGACCGGGGTCGATATCCGAGCCGTCAACGAATCGGAGTGAGGAACGCCCGGTGATCGACAAGGCGCGGCTCGCTCGATCGACCGGTCAGGCCGAGGTCATATGCACCGAGGCCCTGACCAAGACCTACCCCGGGGGCCTGTGCGCCGTCGACGGCCTCGACCTCGCCGTCGGCCAGGGCGAGGTCTTCGGTCTGCTCGGGCCCAACGGCGCCGGCAAGACGACCACCATCGGCATGCTCACCACCCTGGTGGTGCCCACCAGCGGGAGGGCCACCGTCGGCGGCTTCGACGTGGCCGCCGAGCCGACCCTGGCCAAGCAGCTCATCGGGGTGGTGCCCCAGACGAACACCCTCGACCGCAGCCTCAGCGTCAGCGGGAACCTCTACCGCCACGGTCGCTACTTCGGCATGAGCGCCAGGGCCGCCCGCGCTGCGGTAGATGAGTCCCTGGAGCGCTTCCGCCTCACGGGACGGGCGACGGCCGCCGTCCACACCCTGTCGGGAGGCATGGCCCGGCGCCTGATGCTGGCGCGGGCCGTGCTCCACCGCCCCGCGGTGGTCTTCCTCGATGAGCCCAGCGCCGGGCTCGACCCTCAGAGCCGCCTGGCCCTGTGGGAGATCATCGGCGAGCTCTTCGCCGCCGGCCACACCATCCTCGTGACCACCCACTCGATGGAGGAGGCCGATCGGCTCTGCCACCGGGTGGCCATCATGGACCACGGGCGCATCCTCGCCCTTGGCACTCCCGAGGCGCTGAAGGCCTCGCTAGGCACCGGTGCGAGCGCTTCGGTCCGAGCCGACGGCGACCTCGATGCCCTGGCCCGCCACCTGGGAACGGTCGCCGGAGTGAGCCACGCCGTCCGGGTCGACGGCCTCGTCCGGCTCCACCTCGACTCCGCCCACTCCCCGCTGCCTAGGATTGTGGCCGCGGCCGAAGGCGCTGGCTTCACCCTCACCGACCTGTCGGTGACCAAGACCACGCTCGAGACCGTCTTCATCTCGCTGACCGGCAAGGAGCTGCGCGAATGACGGCCCCCGCTCCCGCCTCCCCCACCCAGGTCGTGCCCCGACCCCGGGGTTCGGCGTCTCGGGCGGCGTTCCTGGCCCTGCTCGGACGTGACCTGGAGGTGGCGACCAAAAACGTGCGCGAGGTGCTGCCTCGGACGTTGATGCACCCGGTGCTGATGGTATTCGTGTTCACCTACGTGTTCCCCAAGATCGGTCAGCAGGTCGGGACGGGCAGCGCCGAGTACAGCAGCGTCCTGGTGGCCGGCGTGGTGGCCTTGGCGGTCATCTTCCAGGGGATCCAGTCCGTGGCCTTGCCCCTGGTCCAAGAGCTCGGTCCGTCCCGGGAGATCGACGACCGGCTGCTGGCGCCCCTGTCGGTCTCCCTGGTGGCCATGGAGAAGGTGGTGGTGGGGGCCCTCCACAGCCTTTTCGCCGCCGTGGTGGTGTTCCCGGTTGCGGCGACGATGCCGGCCACCACTGTCGAGCTAAACGTGAACTGGCTTGTGCTGGTGACCCTCGCTCCCCTGGCGTGCGTCACTGCTGCGGCCGCCGGGTTGGCCTTTGGCACCTTCTTCGATCCCCGCACGGTCCCCCGGCTCTTCGGCATCGTGTTGTTGCCGGTGGTCTTCCTCGGCGCCGTGTACTACCCGTGGGCTCAACTGGGCTCCATCCGCTGGCTCCAGGGCGTCGTGTTGGCCAACCCGCTGGTCTATGCCAGCGAGGGCTTCCGAGCCGCCCTCGTACCGAGCGTTCCCCACATGTTTCTGCCGGCGGTCTACGCCGGCCTCCTGGTCTTTACCTGCGGACTCTCCGCCCTGGGCATCCGCCGTTTCGAGCGCCGGGTGCTGGGCTAAAGCCGTCCATTAGCCCCGATCTTTCAGGAGATCGCTGGAGCTGCTGGCCCTGCTCTTCGGGATGGCCGCACCGCGGCGCCGCGGCCGATTGGAGCCTTCTCTGCATCCGTCGGAGGCCCATTGCCGGTGAACCACTCGCATTGAGGGCTCCGTCGTGTGACTCGGGACGAGCTGGACGACCCTGGTGCCGCTTCGCTGAGGTGTCGTCGAACGGCGGGTGGTCAGATGGTGAGCAGGGCGAGGCGCTGGTAGGCGTGGGCCAGGTCCTCGGCCCAGGGCCAGTGCTCGGAGAGGCGCAGCACCACCTGGCGCGACCGGTGCACGAGGCGTCCGGCGGTGTGCAAGAGCCGGTAGCGCAGCGTGCGTGGTTCGGCTCGGGCGAGGTCCCCGTCGAGGCAGATGCATTGGCACCGGGCGAACAGGTCGCCGGCGGTGAGCACCAGCTCCATCCAAGCGGCGTTGGCATCAAAGGAGCTGAAGGGCGTGCGCTCGAGCCCGCAGTCCTTGAGGTTGCAGATGCGGTTCTCCACCTCGGCGTGGCGGCGGTGGCGCAGCTCCAAGTCGACGGGGTCACCCTCGCTGTTGGTGAGCACGACCTGGTGGCGCAGCCCGTCGTGGTCCCACAGGCGAAGCTGGGCGCCGGGGTGGGGCTTCTCCCGCCGACAGATCGCCCGGGTCCCCGGCGGCCATTCCTCCAAGGTGACGTCGAGTCTCCACCGGCTGGAAGGTCGCCAAGATCATCGTGGCGATCTTCGGCATCCTGTTGCTGCTCAACATCCTCACCGGCCCCTGGGGCGAGCAGCCCTCGGCCGCCGGCACTGGCGGCAGCGTCCAGCAGGAGGCTGAAGCGATGCGGAGCGAAACCGCCAGCGGGCGGCGATCGACCAAGCCCGCGTACCAGCGCTGCCGGCTCGACGCCATCGAGGACGGCTTCCCGGTGTTCATGGCCTGCGGGCTCGAGCCCACGTACCCGCCCGAACTTCGGGTGGCGCCGGGATGACCTTTGTTACGGCTCGTACTGCTAGACGCTCAGGCCGCTACAAGCATACGTAGGTACAGCTAGAAGTTAAGGAATTGAGGATGAGCATCAGGTCCCGCGCTGCGGACAGACGTCTTCGTCAGTTCACCCACCTTTGGTAGGAACCGAACAAGCTCGGCCATACCAGTTCTATCGCTTCGGAGCTCGCTACTACGGATGTCTCAGCCACGGCTTGTTCTCCATCCATGCTGAGAGGACCGACGGTGGGAAGCAGGAAGTCTTAGTGTTCAGAACGACCCTCCAGGTCATGGATGGTCCTGGGAGAATAGCCTGCATTCTCACGCTCCGATCTCTCGGCAAGGCGCATCACCGAGGATTGCGAGAGCAGGCGAGCCTCCCGCCATTACAGGCTCATGCCCAACCCCCGCGACGGCGGATCGATACCCATCTCGCGGCCGAGCCCACGATCCAGCCGCTCGACCGCCTTCATCGCCGCCTGATGGCTCCTGGCGTAAGCATGGTCGTCCCAGTGGGGCTGACGGCCGAGCAAGTACTGGCCGTCGACGTCGAACGCCGTGCGGTGCTGGTCGATGTGGCCGGCGGCCTGGTCCCACAGCTTGGCGCTGGCGCCGAACGGCGGCCGGGGGCCGAGTCGCTCGGCAAGGTAGGCGGGGGGATCCTCGCCGAGGACGGCGGCCCGAGCCTTCACGTCGAATTCGAGCCGACAGGCGATGCTCAAGCGCTCCTCCATCACCTCGCCTCGGCGGCCGAGGGCCTCTTCAGCCACGACGAGGCGCTGGCGGTCGGCGACGGCGCTGTCCTTTAGGTCGGCTAGCTCTCGGCGGTCGCGCTCGATCGACGCCGGGAGGTGTCGGAGCTGGCGCTGCGCAGCGTGCAGCTCCACCCGATGTCGGCGACGCCGCATTGGCCGGTCGAGCTCCTCTATGGTTCGCCTCGCCTGCTCGAGCCGGGCCCGGTCGGCTTCGAGGGAGCGCGACAGCTGCCGGCGTCGCTCCTGGTTGCGCGTCAGCTGGTGGCGCAGGATGTCGACCTGTGCTTGGGCACGGCTGTGTCCGTGCGCCAGCTCGTAGTCCCGCTCCATGAGCAGTCGAAGCGTCGCTGCGTCCAGCGGCCGCTGCATGGCACCGGCACCCGCTGGCTGGCTTGTCGAACGCTGCAGCTCGGCTCGCCGGGACAGCGCCGGCTGGTCGATCCAGTCCCGAGACAGCGCCTCGGAGATCACGTCGGTGGCGCTCTGCTCGCCGTCGAGGACGACGAAGGCCTCGTTGCTCAGCCGGCCTCGGGTCATGGGCACGTAGACCCCTCGGGTGTCGGTCGGCTTGTCGAGGAGCAAGAAGGAGCGGTCGACGGTGCGGCCCTGGGTGGCGTGGCTGGTCTGGGCGTAGGCCAGCTCGACGTGGTGCTTGGCGTACTCGCTGGGAAGGCGGACCTCGCCGGTGCGGCCGGCGACGGTGAGGTCGCCCCCACGATGGACGGCGACCACGTCCCAGTGGTCGCGGTTCTTGACCATGAGGCCCCGGTTCGTGCGAAGGCGCCGCTCGTTGCGCCGGGTCGCCACCCGGTCACCGACGTGGATGGAGTAGCTGCCGGCCACCACGCTGGCAGTGTCGGGGTCGATCTCACCGGCACGGGCCCGCAGCTGCTGGGCCCGGTGGTTGAGGGACACGACGGCCTCGTTGGTCGGCGCCATCATGGCCGTGTCCTCGCCTCGGGCCCGAGCCGTCCACCACGCCCGCACCACCATGGCCTCCATGCGCCCCCGGTTCCCGCCGTGGAGCCGGCCGTGGTCGTTGTAGAGCTCCACCACGCTGGTGTCGCCCCGGCGCAGGCGCAGGCTGGCCTCGCGCTCCCAGTCGTTGGCGAAGCGCCGCACCCGGTCCAACTCGATGGCGCCGCAGACCTCGACCAGGTGGGCGAACATCCCGCCCCTCCCGACCGCGGAGAACTGCAGGGGGTCGCCGATGAGGGCGACTCGCCACCCCCGTCGATCGGCCAGCTCAGCGAGCTCCGCCAGGCGGGAGGTGGGCACCATGGCCGCCTCGTCCACCAGCACCGTGGCCCCGGCCGGCAGGTCGAAGCGGTGGTCGGGCGGGCGCTGCAGGCGGTGCTCGACCAGCAACTTGTCGAGGGTGTCGGCGTCGACCCCGGTGTCGACAGCCAGCACCTCGGCGGCAGCCGCCGAGGGGGCCACGCCGAGCACCGCTCGGCCCTGGGCGCGGAGGCGCTCGACGGCGGGGGCAAGAGCGGTGGTCTTGCCTGCCCCTGCCGGGCCGACGGCGATGACGAGCTGGCGATCCCCGGCAACGGCTGAGGCCAGCTCTCGCTGGGGCCCGGTCAGCTCGACGCCGCCGGTGACAGCCTCGACCACCTCGTCGGCTCCTCCCCGCTCGAGGCGGCCCTCGGCCCAGGCCACCAGGGTCTCCTCCTCGGCCAGGATGTCGGGCGTGGTGAGCACCCGGTCAAGGACCGACTCGCTCACCGGACGGCCGTCCCGGCGCACGGCAGCACCGTCGGGAACAGGCCGGGACAACTCGACCAGGCGCTCAGCCACAACCACCTCGGCCAGGCGATCCAGCCAGGGCACCAGATCCTCGGCGGGCACGGCCACGTCGGGAGGCACGACGGCGGCCAGCTCTCGCACCAGCTCGGCTGGGCGCCAGGCCGACTGGCGCTCGGCCAGGGCGGCCAGGGCC
>JADDQY010000026.1 GCA_016781135.1 Actinomycetota bacterium
CGCCACCAAGGCAAAATGCAGGTGAGAGGCCATCCGAAGGGGTGGCCTCTACTGTTGTGCCACGCGCCCTTCTACCGGGTCGCTACCGGCCCCTATCGGATCCCGCCTCGGCGCGTTCGGGGCGAGGATGGCGGCGAAGGCGCGCGCCGCGTCGTCCTGCATGCCGGGAAGCACGTGCTGGTAGGTGGTCATGGTGAAGGCCGGGTTCGAGTGCCCGAGCCGCTCGGAGACGACCTTGATCGGCACTCGATCTCGGAGCAGCAGGCTGGCATGCGTGTGGCGCAGGTCGTGCAGGCGGATGGGTGTCACCGCGAGATTGCGGTGGGCTCGGGCGAACGCCTGCGACGCGAGGTGAGGGTGGAGCAGACCGCCGTCGGTGCCGGTGAACACCAGCCCGAGCTTGTTGGTGCGACCGGCGGCCTTGAGCGCCTGCGCCTGCTCGGTGCGCCAGGCCCTGAGGTACTCGACTGTCTCGGAGTCGAGGCTAACGCAGCGCCGACTGGTCTTGGTCTTGAGTCGTGAGAACGAGGTCGCGTAGCCGACTGCGTTGAACGCCTGTGTGGCCTCGACCCGGCCGCTGTCGAGGTGAACGTCCGACCAGCGCAGCCCCAGCAGCTCGCCCCGGCGCATCCCGGTGGCTGCCGCGAGCCGGAACAGCATCCAGTGCTGATCCGAAGCCGACGACTCGAGGAAGGTGCCCAGCTCGCTGGCCGTCCAGGACGAGGCTCGACGGTGGGGTGAGGGCCGCTTGCGAGGATCGGGCGGGCGCACACTGGCAGCTGGATTGTCTGGAAGGAGCCCGCTGCGGACGGCCGAGTCCAGGGCGGCGCGAACGAGCTGGTGCAGGTTGAGGATCGTCTTGGCTGCCAATGGGCACGGGTCCTGCCGCCGTCGACGGCGAGTCGGCGGTAGAGCGCGCCCGGCTGGTCGGCGTGGAGCTGGCGGAGCTGGACTTGGCCCAGGTGGGGGAGCAGGTAGTGTGTGAGCGAGGACACGTAGCGGGCGTACGTCGTCGGCGATAACGCCGCCTCCTGGGCCGGCAGCCAGCGGCCGAGCAGGTAGTCGGCCAGCGTCATGCCGGAGCCCGCCCGCCGAGCTCGCGCTCGCTGCGCCCCGAGTCGGCAGGCAAGCGACTGGGCGTCAGCACTGTCGCTGCAGCGGTGCCACCGCCGTCGCTCCTTGCCGGTAATCGGATTACGCCCTCGTAGATCACGGCGTAGTGCAGGCCTGCCTTCGTGACGACGTATGCCATCTCTTGATGCTCCTCCTCTGGGCTCAGCTGTGTTCGAGAAGGGGTAGCAGGCGCGGTCCATGCGGGCGAAGCAACCCATCTTCGGGGTTTGGCCTCGAAGAGCCGTATGAGAATGCGGCCGCCTGGCCGAGCTCATGGTTCCGACCGGCGAGCGAGCGGCGGGAAGGCCGGCGACTTTCTGCCCCGCGGACACCGGGGAGTCAAGCGAGCCACCGGTCTTGACCGAATTCAGCACGGAAGTCGTTCCTTGTGTGGAGAGGGACTTCCGCGCCGAGCGTCTGGGGCCGCCCCACGTCTCCTGATCCCGCTCGCTGATCGCGGTCGCCGGCTCCGGCGGCGTGGCCGGCGAGCTGCCCGAGCACGCCGTCGCCCCCGCCGCCCTGGTCGACGCCGTCCTCGCCGCCGTGGGCGTCTAGGAAGCGCCGGCCTGGGGAAGGAACCTCGCTCATGAGCGCCCACATCATCGGTCGGCCCAACGACGACCTCCTCGACCTCATCCTCGGCCACGGCGCCGACCCCGAGCAGGCCTTCATCGGCGGCTGGGAGCAGGGTCTGGAGGAGGGCGACGGCTTCGAGGACCACCTGCTGGGCGACGAGCCCACCGTGCCGGAGCTGTAGGGCTGGCCACTCCCAGCCTGTGCCGGCTGGCCCGCCAGACCTTCGGCTTCGAGCAGCTCCGCCCCGGCCAGAAGGAGGCCATCCGGGCCGCAGCCGCCGGCCACGACGTCCTGGCCTTGCTGCCCACCGGCGCCGGCGAGTCGGCCATCTACCAGCTGGCCGCCCTCATCATCCCCAAGCCGACAGTGGTGGTGTCGCCCCTTGTCGGTGGTCAAGAGGAAGTGTCGCGTCGCGTACAGGAGGACGTGTAGGACGTGTAGGTCCCGGGCGGGGGTGCTCACTCCAGTGGCCCACCCCCCTTCGTGATGGCGAGGTGGTCCTTGAGGCGGTAGGAGGGGCCGTTGATCGAGACGACCTCGCAGTGGTGCAGCAGCCGGTCGAGGATGGCGGCGGCGAGCACGTCGTCGCCGAACACCGAGCCCCACTCGCCGAAGGCCTTGTTCGAGGTGCAGATCACGCTGCCCCGCTCGTAGCGGCGGCTGATGAGCTGGAAGACCATGTTGGCCTCCGGTCGGCACAGGGGCAGGTAGCCGACCTCGTCGAGCACGAGCACCGAGGGCTTGAGGTAGGTCTGCAGCTTCTTGGCGAAGCGCCCGGTGGTCTCCGCCTCCCGCAGCTGGCGCACCATGTCGTCGAGGGTGGTGAAGTAGATGGAGAACCCGGCCTGGCAAGCGGCGATGGCCAGTCCCACGGCCAGCATGGTCTTGCCCACCCCCGGAGGGCCGAGGAGGGCAACGTTCCCCTTGGCCTGGAAGGTGAAGTCGAACTCATCGAGGGTCTTGTGATGGGGCAGCCCC
>JADDQY010000100.1:0-6036 GCA_016781135.1 Actinomycetota bacterium
GAGGGCGACACGATCGTCGTCGACGTGGCCGGCGAGGAGCTGGTGCTCAAGTAGTCGCCGGAGCGCTTCGTTCCGCCGATCGGCGGGTAACGGAGACGGCACCGCCGACCCGAAGCCGAAGGCAGGGGACGGGTTCCCAGCGCCGGGGACGGGAGGGTGACGGAGCGCTCGAGACGAGTCCCGGGCACCACCACCAAGGACGAGGAGGTCATGTGAGCACGACCAACGGACGCCGTCGCCAGCTGGCGATGGCAGCGTTGCGTGGCGCCGGCGCCGGCGCGCTCGGCGTCGTCGTCATGACCGCCGGGGAGAAGGTGGAGCAGTCCTTCACGCATCGGCCCAACTCGTACGTTCCCGGGCGGGCGCTCATGACCCTGTTGGGCCGCCGCCCGGACGATGCCGTCCGGCCCCCGCTGTGGAACCACGCCATGCACTGGGGCACGGGGATCGTCCTCGGAGCGCTTCGCGGCGTCTGGGCGGCGACCGGGCTGCGGGGCCCGCGTGCTCACCTCACCCACACCGTCGTGCGCCTGGCGACCGACCAAACCGTCGAGAATGCCACCGGCGTGGGCGCACCTCCCCACACCTGGCCCCGCCGAGAGCAGGCAGTGGACGTCCTTCACAAGGCGGTGTACTCCTTCGCCACCGGGCTGCTCGCCGAGCGGCTCGTGCCGCCACATCTGGAGTCGAGGCGAGGCACGACCAGTCACTGATCGTGCTTCAGAGCCTCGGCCCCTCGAGGCGGGAGCCGAGGCAGTGTCGATCGCCCGTCTGGGCGGGTGCGTTTCGAGCAGGCGTGATCCGCCACGGTGGCCTCGGCGGTGGGGAGCACGTGTCGTGATCATTCGGGCCACCTCGGAATCGTTGCTGCCCGGCGGACCCGTCAGCAGCTGCTCTTCGGCCTCGTCAACGACCTTGGGCGGGAGATCGAGCTCGGCTACGCGGGCGGGACGGGTGTCGCCCGCCAACCGACGTTGCTCGGCCCGCCCAGGCAGCCCACAAGCCCACGGCCGGCTCCCGCAGGGCCAGGTACAGGTAGGGCGTGTTCACCCGCCAGCCGGGCAGGTGCTCGTAGAAGCCGGCGAGGAGGCGCTCGAGCCACTCGAAGGCCTGCTCGTCACGCTCGGAGAACCTCAGGCCGAGGGCGTGGCGGAGACGGGGGTCGAGGGTGCCGAGGGCGGCGAGTCGAAGCGGTTCGAGCACCACAGGCGGCACGTACCAGCGGGAGAACGAGACCACCTCGCCGGCGACGTCGCGACTCGCCTCGGTTGCACCTACCTCGCCGCCTCCGAGCATCTCGTCCAGGTAGGCGGCGAAGTGGTGACGGTCGGAGGGGATGATGTGCTCGGGGATGCCGAAGAACCTGGCGAAGGTGCACATGTCGTCGTAGAAGGCGTCCGCCTCTCGAGATGACCACCGACGGACCCAGCGGGTGTAGGCGACGGTGCAGCTGTCCACCAGCGCCGCCCACACCCATGCCAGCAGGGTGACGTCGTGGGCGGTGTAGGGCTCGCCCGAGGTTGTGTCGGCGTGGGGGAGCGACCCGTTGATCCGGTCGTGCGTTCGGTAGATCTGCTCGGCTGCCTCCGTCGGCACCCGCCCCGACCCGAAGACGAGCCGCAGGGCGGTGTCAACGGTGACCCACAGCCGCCGGAGCGGTTGCTGTCGGAACCGGCTGTGCTCCTTCACCGCGGCTGCCACCGTGGGATGGGCGACGCACATGATCAGCGCCCGCTGGAACGCCAGCGCCATCACCGGCTCCCCGACCACCCGACGGATCGCGCTTCCGGGGTGGAACGGAGCATCGGCGTCGACGTCGCGAACGGCGAGGACAGTGTTGGTGCTGACCTTCACCGGAGGGTCGACCCCGCGACACGCCGGCCTCCTGGGCGATTCGGGCGCGCCGGTCCTGGTTCACCTGGCCATGGATGCCGTTGTCGATGCTGGCCGTGGGCCTGGTCCACGTCGATCTCCCCGCTCGTGTCGCCTCGCCCGTCTACCCCCCAGGAGCTGCGGCAACCGCGGCCGAGCCCGCCGACGTGCTGGGCCCCTGCCTGAGCACGGCCAGATGCGAGACCATGGCCGTTCGCCGGTTCGTGGTCCGACCGTCCTCGCCCTGGTGTCGCTCGCCCTCGCGAGCCTGCGGCGAGCGACGCAAGAAGGGTCGGCGTGCGTAGCCTCGGCGCCGTGCTCGACCACGTCTTCACCGATGCGATCGGCGCCCTTCGAGATGCCCTGGAAGGGGCGTTGCTGGAGCGCCAGGCGTTCGAGGAGCGGTTCCAGGTCGACGTGCTGCTCGGCGACGTGACCTGGGAGACGAGCTACGGGCTGCCCGGCGAGGGTTCACCTCCGCGGGTGCAGGCCGACATCACTCTCGACTGGCCCACGTGGTCGCAGACCGCCTACCGCAGCTGGTACATCGACGAGCCACCGGCCGAGCCGCCCGAGGTGCTGGTCGAGGTGGCGCTGCGCATCCAACGCCTGGCGCAGCGGCCCGAGCCCGAGCGGGTGTTGGCGGTGCTCCCCGAGGTCAGCCCTCCCATCGGCACCGAGACCCTCAGCCGGGCCAGCCACACCATCGAGCAGGTCTTCGGCGACAGCGACCCCGACGGCGGCGAGTTCGCCATCGAGGTGTCCTACGAGGGGAGCATCTCGCTCGACGACGGCACCCTCGCCGACGGCTCGGTGCTCGACGACCAGTTCGGCGGCATCGGCGGCTGGGTGGCGTCCACCCTCGTGCGACTCGGCGACCTGAGCTTCGAGTTCCTCCCCCCGGAGGACGACGGCAGTTGAGCTGAGACCTCGACCATGAGCCGGATGGGGTGGGCGCCGAGGTGAGCCGCTGCCTGTCGGTTCGAGCCCGGCCTATCGCCGGTCGAAGCGGCTCACCGTCTCGACGTGGAACGTGTGGGGGAAGGCGTCGACCAGGGCCAGGGCGGACAGCGTGTAGCCCTCGGCGGCGAGCAGGCGGGTGTCCCGGGCCAGCGAGGCCGGGTCGCAGCTGACCAGCACCAGCCGGGAAGCACCGGCGGCGGCGAGGGCGGCGACCCCCGGGCGGCCGAGGCCGGGACGGGAAGGGGTCGGCCACGATCACCTCGGCCCGAGGGTCGCTGCGTCCCGGGCGCCACCGGCCGACCTCGGTGGCGATCACCCGGGCATCGAGGTCGGCCAGGTTCACCCGGGCGTCGGCGGCCGCCACCGGGTGGTGCTCGATGGCAGTCACCCCAACGCCCCGGTCGGAGCCGAGGGTCGAGGCGAACAGGCCGACCCCGGCGTAGGCGTCGACGAGGTGACCGCCCGTGCCGAGGGCGTCACCGGCGGCGGCGGACACGGCCGCCACCAGGGCCTCGGCCGTCACCGGTCCCGACTGGAAGAACGAGTCGGCCGAGATCCGGAACCGCCGACCGGCCACCTCCTCGTGGACCGAGGCGCGCCCGCCCCGGCGAACCACGACCACGTCGGCGGGGACCTGCACCGCACCGGGGCAGGCGTCGCTGCGGGCCAGGCGCTCACCCGATGCCAACCCGACCCGGAGCAGCACCTCGGCCGAGCCCGGGTAGCGCCCTTCCACGATGAGCTCCTCCAGGCTCGGGTGGGCGACCAGGCAGGCGTCGGTGACGACGGCCTCGCCCGGGACCTGGTCACCGGGTTGAGAACGGGGGCGGTGGCCGGTTCGACCATCGGGGGCGACGGCCAGGCGGGCGGTGGTGCGCAGCGCCGGCCCGACGAGCGGCTGCACCGCGGGCACGGGCGGGTCGGCGAGGTGGGCGATGCGGCGCAGGGCATCGAGCACGATCTCCGCCTTGAGCCGGTGCTGGGCCTGCGGGGCGACGTGCTGCCACGTGCAGCCGCCGCACCCGGCGGCGAGCGCCGGGCAGGGCGCCGCCACCCGGTCGGGCGAGGCCTCGACGATCTCGACGGCCACCGCCCGGGCGAAGTCGCGTCGCTCCTCGATGACCGTGGCCACCACCCGCTCACCGGGCAGCCCCCCCTCGACGAACACCACCCGGCCGCCGTGGTCACGGGCGAGGGCGAGCCCACCGGCCACCATCGCCGTGGGCGCGAGGAACAGGTTGCCGGCCGTCATCCCCCCAGGATGCAGCGCCGCCCCGTCACACCGACCGCAGCGCCTCGGTAGGAGCCAGGCGAGCGGCTCACACCGCCGGGTATGCCTTCGCCGGCGCCCCGATGCCAGCGCCGCCACCACCCCACCGACCAGGGCGAGCGGCGGGACCACCACCGCCCACGAGCGGCCGGCGGCGTAGCCGGTGGTGACCGCCACGCCGAGCACGACCCCACCCACTCCGCCCAGGGCCGAGAGCAGCAGCGACTCGGCCAGGAAGTGGTGGCGGACGTGGCCGCGAGTGGCACCGAGGGCCCGGCGCAGCCCGATCTCCGAGCGACGCTCCAGCACCGAGATCACCATGACGTTGGCGATGCCCACGCCGCCCACCAGCAGGGCCACCCCCCCGAGGCCGAGCAGCAGCGAGGTGAAGGCGGTGGTCGCCGCCGCCCGAGCGGCGAGGGCGTCAGAGGGACGGCTCACCTCCACCTCCTCGGGCTTGTCGGGGTTTGCAGTGGCGCCGAGGACCGCGCGCACGGCCTCGACCGACTCGGGGTCGGTTCGGACGTACACCGTGGTCGGTGACGGCTCGGTGCCGAATACCTGGACCGCCACCGGAAAGCCGATGAGCGCCGAGCGGTCGACCTCGGGGGCGAGCGCCACAGGGTCGAGGATGCCGACCATGGTGAACCACACGCGGCCCAGCCAGACCTCGACCCGGCCGTCGGCCCGGTTGATCCCGAGGCGCTCGGCGGCGGCGAGCCGAGCACCACCGCCGGGTAGCGGGCGGTGGCGTGGTTGAGGAAGGTGCCGCGGGCGACGGAGGCACCGAGCGTGGCGGCCAGGTCGACCACCGCAGCCCGCACGGCGATGCCGCCGGTCTCGGCGCCCGGGATGCGGTCGCTGCGGTACGCGGCGGCGTCGACGTCAGCGGTCGCCGACGCCGCCTCCACCGGACCGACCCGGCCGATCATGCCGGTCGACGTCTCGGGCAGGACGGCGTCATCGCCCCCGAGGGTCTGTCCCGGGGTGACGGTGAGCAGGTTGGTGCCCAACCGGTCGAGCTGTCGCAGCAACGCCGACTGGCTGGAGGCGGAGATGCCGAGCACGGCGACCATGGCGGCGATGCCGATGGCGATGCCGGCTGCCGACAGCGCCGCCCGTAGTGGCCGGCTGCGCAGGCCGGCGCTCGCGACTCCCCACAGGTCAGCGAAACTGCAACCGAGAGCGGCGGGGCGACGTGGCGCCGGTCACGGCCGCGCTGCGGCCCTGATGCCCGGCCGTAGGTCGCGCTCGATGCGCCCGTCTCGCAGCTCGATGCGACGGGGCACGCGTGCCGCCAGCTCCTGGTCATGGGTGACGACCACGATGGTCGTTCCCCCGGCGTGCACCTCGTGGAGCGGATCGACGATGCCTTCGCCGGTACGGCTGTCGAGGTTGCCGGTGGGCTCGTCGGCGAGCACGATGGACGGGCGGCCCACGAGCGCCCGGGCGATGGCGACGCGCTGGCGCTCCCCGCCGGAGAGAGCGGCGGGGCGATGGGACAGCGGTGGGCGAGCCCGACGCGGGCCCAACGGCGGTGCGGTGATCGACCCGGCGGTGGTGGAGGCGCTGTTCGAGCCGTTCCGGCGGGGCACCACCGAGCGCACTGGCTCGGCCGCCGGGGCCGGCCTGGGCCTGTCGATCGTGCGCTCGGTGGCCACCGCCCACGGCGGCACCGCCACCGCCTCCCCCCGGCCCGACGGCGGCCTGGAGGTGACCGTGGAGCTGCCGGCGGCGATCGATGCAGCTACCCCGGCGGCGGCGGCGGTGGGTCCGTCTCGTCGTCGTCGGCTGCTGACGCGCACCCGGGGTCGCCGAGGTCGGTTAGTCCGTCGCTGTCGTTGTCCTTCCCATCCTCACAGGCGGCTGGCGGCGGCGGCGGTGGTGGTGGTGGTGGTGGTGGTGGTGGTGGTGGGTCCGTCTCGTCGTCG
>JADDQY010000100.1:6180-37818 GCA_016781135.1 Actinomycetota bacterium
TCTCGTCGTCGTCGGCTGCTGACGCGCACCCGGGGTCGTCGCCGAGGTCGATCTTTCCGTCGCCGTCGTTGTCCTTCCCATCCTCACAGGCGGCTGGCGGTGGCGGATCGGTCTCGTCGCCATCCCTGGGGGAGGCGCAGCCGCGATCGTCGAGGTCGATCTTTCCGTCGCCGTCGTTGTCCTTCCCATCGTCACAGGCGGCTGGCGGTGGCGGATCGGTCTCGTCGCCATCCCTGGGGGAGGCGCAGCCGCGATCGTCGAGGTCGATCTTTCCGTCGCCGTCGTTGTCCTTCCCATCGTCACAGGCGCCTCGCGGTGGCGGTGGTGGCGGATCGGTCTCGTCGCCATCCCTGGGGGAGGTGCAGCCGCGATCGGCGAGGTCGGCGTTCCCGTCGCCGTCATTGTCCCTGCCGTCGGCGCACGCAGCCGGTGGTGGGTCGGAGCTGCCGTCCGGCAACGGTGAGCGGGTGCCGGAGCCGCTGCCGCGGGTGGGGTCTCGGTTGGGGTCGGCAGAGGGTGCAGGGCCCCGCTTCACGGTGACCACCGCCTTCTCGACCAGGTCGCCGGCCTGGGCGGCCACGGTCGTGGCTCCCGGCTGCCGGGCCTCGAGCCCGCCGGCGGCGTCGACCCTCACCACGTCAAGGTCCTGTGACGACCAGGCCACGGCCTCCAGCACCGCCGGCGGCGCTGGGGTCCCGTCGTCCATCGTGCCGATCAGCTGCAGCGCGAAGCGGTCGCCCTCCTCCAGCTCCACCCGCTCGGGGAAGATGGCGAGGGAGTCGAGGGTGCGCACGACCTGGGCCTCGCCGAACTGCTCGTCGGCGGACAGGGCCGCTACGGCCTCTGCCTGGTCGCGCGCCCATGCCACGAGGCGCTCCAGGTCGGCGCCCTCGGGTGCCACGTCGATGTCGTAGCTGAACACGAACGCCTCGCCCGGCGGGAGGTCGTCGACGAGGTAGCGGACGATCGGGTCGGCCTCGACCACCTCGTCGAACCTGGGGCTGAACGCGATGGCATCCACGCTTGCCGCCAGGCTCTTGGGGATCAGCTCGTCGTGAGCGTCGCTGACCGGCGCGTCGGTCCCGTTGGTGAGGCGGACAACGGCGTGGAAGCGGTCTCCGTCGCCCGCCGACAGCTCCCACGTACGGGCGAGCACCAGGCCGCTGTCGAGGGCCACGGGCCTGAAGGCGTAGCGGACGGGGTCATCGGCGACGCCATCGGAGCCGGAGGGCGAACTGCGAGCCAGGAACAACCCCCCGGCGACCAGCCCCACGACCAGCACCACGGCGACGGGCAGCGCCACCAGCCAGTGCCGGGAGGTGCTCGACGGGGCAGGCGGTGGCGGGCGTGGCCGGTCAGGAGGGAGCAGCACCCGGGCGCCCAAGGTTGCCGGCTGTTTGTCGAGCACGGGCCGGCGCGCCAGGGGGCGCTCGGGCACCGGTGGGGTCTCGACCAGTCCGGTGACGAGCGGGGTAGGGCTCCCTCCCCACTCGGCAGGGGCGGACACCGTTGGCACCACCGGGGGGTGGGGTGTGGGACCAGGGCGAGCTTGAGCCAGGGCGACGGGACGGAGCTCGTCCTGGCTGCCGGGGCCACCCTCGTCGGCCTCCACGGCTGGCCGGTCGGGGCAAAGGGCATCGCCGTTGCCGACGGATGCGTGCTCGAGGGCAAGCTCTCCGTCGCCCTCGGGAGAGCCCGGAGCCACCCACGACCCGACCGCCAAGGACACCTCGCCGGAGCGCTCGAGCACATCCGAGCCGGCCCCCTCCTGGCCGGCACTGTCCAGCTCGACCTCGCCCGACCCACGGGCAGCGTGGAGGGCGGCGCCGAGGGCCACGGCGTGCTTCGGGTGAACGTCGACGGCGACGGGTCGACCCAGCTCGGCCTCCACCAGCTCGGCCACCAGCGGTATGCGCGACGAGCCGCCCACCAGCAGCACCGCCGTGACCTCCTCGGCAGCGACGCCGGCGGCGTCGAGGGCCCGGCGCAGCGCCCGGATCGTCTCGCCGAGCGTTGGGCGGATCATCGACTCGAACTCGCCACGGGTGATCCGGACCTCGGTCTGCACACCGGGGAGCAGCACCGGAACCGTCGCCTGGCTGTCTCCGGACAGCGCCTCCTTGGCCTCGACGCACTCCTGGCGCAGGCGGGCGAGCGCGGCCAGCGTGGTGGGGTCGTCGTGGTCGAGAGCGTCGAGGGCCCCATCGAGCGCTCTGGCCACGAAGCCGAAGACGGCCTGGTCGAAATCGACGCCACCCAGGCGATCGACGCCCTCGGGGGCACCGAGGATCTCGAAGCCGGTCGGGGTCTTGCGCAGCACGGCGGCATCGAAGGTGCCGCCGCCGAGGTCGTAGACGGCGACGACCTCGCCCGCTTCGACACGGGCCGTGCTGGTGTAGTGGACGGCGGCCGCCTCCGGCTCGCTCAGCGTGCCCACGTCGGTGAGCCCGGCCAAGCGAACCGTCTGCGCCAGCAGGTCGAGCTTGTAGGGGCCCCAGTTGGCGGGATGGGTCAGCGTGATGGCGTGGGGCTGCCCGCCCTGACGGTCGGCGACGGTGGCGACCACCGAGCGCAGGAGCTCGGCCATGAGCGCCTCGGGTGAGTAGGGCGTCCCACCGAGGAGGATGGGCGTCGGATCACCCAGCCGCCGCTTGAACTCACGCGCCACCCGGCCGGGCTCGGCCACGGCCCGGCGGTTGGCGGCATCGCCGGTGAGCACGGCGTGATCGTCACGGAGGAACACCACGGTGGGGACGCTCGCAGCCCGGGTGCCCAAGCCGACGATCTCGGGGCGCCCGTCATGGTGAACGGCCACCGCGGTGTAGGTCGTGCCGAGGTCGACTCCCAGGTGGTAGCTCACCCTGCCCGCTCCCCTCTAGCGCCGTTGGCGGGTCCGCAGGGATGGTACCGGTGCCCACCCTGTGCCAATACGGGGATGATCCCCTCCCCCCAGCGGCTGATAGGGGGGGGATCCCTGATGCACCTCGCAGCCGTTGCTCGTACCGTCACAGCGTGCCACCGGTACGACCCCTCATCGACTTCTTACGCTCAGTCGCCGCCCAGCCCGCCGAACATGGAGCCTTCCGGCGTGACCCCGAGGGTTACCTCGCGTCCCACGGCTACGAGGGCATCCACCGCGACGACGCCACCGACGCCATGTCCTTGGTGGCCGATACCCTGCCCGCGGCGGTGGCAGCCCGGCTGATCGTCGAGGATCGAGCGCCTCTGGAGCTCGTCACCGGTGCCGAGCTCGAACGAGACCTGGACGACGTCGCCAACGATGACGTCGGCCGGGAAGCACCGTGGGCCTTTGAAGGCGAGGACGGCGTCGGCTTCGGTCTCGCTGGGCTCGACGACCAGCAGCTCGACGACCCGAGCTTCGGACACCAAGACCTCGACGACCCGGGGCTCGACGACCGGACGATCGACCAGGTGACGCTCGACGACCTCGCGCTCGACGACCTCGCGCTCGACGACGTGCCGCTGGATCACGGGCCCGATGACGACGTCGACATCGGCATCTCCGGACCTGGATCGCTCCCCTTGCCGGAGGGCGGCGAGTCTTCTTCGACCTGGTACGGGACCGATCTCGACATCGGCGCGTTCTGAGCCTGGGTCGAACGCCGGGCTCGGCGTTCACCAGCGGCGACCGCGCCGCTGCCCGTCCACCATCGAGGTGCGAAGCAGCCTTTGCTGACAGCGAGCCGCGCCCGCGGTGCCTTTGGCATTTGCCCATCGCCTCGTCGCGTGGCCGACGCCTGCTCCCCGGCCTCGCTTCCCCTACTCGAGCCCCGAGGCCCCCTAAGGAGCTTCGGAGAGTGTGGGGCGATCCCCGATGTGGCCGGTACACGGTGGTCCTAGGTTTGCACCCAATCCCCTGTGGCACCGGCACCTCCGGGCCACCGACTCCCTGGAGGCGCAACGCCATGTCCCTGGCAAACCTGATCGAGTTCCTCACCTCCCTCTTCGACGACCGCGACGAGCGCGCCGCGTTCGACGCAGACCCTGAGGGCTACCTCGAAGAGCACGGCCTCGGCGAGATCACCGGCGAGGACGTGGCCGACGCCATCCCGCTCGTGGCCGAGTCGTTCTCCCCAGCGTGGTCCGACAGCGTGACCTCGGCCATGGGTGCCCGGCACTGGGGAGGTGGCAACCAGGTGGCGGTCGCCGGTGCCGGCGGGCCGGCCGTGCTGACCAGCGCCCCGGCGCCCGCAGCCACCACGACCTCGGCGGTGGAGCAGATCAGCTACGTCAACCACATCACCGAGATCGTGAACGAGGACCGCTCGGTGCACAACCTCGACCAGCGCACCACCATCGACAACTCCTTCTGCCAGACCTTCGAGAACGACGGCGACGTGAAGCTCGACCAGGACCTCGACTTCGACAATGACACCGCCATCGCCTCCGGCGCCGGGGCCGTCGCCGCCGGCGGTGCCATTCGGGACTCCCAGGTCGTCACCGGCGACGAGAACGTGGTCGCCGGCGATGACGTCGACGGCGTGGTGGCCGCCGGAGGCGACGCCACCCGCGACGAGTCGAGGGTCGAGACCGACGTCGACGTGCGGGACTCGTTCAACACTCGTGAGGACAACGACATCCGGGTGACCGACGACCACTCGACCAACGTCGACGTCGACATCGACGGCTCGTTCAACGAGGACAACTCACGCACCGACAACACCCGGATCGACAACTCCACGACCAACCGGGATTCGTTCAACGAGGACAACGACACCGACGTCGAGGTGAACGACTCGTTCCAGGACAACTCCCGCACGACCAACGAGGACAACGACACCGAGATCGACATCGACGACTCGTTCAACGAGGACAACGACCGGATCCGGAACGAGGACAACGATCGGACTCGGATCGAGGACAACGACCGGGTCAGCAACGAGGACAACGACACCGAGATCGACGACTCGTTCAACCGGGAGGAGGACAACTCCGTCGACGTGGAGGACTCCTTCAACGACAACTCCGAGACCACGAAGGACTCGTTCAACGAGGACAACGACGTCCTCGACGTGGACCTGCAGGACACGGTCGACGTCGGCGACGTCGCCGTCCTCTAACACCCCGGCCGCTGGAGCTGGCTGGCGTCGCCCCCGACCCAGGACCAGCCGACCGCCGGCACCTGCAGCAGGCGCACACGCCGCTGCTCCCGAGGTCCCGGGCACCCTCCCCGGGGCCTCGGCGCGCCCGACCCCCGGCGGTGGAGCGGGCTGCGACAATGGGAGACGTGGACCAGTCGAGGGCCGCGGCCGCGGCCGCGGCCGCGGGCACCGGCGCCGACGGGGCGCTGGGCGCGGTCTAGCTCGCCATCAAGGCAGCGACCGCCTATGGACGTCCAGACCTCGCCCGGCGGGTCCGAGACCGCCGGGAACGGCTGGTGGAGCGCACCGTGCGGGTGCTGGTGGTGGGTGAGTTCAAGCAGGGCAAGAGCTCGCTGGTGAACGCCCTCGTCGGCGCCCCGGTGTGCCCGGTCGACGACGACGTCGCCACCACCGTGCCCACCGCCGTCCGTCACCGCGACGAGCCCTGCGCGCGGGTGGCCTATGCCACCGACGACGGCGGTGAGCCGGAGTGGGAGCCAGCCGACGTCGAGGCGGCACGACGGCTGTCGACGGGGACGCCCGGACCGGGCGATCGCCGGCCGGTGATGACCGAGATCGGGATCCCCCGTCGGCTCCTGGCCGGCGGCCTGGTGCTGGTCGACACGCCGGGTGTGGGCGGCATCGGCTCACCCCGGGCCGCCAGCACCGCCTCTTCGCTGCCCAGCGCCGATCTGGTGCTGTTCATCACCGACGC
Source organism: Actinomycetota bacterium (assembly GCA_016781135.1). Lineage (GTDB taxonomy): Bacteria > Actinomycetota > Acidimicrobiia > Acidimicrobiales > CADCSY01 > JADDRA01. The sequence goes on from JADDQY010000100.1 coordinate 11,998, forward strand.
CTCCCAGGAGCTCACTGCCCCCGAGCTGGAGTTCCTCCAGGCGGCCCGGGCCCTGTGCCCGGCGATGGCGTGCGTGCTGACCAAGATCGACCTGTACCCGCAGTGGCGTACCATCCGAGACCTCGACCAGCACCACCTGGAGCGGGCCGGGCTCGTGGCGCCGATCGTCGCCGTGTCGTCGCTGCTGCGCCAGCACGCCGCATCCTCCAACGACCAGGAGCTCAACACCGAGTCGGGGTTCCCGGCGCTGATCGAGCACCTTCGCCACAGCCTGGCGACCGCCCGGACGACTGCAGCCGAGGCTGCCGCGCAGGACGTGGTCGACGTCGCGCGCCAGCTCGAAGCCTCCTTCGAGGCCGAGCGCTCAGCCCTGGTCGACCCGCAGCGGGTTGGCGAGCTGATGGCGCGCCTGACGCTCGCCCAGCGGGAGGCCGACCGGCTCCGCGGCCAGACCTCGAAGTGGCAACAGCGTCTCAACGACCGCATCGCCGACCTCGGGGCCGACGTCGACCACGACCTCCGGAGCCGGATGCGGGAGGTCACCCGGGTGGCGGACGAGACCATCGACGATGGCGACCCGCGAGCGCTGTGGGCCGAGTTCGAGCCGTGGCTGTATCGCAGGGTGGCGGCGGAAGTGTTGGCCAACTACGCCCTCCTCCATCAGCGGGCGGCGCTGGTGGCGAACGAGGTCGGCGCCCTCTTCGATGCCGAGGAGTCCGAGGTCCTGGCGGCGTTCCCGGTCTCGGCACCCACGGAGATCCTCGGCAACGTGGTCGTCGACACCGGGCTCGACGACGCCCCGTCGATGTCGGTGGGCCAGAGCGCGCTGTCGCTGCTGCGCGGCTCCTACGGCGGCGTGCTCATGTTCGGCATGCTCGGGCGCATGGTCGGCCTCGGCCTGGCCAACCCGGCGTCGATCTTCCTCGGCCTCATGATGGGCCGGAAGTCGATGCGCGACGAGAAGGACCGCCAGCTCACCCAAGCCCGCCAGCAGGCTCGCCAAGCCTGCCACCGCTACGTCGACGAGGTTGTCTTCGTCATCGGCAAGGACTCGCGCGACACCGTCAGGCGCCTCCACCGCCACCTGCGCGACCACTTCGCCGAGCGAGCCGAGACGCTGCACCGGTCGGCCAGCGACTCACTGCGCGCCGCTCAGGAGGCGGTGAAGGGCGACGAGACCCAGCGCCGCGACCGCCTGCGCCGGGTGGACACCGAGCTGGCCCGCATCCGGGGCCTCGCTGCCCGGGGCGCAGCCGTCGCCCCCTCGTCGCCGTCGGCCCCGGCTGCTGCGGGGCGCCGGTGAACCGCGCGCCCGGGCTCATCGCCCAGGTCCGCGGCCTGCTCGCCACCGGCGCCGAGGTCTACGCCGGCACCGCCGCCGAGGCCCGGATACGCCAAGCTGGCGAGCGCCTCGACGAGCCCCTCCGGGTGGCGGTGGCCGGCAAGCTCAAGGCGGGGAAGTCGACCCTGCTGAACGCCCTGCTGGGCGAGGAGCTGGCTCCCACCGACGCCGGGGAGTCGACCCGACTCGTGACCTGGTACCGCCACGGCCAGAACTACCGGGCGACGATCCACCTGGCGGGGGGCGAGCGGGTGGGCGCCGCCTTCCGGCGCGACGCGGGGCCGTTCGAGGTCGACCTCGGGGGCCACACCTCCGAGGAGGTCGACCACGTCGTGGTCGAGTGCCCCTCGGCCCGGCTCGAGGCCCTCACCCTCATCGACACCCCCGGCATCGCCTCGCTCTCGAGGGGCACCTCGGCCCGGACGCTCAGCTTCCTCGCTCCCTCGGAGGACGATGGAGAGGAGACGCCGGCCGACGCCGTGCTCTACCTGCTGCGCCACCTGCACGAGGCCGATGTCGCCGTCCTCGAGGCGTTCCACGACGATGATCTCGCCCAGGCCACCCCGGTGAACGCCATCGGGATCCTGTCGCGCGCCGACGAAGTCGGCGCTGGGCGCCTCGATGCCATGCATTCCGCACGCGCCATCGCCGCCCGCTACCGGCGGGACCCCCGATTGCGCCGGCTGTGCCAGACCGTCGTCCCCGTCGCCGGGCTGGTAGCCGAGGCAGCAGCCACCCTGACCGAGGACGAGTACCGGGCGTTGGCCCGGTTGGCGGAAGCACCCCGCCCCGAGCGCGACGCCCTCACCCTGTCGGCCGATCGTTTCGCCAACGCCCAAACCTCGCTCGCCCTCACCCCGATCGACCGGGCCCACCTGCTCGCCCGCCTCGGGCTGTTCGGGATCCGCCTGTCGGCCAGCCTCATCCGCCTGGGCGCCGCCCCCAGCACCGGGCGTCTCGCCGCCGAGCTGGCACAGCGCAGCGGGCTGGAAGAGCTGCGCAGGGTGCTGCAGTCGCAGTTCAGCGCCCGGGCCGAGCTCCTCAAGGCCCGCAGTGCCCTCGCCGCCGTGACCGCCCTGGTTCGCCAGGCCCCGGTCGCCGGAGCCGAGCGGCTCGTCGCCCAAGCCGAGCAGGTCCAGGCCGGAGCCCACGCCCTCGCCGAGATGCGGATGCTGCACCAGCTGCGATCGGGAGCCATCGATCTGGACGGCGACGCAGCCGACGCCGAACGGCTCCTCGGCGCCGAGGACACCTCGATGCTCGGGCGCCTGGGGCTGGGCGCCGACGCCTCGGAGGAGGAGGTGCGGGCTGCGCTGTTGGCCCGCCTGGACCGCTGGCAACGCCGCGCCGAACACCCGCTGTCGCCGCAGCCGGTCGTCGACGCCGCCCGGGTGCTGGTCCGCACCACCGAAGGCCTTCTCGCCGAGGCCGCCAGCAGCAAGGGCTGATCAGCCGCTGCTGCGCAGCGCGGCCAGCATCTCGGCCCGGGTCGACGCGCCCAGCTTCTGGCGGATGCGGGCGACGTGGTGCTCGACCGTCTTGGGCGAGATGTAGAGCCGCTCACCGATCTCTTTGTAGGTGAGGCCCTCGGCGACGCCCTCGGCCACCTGGCACTCCCGATCCGAAAGGGCCGAGACGTCGGCCAGGGCACCAGGCGTCGACATGCCCAGCTCGTCTCGCAGGCTCCGAGCCTGCTCGAGCAGCGACCGGGTCACGGCGGCGTCGGTCAGGCGGATGGCTCCGGCTCCGAGCAGGCGCGACCCCTCCCAGGCCAGGCCGAGGGCCTGGAGCTCCGAGGCCGCCCAGCGCAGCGCACCGGCGTCGGCCCGTCCCTGCACGGTCGCTGCCCATACCCGAGCGATGCCGCCGAGCGCCGCCAGGCGAGGGCTGGCGGGCTCGATGCGGTCGACATCTTCGGCGCGCCGGACAGCGGCGGCGCCGTCGTCGGCGGCGATGGCCGCCTGCAGGCCGTACCAGCGCAGCAGCAGGTCCCACAGCGGCGGACGCCCGAGGCGATCGAGCACCGCCCCGAGCTCCCGGGCAACGGGGGCCATCCGCTCCCACTGGCCGAGCCGTGCGGCGGCCACCGCCAGCTCACCGACGGGCTCGAGGAGCCCGAGCTCGGCGTGCCAGCCGAGCAGCATCGGCTGGGCCCGGTCCCAGGCCCCAGCCAGGCGGCCCACGTCGCCGGTTCGCCGGGCGAGGGCGGCGTCGAGGGCGACGGCCACCAGCTGGTCGCGCTTCGACGACGGGTCGGCGACAGCCAGCATGTCCTCGGCCACCGCCCAACGTCCCCCCCGCATGGCCACCCAGCCGGAGAGCAGCTGGTGGCGGGTGTGGAGGGCGCCACCGCCGGCGGACGCGTTGATGGCCCGCCCTGCCAGCTGATCCGCCACGACCAGGTCCCCCCAGGCACTGGCCACGAGCACGGCCAGGGCGTGGGGGCTGTCGGGCAGGAGGAGGGTGGGCGGGTCGGCCTCGACCAGCTGCACGGCCTCCAGCAGGGCATCGAGGGCCTCGGCCGGGCAGTGGATGCTGGCGAGCATCCCTGCGGCGCACTGAGCGAGGACCTCGGTGAGCAGCGGCACGGGCTGGGGAAGCCGAGCTCGGGCGGCATCGTCGAGCTCGTGGGCCTGCTCCAGGCGACCACCGGCCACCAGCAGGGGGACGGCGAGCAAGGCCCGTTCGGGGGTGTCGCTGTCGAGCAGGGCGACGTAGCGCTCGACGGCGCGCGCCCACAGACCTCGCCCGACCAGGGCGGCGGCGGTGACCACCAGCGCCGACGGGCAACACCGGCCGCTGCCGGCTTCCACCGACGCCGCCAGGCGCAAGGCGGTGGTGAGATCGCCGGCGCCGGCGGCTACCTCCGCCCGTCGCAGCGCCAGGGGGCCGGGGTCCCCACCGAGCTCGGCGGCCCGGACGAGCCAGCGACAGGCCAGTGCCGGGTCGACATCGACCACCTCCTCGGCCGCCGCCGCCAGCAGACGGGCGGTCGCGTCGCCAGTCGCCCCGCCAGCCACCAACCGTGCCGCCAGGGTCGCCTTGCCCGGGTGCTCGAACGCCGCCGCGGCCAGCTGGGACTGCAGTTCGAGACGCTCGGGCGGGGGGACGAGCACCTCCAGCGCCTCGGCGACGACGCCGACCAGCTCCCTTCCCGGTGTCAGCAGGCCGGCGGCGGTGGCCTCGTCGAGGGCGGCGGCCACCTCGGCGGGCGGGAGGCCGACGGCGTCGGCGAGCAGACCGCCGTCGGCGGCAGCGCCCGCCCCCAGGGCCACGACCACGACTCGTGCGGCCTCGGACAGCTGATCGAGCGCAGCTCGAACCCGGGCCACCAGCGACCCGGCGGGGTCGAGGGGCCGGGGTCTCTCCCCGCCGGCCCCAACCCCACCGGCGGCGAGGAGGCGGACCAGCCAGCCGGGGATCCCGGCGCTGCGGTCGAGGAGGGAGCTGACGAGCGCGGGGTCGGGCACCCGGCCGACTGCATCTTCAACCATCCGGGCGACCTCGTCCGAACCGAGGGGGGCCAGCGGCAACATCGTCCCCTCGTCACCCAGGGCTTCGACGAGCCCGGCGAGATCGGCACGGCCAGCGGGGCGGGCGGCGAGCACCATCGCCGCCCGGCGCTCGGCGGCGCCGGACAGCAGCCGGAGCGAACAGCGATCGAGCCACTGGCCATTGTCGACGACCAGGACGCCGCCCTTGCCGCCCAGAGCGACGAGGCGATCGAGCACACGACGTTCGGCGGCGAGGTCACCGCTGCCCAGGCCCGCCAGCTCGGCGGGATCGAGCACCGCGTCCAGCGCCCACCCCGGACAGGAGGCCTCGAGGCGTCGCCCGGCAAGACGGGTCACCGGTCGGTCATCGTCGTGCCAGCGAGCGGCAAGCGCGTCGAGCAGGGTGGTCTTGCCGGCACCTGCGCCGCCGAGCACCACCAGCCTCGCCGCCACTCCCGCGTGGGCGAGCGCCCGGTCGACCAACGGGGTCGAGGCTGCAGGGTCGGCGCCCATCGTTGCGATCGTAGGAGGCTGGGGTCGAACACGGGCGGAGCTGGCCGAGCTCTCCTCCTGGCTCAGAACGACACCGAGGACGCGGCTCGGTGGGCTCGGTCCAGGGCCGAGGGGCGAGGTCGCCCGCCGACCGAAGCTCGGGGGGTCACCGCAATGCATCACGGTCTCAAAGCCGTGCCCCCCTCTCGATGGCCTGGCGTCGCCACCTGGTCAGCACCCTCTCGAGCAGCAAAAAGGCTCTCCCGAGGCCTCCGCGTCCGAGAAGTTGCTGTAGCTGCGAGCGCAGTCGCGAACGGCGCGTGTCGGGCGTCGGAGGGCGGAGAGGAACCCGCCCGTGGACCTCCGGAGCCACGAGGTCTGGGGCCCGGCGAGGTGCCCGGCAGAATCCGAGCAGGGGCTCCATCGCCGACGACCACGTGAAGGCCGGTGCAACCTGGGAGATGTTCTTTCGGCAGGCGGCCCTCAGGTCCTCGTCATCGAGCAACCGGAACAACGCCTGGTCGAGGGCTTCGACGTCGCCCGGCGGCACGGTCAAGCCCAGGTTGTCGGCGTCGATGATCTCCGAGAAACCGTCGCCACTGGTGGCGACCATGGGCAACGAGGCCCACAGGCAATCGAGCAGCCGGGTCCGGAACGAGAACGCGGTCTCGACGTGGTCGAGGTGGGTGCTCACACCCACATCGGCTTCGAGCAGATATGCCTGGCGCTCCTCGTAGCTGACCCAACCCTGGTTGAAGAAGACGTGCGAGCCGGTCAAACCGAGACCATCCGAGAGCTCGATCGTCCGGTCCACCATGGTCATCCTCGGTACGTCCGGGGTGGGGTGAGCCAGGCCCATGAAGTACAGCCGCACCTCGGGTAGGCGGTGACGTAGGCGGTCGATCGCCCGCACAAGGGTCAAGGGATCCAGCCAGTTGTAGATGCCGCCGCCCCACAACACGACCTTGTCGTCGGCGCCGATGCCGGGAACGACGCCCCGAAGCACTGGTTGGCCCGGCCCGGGAGGAACATCGGGGAACCCCGACGGGACCACGTCGATCAGGGACCGCATCGTCTTGTCCTGGGCATAGGTGAGCGGATTGACCCGGCCCAAGGCGGCGAGGGCACCCAACCAGAAGTCGCGCTGCTTGGGACTCGCGCACACGAAGAAGTCCCCGCGGAGCAGCTGCTGGTTCAGCACGGCCGCCGCCGCCCGGACCGATGCGAGGTGCTGACGTTCCCCCGCGTCTCGTCCCTGCTCGAGCTGCTCGAGATGCATCGGGTCGTAGACGTCGACGATCACGACCTTGCTGGAGGTCGCGAGCGCGCGGTGGCGCTGCATGATGAAGCCCCGGACCACCAGGACCTCACACCACTGCTCGAGCTGGCGTAGCCCGTGTTCGTCCACGTGGCAGGCCCGGAATCGCTCGTCCTCGAGGCTGCATTCCCCGGTCGTGGCCAGCACCACCTGATGCTCGGCGGCCAAGGCGGCGGCCATGTGCCAGGCTCGGATGGCCGGCCCCGCCATCTTGGGGGTGAGTGGGTCGACCACGGCGATCAGGACCCGGCGAGCGGCCGGTTGGGTCGTCACCCCGGCAACCGGGCCAGCCGCTGGGCGATCGCCTGCGGCGTCACGCTGCGCACGAGTCCGTAGTCTGTCAGCGCCCACGAACCCTTCGTCGGAGCACCTCTCGAAGACCGCCACCGCAGGTTCTGCGGCGGCCGAACTGCGAAGGGTCCGAGCTTCGGTGCCAGCGCTGGCGGCGTCCGCAGACTGCGCTCGCTGCCTCTCGGATCGCGGCAGAGCAAGGACGAGAGCGAGCGATCAGCGGGCCTTGGCGTCATCCAGAGCCGGCAGGGCCGGCTCGCTCGACGAGCTGACGGCGACAGCGATCAAGACGAGGCCGCTACCGGCGACGGCGAGGATCATCCACGGGAGCCAGCCGAGGGGCGGCTGCCACTCGGAGACCCCGAGAAACAGCCAGGGGCCCGCCGTTCCCACGGCATGTCGTCGGGCGTTGGCGTACCAGGCGAGGAGCTGCACGGCGGTCACGAAGCCGGCCGCCGACCACAACAGACCCCTCGCCATGGAGGAGGGCAGCCGCCACCAATGGGAACGGAGGACCTCCCCGGCGAAGAGCGGGACCACCACGGCGAGAGGCAGGACGTAGCGGGCCTGCATGCCGAAGCCGGTGGGGCGAATGAGCGCAGCGGAGCCGGCGACGCAGATCACGCCGGTGGCGACCACGAGCACCGCCAGGACGGCACGCTGGCGGGCGGTTCCCAGCACGATCGCCAGCACCAGGAGAAGGACCAAGCCCAAGGTCCACACGACGTACCCCTCGAGGGGCATCTGGGTGTCGAGCCACCCGAAGACCCCGACGTGCTGTCGGTACATCTCCGGGAGCTCGCGCAGGGACGGCACGATGCCCTCGACCACCATCGTGATGTCGGCGCCAGGATGGATCTGCTGGGTCAGCTCCCATGCCAGGCTCGACACCACCCCGACAGCGATGATGGCTGCGGCAGCTGCCGCTCGGACGCCACCCGCTCGGGCAATCGCCCGGCTTCGCCGCACGCCGGCGACCACCGCCAGCACGGCGACGCCGAGGACCACCCAAACCGGACCGAGGGGTCGGCTCAGGCTCAGAACGGTCCCGCCGAGGGCAAGTGCGGTCCATGCCCGCGTGGTCGGCGGTCGTGGTCGGGCCAGCCGCAGCACGGCGGCGAGGTAACAGACGCCCGCCGCGACCTCGGCGCCGCTCGCCGATACTGCAGAGGCCAGAAAGACGACCATGGGCGTCACCGCCAGCAGGAGACCGAAGAGGCTGACCGACCCCGCAGCTCTGTCCCACAAGACCGCCCCGGCGAGGGCGAGGAGTGAGACGACCAGCAAGGCGCCGGCGGCCCGGGCCAGGAGCATGCCAGCCGATGGGTCGTCGGCGAGCCGAGCGGCAGATCCCGGCGCGAGGTAGAGGAAGGGTTGATACGTCCCGATGTAGCTGGCCTGGGCAGACGGCGGCGGCACCCGCTCACCCTGGTCCCGGCACTGGGAGGACACCTCGGTCAGGAAGGCGTTGCACGACAACGACGGAGGGGGGGCGAGCGACGGCGGGACCTCGAAGACGCGACTGGTCCGCTGCTGCCAGGCCATCTGGAGGGAGGTCGCTCCCCACCGCCGCTGCTCGGGCGAGCGGGACTCGCCCGGGAGTGGCGCACCCAGCACGTCGCCGCCACCGGCTCCCAGCGCCTTGACGTAGTGCGCCGGCTCGTCGGGGGCGGCGCCGGGGGGGTTGGCCCCGACCCAGGCGGCGACCAACAGCAGGTAGGCCACGGCGACGAGCCACGGGGCCAGCGACCGAGCCCGGCGGAGTCGCGGGACCGCACTTCGGCGGGTGATGGTGGGGTCGGGCGTCACTCAGCAGGTGGGCGCACGGCGTCCCGCTGCCCTGCCGGCGCGAGGATCCAGCGCTGCTGGAGGTACCACTCGACGTCGGCCAGGATGGCCTGGCGCGGGTCGGCGTGGCCGATGCGAAAGCCGGTCGACTCGAGGGCATCCAGGCTCAGGCGGTTGTTCCGGTTGCCCTTGCGCAGGAAGCGAAAGCGTTCGCCAGACAGCAGGATGTGACCGGCCATACCCCGGTCGAGCATCGCCGATCTCGTCTGCTTGCGCTGGTCGTAGTCGGGCCCGCAGTCGGGGTCGTCGTCGAGCGCGACGGTCATCCCGAGGCGTGCGGCCAGGATCTCGGCGACCTCGTGGCTGGTCGGGTAGACGCCCGAGACCACGTTGAACGGGCGACCAACGGCGTCGGGGTGATCGATCAGGTGGAGGCAGGCACGGACGAGGTCGTCGATATGGACGAGGCGCTGCTCGACCGGGACGCGGTGCACGGCCAAGCGGTCGAGGCCGATGAACCGCTCGATGGCGACGTCGAGGATCACGCTGGCCAACAGCTTGACCGCCCCGGGGCCGTGGACCGAGACGGGGCGGACGACGGTGACGGGCAGACCCGCCGCCCCCGCTGACCACACCGCCTGCTCGGCCTCCCACTTGGCCTTGCCGTAACCCCGGCTGGGGCGGGGCTCGACGTCTTCGGGTACGGGTGAAGGGAGCTGCACCTCCTCGCCGTAGACCGACGTCGAGCTCATCGCCAGAGCACGCTCGACGGTTCCTGCTGCGAGCAAGGCGCCGAAGAGCCGCTCCGTCGCCCTGACGTTGTCGCGGTGCATCTCCGCTTCCGAGGACCTCGAACTCGAGGCGCCGGCCAGGTGGAACACGTGGGTGACGCCCTCCACGAGCTCGCCGAGGTCGGGATCGTCGACGAGGTCGACGGAGCGGTAGTCGGCTCGGGCCGGCATCGACGCCGGGCGGGGACGGCGCCCGCAGGCCCGCACCTCCCACCCCTGCGTCGCCAGGGCCGGGACCAGGTGCGAGGCCACGAAGCCCGTGGCCCCCGTGACCAGAGCGAGGCGGTCGGGCATGGGCCAACGGTGACAGCTCGAGCAGTCTCGGTCCAGCTGGTGGGGCTCGCCGCCCTGCCACCGCCCGGATGCTGTCGCCGCGGGGACGAGGAACGGCACCGTCGCCCACCAGGGGGGTCAACCGGGAAGCCGATCGCGCCGGGACGCCGGGCGCTGACCGAACCGGCTCCGGACCAGCGCTGGCTTCGTGGTACGGCGGAGACCGCGGGTTGCGCCGACCGCGGCAGGTGGTACAGCGTTCGCCGTGCAGACGTTCCTCCCGCACCCCGACTTCGAGGCGTGCGCCACCGTGCTCGACGACCGCCGGCTGGGCAAGCAGCGGGTGGAGGCGCTGCAGGTCTTTAGAGCGATCGTCGTGCCCGGATACGGGTGGCGGCACCATCCGGCGGCGCGCATGTGGTCGAACCATCTCGAGGCCCTGGCCTGCTACGGGCTGACGGTGTGCCGGGTGTGGCTGGACCGCCGGTTCGCCGACACGCGGGGCGAAGATCGAAGCCGAGTTCCGCCGGGCGACATGCCGGAGCGGGGTCCGCAGCCAGCAGGAGCTGGCGGCACTCGACCTGCTCCCCGCCTGGCTGGGCAATCCCGCCTTCCACCGCAGCCACCGGTCCGCCCTCGTCCGCAAGGACCCGCAGCACTACCGGTCCCACTTTCCCGACGTCCCCGACGACCTCCCCTACGTCTGGCCGGGTTCACCGATCCACTCCCCACCTGACCACGAGGCCAGGTGATCCACCGCTGCACCGAGGAGGCGCGACCCCGGCGGTGGTGACATGGGAAACCGGGGAGTCGAGAACTGGCGTGGGGCTCAGCCCAGCAGCGGTGCGACCAGCTCGGCGAGGGGCGTGTGGGGCCGGGCTCCGAGGTGGGAGATGACCTCGGCGGCGGCCATCGCTCCCAGGCGCCCGCACGTGGGCGCGTCGTAGCCCCGGGTGAAGCCGTAGAGGAAGCCGGCGGCGTAGAGGTCCCCGGCCCCGGTGGTGTCGACCACCTCCGTCACTGCCTCGGCGGCCACCGGGTGGCGCCGGCCACCGGCCACGACCGTGGACCCCGCCGCCCCCCGGGTGAGGGCCACGACCTGGCAGTGACGCTGGGCTCGGGCCAGCGCCTCGTCGGCGTCGTCGGTGCCGTAGAGGAGGCGCAGCTCGTCCTCGTTGGCGAAGAGCAGGTCGACAGACGACTCGACGAAGGAAAGGAACTCGGCCTGGGACCGGTCGACGCACCACGAGTCGGAGAGGGTGAGCGCCACCAGCCGACCGGCGCCGGCGGCGGCTGACGCCGCCCGGTCGAACGCCAGGCGAGCCCGGTCCTGCTCGAAGAGGTAGCCCTCGAGGTAGGTGACCGCCGCCGAGGCCACCACCGACTCGTCGACGTCGTCGGGGCCGAGCTCGGCGGCGGCTCCGAGCAGCGTCGACATCGTCCGCTCGGCATCGGGCGTGACCGCCACCAGGCACCGCCCGGTGGGTGCCCCGTCCCCGGCGGGCGCGGTCGAAAACGCCACCCCCGCCGCCCGCACGTCGTCGGCGAACACCTGCCCCAGGTCGTCGTCGCCCACTCGGCCGATGAACGCCCCTCGACCCCCCATCGAGGCCAAGCCGGCCAGGGTGTTGGCCGCCGAGCCTCCCGAGCGCGCCACTCCCGGGCCCATAACCCGCTGCAGCGACTCGGCCCGCTCGGCGTCGAGCAGGCACATCGACCCCTTGACGAGCCCGTGCTCGCTCACGAAGGCGTCGTCGACGCGAGCGATGACGTCGACCAGGGCGTTGCCGATCCCCACCACGTCGAGGTTCCCGCCCACCCCGCGCACCGTACTCCCATGCTGGCGACAGCACCGGGGATGCGCAGCGTCCCCGGTAGCATCCCCTGGTGCACGAGGACGAGGCTCCCCTGGGAGCCGACGACGAGGGGGCCCATCGCCTCCCCCGCACCGTAACCCCCCGCCGCTACCAGCTGCGCATCGAGCCCGACCTCGACACCTCCCGGTTCCGGGGCAGCCAGCAAGTAGCCGTCGACGTCGTCGAGCCCGTCGACGAGATCGTGCTGAACGCCGCCGACCTCGACATCGGCGAGGCATGGCTGACCGACCGGGCGGGCCGGCGCATCGACGCCGAGGTCGGGCTCGACCCCGACGCCGAGCGCTTGACGCTCGCCTTGTCGGAGACCCTCGAGCCCGGCGAGGCCACCTTGCACCTGAGCTTCGCTGGAATCCTCAACGACAAGCTGGCCGGCTTCTACCGCAGCGTCTACACCGACCCCGGGGGCACCGAGCGGGTGATCGCCGCCACCCAGATGGAGGCCACCGATGCCCGCCGGGTCTTCCCCTGCTGGGACGAGCCCGACCGCAAGGCCACCTTCGCCGTCACCCTGGTGGTGGCCGAGGGGCTGCTGGCGGTGAGCAACGCCGGCACCGTGGGCGAGACCCCGACCGGCGACGGGCGGGTGGCGATCTCGTTCGCCGAGACCATCCCGATGAGCACCTACCTGGTGGCCCTGGTGGTCGGTCCCCTGGAGGCCACCGCGCCCGTCGACGTCGACGGGGTCGCCCTGCGAGTCGTGCACGTGCCCGGCAAGGGTCACCTCACTCCCTTCGCACTGGAGGTAGCGGCGTTCTGCCTGCGCTGGTTCGGCGACTACTACGGCATCGCCTACCCCGGCGACAAGTGCGACCTGGTCGCCCTGCCCGACTTCGCCTTCGGGGCCATGGAGAACTTCGGGGCCGTCACCTTCCGCGAGCAGGTGCTGCTGGTCGACCCCGACACCGTCGCCCAGACCGAGCTCCAACGGGTGACCGACGTCGTCGCCCACGAGCTCGCCCACATGTGGTTCGGCGACCTCGTCACCATGCGGTGGTGGAACGGGCTGTGGCTCAACGAGGCCTTCGCCACGTTCATGGAGGTGGCCGCCGTCGACGCCTTCCGGCCTGAGTGGCGACGCTGGGACTCCTTCGCCACCGAGCGCGCCGCCGCCTTCGCCACCGACTCGCTGGCCGCCACCCGCCCCATCGAGTACCCGGTGCGCTCTCCGGAGGAGGCCGAGGGCATGTTCGACGTGCTCACCTACCAGAAGGGCGCCTCGGTGCTGCGCATGCTCGAGCAGTACCTCGGTACCGAGGGCTTCCGGGCAGGCATCCGCCGCTACCTGGCCGAGCGCCAGTACGCCAACGCCGAGACCACCGACTTGTGGGACGCCATCGAGGCAGCGACCGGCGAGCCGGTGCGGCGCATCATGGACGGCTGGATCTTCCAGGGCGGCTACCCCCTGGTCGGGGTGGAGGCCGACAGCGACACCATCCGCCTCGACCAACGCCGGTTCGTCTTCGCCGGCGCCGACGAAGCTCCCGCCGCTTCCTGGCCAGTGCCGCTGCTGGCGGCGGCCGGCGGCGCTCCGCCCACCCGGATCCTGCTCGACGGGCCCTCGGTCGAGCTCCCGCTCGCCGGTGAGCCGGTGGTGGTCAACGCCGGCGCCCACGGCTTCTACCGGGTGCGCTACTCCCCCGACCTGCTCGCCTCGCTGCGGCGCTCGCTCGACCGCCTGGCGCCGGTGGAGCGGGCCCTGCTGGTGGACGACACCTGGGCCGCCGTGCTCGCCGGCGACACCACGGCGCCGTCGTTCCTCGAGCTCGTCGAGGCGTTCACCGGCGAGGACGACCGAACGGTGTGGGCCACCCTGGTGGCCCCGCTCAACAGCCTCGACCACCTCCTCGGCGACGAGGCCCGGGCGCGCTTCGGGACCTGGGCGGACGACCTAATGGCCCCGCCGCTGACCCGCTTGGGCTGGGACGCCGCCTCGGGGGAGGACGAGCCCACCCGGGCCCTGCGAGGGATCATCATCGCCGCCGCCGGGACCCTCGGCGCTTCGCCTGAGGTGCAGACCCGGGCCCGCCGGGTGCACGATGCCTACCTGGCCGGCCACGCCATGGACCCGGACGTGGCGGCGGCGGCGCTGGCGGTGGTGGCCGCCCACGGGACGGCCGCCGACTACGAGGTCGTCCGCCAGCGGGCGATGACCTCGCCTTCGCCCCAGGAGGCCATGCGCTACCTCTACGCCCTGGCCCGCTTCCCCGACCCCGATCTCGCCCGGCGCACCCTGGCCATGACCCTCACCGAGGAGGTCCGCACCCAGAACGGGCCCTACCTGGTGCTGCGCCTGCTGGGCACCCGCGGCGTCGGCGAGGTGGCGTGGGCGTTCCTCGAGGCCAACTGGGAGGCAGTCAACCGGCGCTTCCCCGACAACGCCATCCCGGTCATGCTCGGAGGCATCACCGCGCTGGCGGACCCCGAGCTGGCCGGCCGGGTGGAGGCCTTCCTCGACGACCACCCCGTCCCCCAGGGAGCACGCACCATCGCCCAGCACCGGGAGCGCCTCCGGGTCAACCTCGCCCTGCGGTCCCGGGAGGTGGAGCGGGTCGCCGACTGGCTGGCGACCACCGGCGCCGGTCGATGAGCGACGCCGGTGCTCCTGCCGTGCAAACCGGTCGCTCCCCGAACCAGGCGCTCGCCCTGGACCGGCTCGTCCGGACGGTGGGGGCGCTGCGGCCTCCCGGCATCGGCGTGTCGGTGTTCGCCGTGGAGGACACCACCGCCCAGGTGACGTGGGACGGCCTGGCTGCAGGACCGGTTCGAGTCGCTGCCGGCGACGCCGAGGTGGTGATCGACCACGGTGGTGGCCCGGGGGCGGTGGTGTTATCGGGACTGCCCCCCGACACCGCGCTCGAGGCGGTCGTCGAAGCCGAGGGAGCCCCGGCCCAGCAGCTCTCGCTGCGGACCCTGGCGCCGCCGCCCGGGCCCGAGCTGTTCCGCTTGGCCACGGTCAACGACATCCACCTCGGCGACCCCCACTTCGGGCACCTGCCGACCGTCGCCCACCCTCGCCACGCCCGGCACTCGCCTCCCCGGCGCTGTCTCGAGGCGGCGGTGTCCGAGGCGGCGGCGTGGGGTGCCCAACTGCTCGTGGCCAAGGGCGACATCACCGACCACGGCAGCGCTGACGAGTGGGCCCTCGGCGCCGAGGTGCTCGCCAACCCGGGCATCCCTGTTGAGGCGATCCCCGGGAACCACGACGTGGGCCGCGAGGCCGTCGACGGGCGAGCAACGCTCGCCGCCGCCGGCATCGAGCTGCGGGCTGGCCGGCCCTCCGCCAGGGACCTCCCCGGCGTGCGCCTGGTCACGGTGGACACCACGGTGCCCCGACGCAACCCGGGTACCATCGCCGCCAGCACGGCCGAGGCGGCCCGCCTGGTCGCCGAGGCGGGCGGCCCGGTGCTGGTCGCCATGCACCATCACCTCCAGCGCCACCGGCTCATGACCCACCCGCCGCGGGGCATCCCGGGCGCCGAGGCCATCCCCTTCCTCGACGCCGTGGCCGGCGCCAACCCCGCCACCCTGGTCGTCACCGGCCACAGCCACCGCCACCGCTCCTACCGCTGGGGCCCGATCACGGTGGCCGAGGTGGGCTCGCCCCAGGACTACCCCGGCACGTGGGCTGGCTACGTCGTGCACGAGGGCGGCATCCGCCAGGTGGTGCGCCGGGTGGCCGAGCCTGATGCCATCGCCTGGACCGAGTCGACCAAACGATGCTTCCTCGGCCTGTGGGGCCGCTGGTCACCGGGCAGCCTCGAGCAGCGCTGCTTCAGCCTCCGCTGGCCCGGCCGCTGAACCCGCCGCCCTGCCGGGTGTGGAGGGTCGTGGCGGATGGGCCGACCCGCCTCGGGATCGAAGGCGAGCAGGCGCTGGAGCTACTCGGGGACGATGTCGCCGCTGCGGATGGCGGGGGAACAACCGCCCAGATCCTGCCCGACCCGGCCTCCCCGAGTTCCTTCGCCGGCGGCGGCGGCCGGCGACGGTCAGGACACCGGGCGAGCGAAGGCCTCCAGGGTCTCGCCGGTGACCACGTAGGCCGTCCCGCTCGCCACCGCCGGCGGGGCGAGCCCCGACCTGGCCAGTGTCGCCCCGCCCTGCTCGTCGCCGCTGGCGGCGTCGAGGATCACCACGTCGGTGTGGGTGACGGCGACGGACACGCCGTCGCTGGCCAATCGGAGGCCGTCGCTGTTCGAGGGACCGGCCCGCCACCGCTCCTGGCCGGTGGCGGGGTCGAGGGCGACGGCGCCGTCGGCGGTAGCGACCACCAGGACATCGCCGGCCACCGCCGGCGCCTGCAGCAACCCGGGGGTCGGCACCCGCCAGCGGACGGTGCCGTCGGCGAGGGACAAGGACACGACAGTGCCGGCGCCGTCGTCGGTGACCACCGACTCCCCGGCCACCACCGGGGCCAGGTCGGGGGGCGCCACCGAGGCCCAAGACCACCTCGGTGCACCGGTGGCGGTGTCGAGGGCGCTCACCCCCGCCGGCGTGGTGATCGCGGTGACCCCGGCGCCGGCGCCAACCGGACCCGCCCCGGCCACGGCCCGCCGCCACAGCTCGACGCCGGTGACGCCATCGAGCGCCACGACGTCGCCGGCGCTCACGAACACGCTCCCCTCCGACACCGCTGGCGAACCGACGAGCGCCACGTCGGCGTTCAACCGCCACTGCTCGGTGCCGGTGCGGCCGTCGACGGCGTAGAGGTGCCCGCCCTGGCCGTCGGCCGACTTCGTGCTCACGTAGACCAGGCCGTTGCCCACCACCGGCCCGATCGCCCCCTGTTCGGCGGTCTCGAAGCGCCACCGGGGCCGTCCCTCCTCGACGTCGGCGGCCACGAGCGAGCCGTCGCGGGTGGTGGCGTACACGCTGTCGCCCGCCACGGCGGCGACACCGACCAGGGGGTCGCCGGCCACGAGGCGCCAGCGGACCTCCAGGTGGGGCGCCCTGGTGGCGGCGGCGACGAGCGCGGTGACGACCACCGCGGTCACGACCGCGGGTACCGCCAGACGCCGGTGCCAGGCCGGCGAGGCGACCGGATCGAGTGGTGGTGGCGGCACCGGAAGAGGCAGTCCGCAGGAGGGACACGCCGAGCGCCCGGCCAACGGGGAGGTGCTGCCACACGCCGAGCAGCGCGGCGCTGGCGGCGGGCGCTGCGGGGGAGGAGCCAGGGTTGCCCGGCAGCGGGAGCAGGCGCGTGCGCGGTCGGCGTTCGCCTGCCCGCACGAGGCGCAGATGGCGCTGGAGGATCCGACGGGGGCCACGTTCAACGTCCCGGCGCAACCGTTAGCCTGCCCCGGTGACGACGGACGGTGACGGTCGGCTGGAAGCGGCCCTCGACCTGTTGCGGGCCCGCGGCGGCCGGGTCACCAGCGCTCGCCGGGCCGTGCTCAGCGCCCTGCTCGAGCACCAGGAGCACGCCAGCGCCGAGGCGCTGGCCGAGGTCGTCCACGCCAGCCACCCCGACGTGCACCTGTCGACGGTCTATCGCACGCTCGACGCCTTCGAGCAGCTCGGGGTGGTGACCCACGTGCACCTCGGGCACGGCCGGGCGATCTACCACCTGACCGACGAGATCCATCACCATGCCGTGTGCGAGCGCTGCGGAGCGGTGGTGCAGCTTCCCCTGGCGCTGTTCGCCCAGCTCCATCACCGCCTGCTCGACGACTTCGGCTTCGAGGTCGACGCCCACCACTTCGCTCTCGTCGGCCGCTGCGCCCGCTGCCTGGGGGGGACCGGGGCGACGGGGGATCGGCCGCTGGCCACAGCTGATGGCGAAGACCGGCGGTCCCTGGCTCGGAGGCCGGCGAGCGGAGCGAGCCCGTGAGTGGTGCCAGGCCGACCGGCTCCGCCGGGCGACCGGAGCACGATCACCTGGGCTGGGCCGAGTGGGCGAAGCGAACGAGTGAGGCCGATCACGTGAACGTGACGATCGAGAACGTCCCGTAGGCGAACAGCACCCCGCTCGTGGTGTAGACGACGGCCTTGACCCAGGCCCGGCGGGCCGGCGACCGCACGTAGTCGTCGATGCTCCAACGCAGCCCGTTGAGCCCGTGCAGCAGCGCCAGCGCCAGCAGCGTCCAGTCGAAGAGGCGCCACAGCGGGTTGTCCCAGCGCTCGGCAACGAAGGCGGCATCGGTCTCGACCACGTCGTTGACGATGTGGGTGATGGCGAAGTGCAACAGGGCCAGGAACACCAGCACGAGCCCGGACACCCGCATGAAGAACCACGACCAGGTCTCGAAGCTCTGGCGAGAGCGCCGGCTGCGGGCGGGCGCCACGGTGGCCCTCACCGCAGCGTCCCTTGGATGAACGGCAGAAGGATCACGTAGCCGGAGGGGATGCTCACGGCGAGGGTGAGGAACACCACGGCTCCGAGCAGGCGGCGCTCTCGGCGCACGGCCCCCGGGAAGAAGTCGACGGCGACGATGCGCAGCCCGTTGAGGGCGTGGAACACCAGGGCGAAGAGCAAACCGACCTCGAAGAGCCGCAGCACGACGTTGCCGTAGAGCTGGTGGACCTCGTCGTAGAGCTGCGGGTCGAGGTTGACCAGCGAGACGTCGACGATGTGCAGCAGCAGGAACAGGAACACCAACACGCCCGAGACGCGATGCCCGACGAACGCCCACTGCCCCGAACGGCCCCGGTAGATGGTGCTCGTCGCCGTCGACCGGGTGGAGGCCGCCACCTCGGTCCCGGCGCTCACCCGCTCACCGGCGGAACCACCGGTTGCCCCACATCGTGGTCGAGACCACATAGAGGGCGAAGAGGGTCACCAACACGGTGACCACGCCGAGGGCGACGGAGAACACCAGCTGGGCGGTGGTCATCGGGGCGAACCTATCGTCGTCGCCCCTCCGAGCCACGGTGCCAGCACCTCGGGCAGCACCACGGTTGCGTCGGGCTGGCGGCCGGCCTCGACGAGGGCGGCCCAGATGCGGGGCCACGCCAGGGCCGAGCCGTTGAGGGTGTGGACGTGGTCGATCCTGGCGTCGGCGTCGCGCCGGTAGCGGAGGTCGGCCCGCCTGGCCTGGTAGTCGCCGAACCACGAAACCGACGACACCTCCAACCACAGCTCCGAGCCGGGGGCGTAGACCTCGATGTCGAACGACCGGGCGTGCGACTGGCCCAGGTCCCCGGTGCAGATGTCGATGATCCGGTAGGCGAGGCCGAGCTCGACCACCAAGGCTTCGGCCCGCTCGAGCAGCTCGGCGTGCATCGCCGGCGCCTGCTCGGGCGTGGTGTAGGCAAGGATCTCCACCTTGTCGAACTCGTGCACCCGTATCAGGCCTCGGGTGTCGCGCCCGGCGGACCCCGCCTCCCGCCGGTAGCACGGGGTGGCGGCGGTGAGGCGCACCGGCAGGTCACCCTCGGCGAGGATCTCCCCGGCGCCCAGCGAGGTGAGAGGCACTTCGGCGGTGGGGATGGCCCACAGGTCGTCGCGCTCGAGGTGGTAGGCGTCGTCGGCGAACTTCGGCAGCTGGCCCGAGGCCACCATCGTCGCCGAGCGCACCAGGCTGGGCGGGCGGACCTCCTCGAAGGCGTCGGCATGGCGGTCCAGGGCCCACGACGTCAGGGCCCGCAGCAGCCGGGCCCCAGCCCCTCGGTACATCGGGAACATCGAGCCCGCCACCTTGGCCCCCCGCTCGAGGTCGAGGATGCCCAGGCTCGCCCCCACGTCCCAATGGGGGACCCGCTGGTGCTCGCCGTAGGCGTCGGGGTCGGGGCCGCCGTGGCGCACCACCACGTTGTCGTGCTCGCCGGCCCCGTCGGGGGCGTCGTCGGCGGGGACGTTGGGGATGCGCAGCAGCAGGTCGCGCAGCTCGGCGCCGACCTCGTCGGCCTCAGCCGCCAAGGCCTTCTCCTCGTCGCCGAAGGATCGGCTCTCGGCCATGCGGGCCTCGGCCTCCTCGTCGTCGCCGCTGCGGCGCAGCCGGCCCACCTCCTTGGAGATGGCGTTGATCCGGGCCCGGACGCTGTCGCGGCGGTCACCCAGCTCCCGTCGCCGCCGGTCGAGCTCGGCCACGCGATCGAGCTCGGTGGGGTCGGCCCCCTTGCGGGCGAGCCCGGCCTTGAGCACCTCGAGCTCGGTGCGGACCCGGCGGACGTCGAGCATCCGTCGACGGTAGCGCCCGCCGGCGTCGTCCCAGCCCCGTTCTCGTCTCGGCTCGGGGCGGGGCTGATCCGACGAAGAACGGGTGGTGGACGGGCGACGGTAGGGTCGATCACCGTGGGTGCCACCCCTGCCGTGTCGGTCTCGGGGTTGGTGGTGCGCTACGGCTCGCTGGTGGCGGTCGACGGAGTGTCGTTCTCGGCGGAGGCGGGCGAGGTGCTGGCCCTGCTCGGTCCCAACGGGGCGGGCAAGACCTCGACCGTCGAGACCCTCGAGGGCTACCGCCGGCCCGACAGAGGGTCGGTTCGGGTGCTCGGCCTCGACCCGGTGGCCGACCGGCGCCGACTCACCCCCCGCATCGGCGTGATGCTCCAGCGCGGAGGCGTCTACCCCGGCATCCGCGCCCCCGAGGCGTTACGACTCTTCGCTGCCTTCTACCCCGACCCGCTCGACCCCGCCGAGCTGCTTCACCGGGTGGGGCTGGGTGGCGTCGCCCGGTCCACGTGGCGCTCTCTGTCCGGCGGTGAGCAACAGCGCCTGTCGCTGGCGCTGGCCATCGTGGGGCAGCCGGAGGTGGCCTTCCTCGACGAGCCCACCGCCGGCGTCGATCCCGGTGGACGCCAGGTGGTGCGCCAGGTGGTGCGGGAGTTGGCCGGCGGGGGGGCGACGGTGGTGCTCACCACCCACGAGCTGGAGGAGGCCGAGCGGCTGGCCGACCGGGTCGTGATCATCGACCGCGGCGCGGTGGTCGCCGCCGGCACGCCGGCCGAGCTCACCGCTGCCGGCCCCGGCGACGAGATCCGCTTCGGCGCTCCGGCCGGCCTCGATGCTCTCGGCCTGGCCGCGGCCATCGGCGCCGTCGTCACCGAGGTGACGCCGGGCGAGTACCGGGTGGCCACCGCCCCCACGCCGGCGGCGGTGGCGGCGCTCACCGCCTGGCTAGCCGACCGCGACCTCCCTTTGGCCGACCTGCGGGCCGGGCGCCAGACGCTCGAGGACGTCTTCTTACGCCTCACCACCGCCGACGGCGGCTCGTCGGCCCGGTGAACCTGGCCGCCGTCGCCGCCCAGGCTCGGGTCGAGCTCACCCTCACCCTGCGGCGGGGTGAGTCGCTGCTGCTCACCCTCGGCATCCCCGTCGGGCTGTTGGTGTTCTTCTCGCTGGTGTCGGTGTTGCCCCTGCCGCCCGGGGTGACCGAGCCGGTCGACTTCCTCGCTCCGGGCATCCTCGCCCTGGCCGTCATGTCGACGGCGATGGTGAGCCTGGCCATCGCCACCGGCTTCGAGCGCCAGTACGGCGTGCTCAAGCGGCTGGGCTCGACCCCCCTCGGGCGCCCCGCCCTGCTGGCATCCAAGACGGCGGCGGTGGTGGCGATCGAGGTCCTCCAGGTGGCGGTGCTCGTCGCCGTCGCCGTCGTGCTCGGCTGGCGACCAGAGGGCAGCGCCGTGCTCGCCGCCGCCGTCATGGTGCTCGCCACCGTCGGCTTCGCCGGCCTCGGGCTCCTCATGGCCGGCACCCTGCGGGCGGAGGTGACCCTGGCGGCAGCCAACGGGCTCTACCTGGTGCTGCTGCTGCTCGGTGGCATGGTCTTTCCCCTCGACCGCCTCCCCGCCGCCTTGGAGGCGCTGGCCCGCCTGCTGCCCGCCGCTGCCCTCGCCGATGCCCTCGACGCCGCCCTGTCGAGCACGGGGACCCTGCCCGCCGGCGCCGTGGCCGTCCTCGCCGCCTGGGCCGTCGCCGCTCCCGCCCTTGCCGCCTGGCGCTTCCGCTGGGAGTGACGACTCGCCTGGCTTGCGCTCGCCCCGGGCGCCAGCCAGCAGGTCGCCGCAGCGGCGGTGCGGGTGCCCGACAGCCGTAGGCGCCCTGGCTACTCCGGCTCGTCGTCGAAGTCGGCCACGAACCGGCGGGCCAGCTCGTGGATGGTGTCGGGGCCGGCACCGGCGGCCAGGGCGTCCATGGCCGGTGCGAAGAAGCGGCGGCACCAGACGTCGTAGTCGTAGCGGTAGCGCCCGGTCCGGCGCAGCTCGGCCCGGGCGGCGCCGGCCTCGGTGACCATCGCCGCCAGCTGGGACGGGAGCCAGGCGTCAAGGCGCTCGCGCAGGAAGCGGGCGGCGCCAGGGCTGACCCCGTCAGTGGTGACCGCCACCGTGGCCGGCCCCCTTCGCACCACGGCGGGGATGGTGACGTCGCAGTTGGCGGGGTCATCGACGGCGTTCACCAGCGCTCCCGCCCGCCGGGCGGCGGTCGCCACCCGGGCGTTGACCGCCGGGTCGCCCGTAGCGGCCACCACCAGGGCAGCGCCGACGACGTCGTCGTCGCGCACCGCCCGTCGCATCCAGGTCAGGGTGCCGGCGTCGGCCAGGCAGGCCAGGCGGGGGACCACCTCGGGCGCCACCAGGATCAGCTCGGCGCCGGCGTCGAGCAGGCCGGTCACCTTCTGCTCGGCCACCTCGCCCCCGCCGACCACCACCACCCGTCGGCCGGCCAGGCGCCACGCCACGACGTAGCCCCGGGGCGACCCCGGGTCGGCGTGTGACGAAGCCTTCAGCTCGCCGCTCGGGCCGCCCGGTTCCACGTCTCGTTGCCGAACCGCGCCCGCAGCTCGGCCACGCCCAGCCGATGGCAGAAGTCGCCGAAGCCCTCGCCGTCGAGGCGCTGGTCGCGGTAGTAGGCGAGCACCGGGCGCACCACGTTGACCAGCTCGGCCCGGGGCACGTTCTCGGCGAAGACGGCGTTGAGGCGGATCCCCACCGGCTCGCCACCGAGGTGGATGTCGTAGCTGCGCTTTCCCCGGCCCACCAGGCCGATCTCGGCGGTGTAGGGGCGGGCGCAACCATTGGGGCAGCCGGTCATGCGCACGTGGGCGTCGAGGTCGCCGAGACCCAGGGCCTGGAGCTCGGCGGTGAGCTCCTCGAGCACCCCGGGAAGGGCCCGCTCCGATTCGGTGAGGGCCAGCCCGCACGTGGGCAACGCCGGGCAGGCGAACGAGTTGCGCTTGACCGGCACCCACCGCTCGGCGGCGACCACACCGTGGTCGGCCAGCACCCCGTCGAGGATGGGCCGATCGGAGGCATCGACGTCGGTCAGCAGCACGTCCTCGCGAGGGGTGAAGCGGACCCCGAGGCCGAAGCGCTCGACCGCGGCCCGCAGGCCCGAGCGCACCCGCTCGGCGCCCCGGTCGGCGATGCGGCCGTTCTCGACCTTGACCCCGCAGAACCATCGCCCGTCGCCCTGGTCGTGCCAGCCCAGGTGGTCGTCGGCGGCGTCGAGGACCACCGGCTCGGGTGGGGCCAGCCTGCGCCCGAGGCGGGT
Organism: Actinomycetota bacterium; assembly: GCA_016781135.1. Lineage (GTDB taxonomy): Bacteria > Actinomycetota > Acidimicrobiia > Acidimicrobiales > CADCSY01 > JADDRA01. The sequence goes on from JADDQY010000100.1 coordinate 35,089, forward strand.
CTCGACCTCGGCGGTGAAGCGGGTGATGCCCCAGTCGTGCACGAGGTACTTCATGCGGGCATGGTCACGGTCGCTGCGGTCGCCGTGGTCGCGCTGGGTGGCGACGATGGCGTCGAGCACCTCGAGCAGGTCGCCGGGGGCCACCGTGGCCAGGGGTTCGGCGAGGCGGGGGAAGGTCTCGGGCTTGTTGTGGTTCTTGCCCATCCCCCCACCCACGAGCAGGGTGAAGGCGGCGATGTCGTCATCGTCGAGGATGGGGACGATCCCAATGTCGTTGGTGTAGACGTCGATGCAGTTGTCGCCGGGGAAGGCGAAGCCCATCTTGAGCTTCCGGGGCAGGTAGGTGGTGCCGTAGAGCGGCTCGTCGTCGGCGGCGGTGGCACTCACCGCCGGCTCGCCGTCGACCCACAGCTGCCAGTAGGCCTGGGTCTTCGGCCGGAAGCGACGGGCCACCTCGGCCGCCCACGCCTGCACCTGGGCCCGGCGGCGGTCGGCGACCGGGGCGGGGCAGCACATGGTGTTGCGCACCACGTCGCCGCACGCCCCGAAGGTCGTGAGCAGGTGCCGGTTGAGCGTGCCGAGCAGCGGGCGCAGCCCGCCCTTGCGCACGAAGTGGTACTGCACGCCCTGACGAGTGGTGATGCGCAAGGTCCCGTTGCCGAGCTCGTCGGCGAGGCGGTCCATGGCCAGGTACTGCTCGGCGGCCACCACGCCGCCGGGGATGCTCACCCGCACCATGCAGATGTGGTCCTGGCTCAGCCCCTGGCGGGCCCGCTCGGCTCGCACGTCGCGGTCGTCTTGCTGGTAGATCCCGTGGAACTTCAACACCACGGTGTTGTCCGCCGAGAAGCCGTCCCTGCCATCACCCAGCTCCTCGGCCAGGGTCCCGCGCAGGAAGGAGCTGTTGGCCTTGGTCGCCTCGACCTTGGACAGGACGCTGTTCAGCATGGTCACACCTCGGACTTCGTTCGGGGATGTGGACGGCGTGGCGTCCGGGTTCGTCGGTTCAGAGGTGGAGCCCGCACTCCGTCTTGGCCGAGCCCGACCACCGCCCCTCCCGGGGGTCTTCCCCTGGCGCCGTCGGTCGGGTGCAGGGCCAGCAGCCGATCGAGGTGAAGCCCTGGGCCCGGAGCGGGTGGACGGGAAGCTCACGCTCGGCCACGTAGGCGGCCACGTCGTCGTCGCTCCACGTGGCCAGGGGGTTGACCTTCACCGCCCCGCAGACCTCGTCGTAGCCCACCACCGGCACCCCTGCCCGCAGGGGGTTGTCGGCCCGGCGCAGGCCGCTCAGCCACGCCGCCTTGCCGGTCAGCGCTCGGCGCAGGGGCTCCACCTTGCGAGCCTGGCAACACCCGTCGGGGTCGTGGCGCCACCGGTCGTCGGGGGCCAGCTCGGGACCGACCACCCGCAGGTTCAGCCCGTAACGCTCGCGGACCTGGGCGAGGTAGGCGAGGGTCTCGTCGAAGTGGTAGCCGGTGTCGAGGAACACCACCTCGGTGCCGGGCGCCACCCCGGCCACCACGTCGACGAGGACGCAGTCCTGGAACGATGCGGTCATCACCAGCCCCGACCCGTACCGGAGCGCGGCCCAGGCCACGATGTCAGCGGCCGGCGCACTCTCCAGGAGGCGGGCCACCTCCCCCAGGCCGCCGTGATCGGCCAGCGAGCGCCGGGGCCCGGTGATGGTGACGGGCGTCATCATCGGCGGCGGGGCTCCTGGCGAGAACGCACGAGCGCATGCTACCCCTAAATCCTGAGTAATCCGATCAGATTTCTCGTGATTGCGGGTACTCAGCAGAGCCGCCGGCCGCCGGACGGGGGGCAACAGCCGGACCACAGGCTACGCTGCGGCTCCCGTCGACGTCGATTTGCAGCGAATCCGGGCACCGGCCGCTGCCCGCAGCCGTGTCCTTTCGCTCGAGCACCGGACCGCGTCATCGTCGTGGCCCGGACATCAGCTCTGCCGGCGGGCGGTGTCGGTGAGCAAGGACGGCCCTCGCACGTCGACCACCTGGTGGCGAACCCGCTCGGGGCGACCGGTGACGTGGATCGGTCGCCGCCCCGGTCAGTCGCAGCCGCCGCCGGGGGAGGGACGGTTGGGGATGGCGAGGTCGATCACCTCGATGTGGACGTGGGGCCAGGCTCGGTCGGCCGTGGTCAGCTCGTCCACCTGCGACTCGAAGGGAAGCGGGGTGGGCCCTCGGGCGATCACCGTCTGGCCTGCAGTCACCCGCTCGCCGGCGCCGACCCGGACACCGTCGATGTGCAGGATCTTTACCTCCCAGCCCGGCTGACCGTCGGGTTCGATGACGGCGTAGTCGTCGGAGTAGTGGCAGTACAAGACGTAGGTCCCGGAGCGCTTCACCGTGCCGGTGACCGGCGCTCTCACCTCGACGACGGGATCGATCACCACGTCAGCGGCGGTACGAGAGCCGGTCAGTCGATTCCGGCTCTCCAGGGTCGTGGGGGACACGGCGGTGGCGAGGGGTTCGAGCTCGCGAGCCCCCTCGTGGTTCGACTGGTGGAAGCCGACGCGTTCGACCCGGGACGAGGGGTGGACCAGGGTGAAGCCGCCGACCGCGGCGAAGGGCGTCCACGGCTGTTCCACGACGGCTCGGGGGGGCGCCACCGGGGCCACCCTCGCCGGCGGCGGGGCGACGGGGACGGCGATGGCGGTGACGGGAGGTCCGGTCGTCGGCGGCGCGGGAGCGGTGGTGGTGGTGGTGGTGG
>JADDQY010000131.1 GCA_016781135.1 Actinomycetota bacterium
CTACGCCGCCGCCCGACGCCGAGTCCGTCGCCGCGACCCCAGGCCGCCCCGGCGCCCCATCTCCGCACCCGCCCGCGGCCACCCCGCCCAGAGCACCGTCGCAGCGTGCTGTGGCGCTTCCGGCGGGTCCTGTTCATGGCCGCGCTCCTCGTGGTCTTCGGCCTCGCCGGCGTCGGCTACGTGCTGGCCAACGTCCCCCTCCCCGACGCCGAGATCCCCGTGGAGACGACGTTCCTGCTCGACGCCAGCGGGAACAAGCTGGCCGAGCTGTCGGCGGGCGAGAACCGGGTCTCGGTGTCGCTCGAACAGATCTCCCCGAACCTGACCAACGCCGTGCTGGCGGCCGAAGACCGCGACTTCTTCGTCCACGCCGGCATCGACCTGAGCGCCGTCGCCCGTGCCACCTGGGCCGACGTGCGGGGGCGGCCGCTGCAGGGCGGCTCCACCATCACCCAGCAGTACGTGAAGTACACCTACGTGGGCAACGAGCGCACGATCGTCCGCAAGCTCAGGGAGGCGACGCTGGCGATCAAGCTCGAGCGCGAGCTCGACAAGGAGGAGATCCTCGAGCGCTACCTCAACGCCGTCTACTTCGGTCGCGGGGCCTACGGCGCGCAGGCGGCGTCACGGTCCTACTTCGGCAAGGACGTCAGCTTGCTCGAGATCCCCGAGGCCGCCTACCTCGCCGGCCTCATCCGCGCTCCCGAGGCCGCCGACGCGTCCCGCGACTCGCTCACCGCCGACCGCCGACGGAACAACGTGCTCGCCGCCATGGAGGCCGAAGGCCACGTCACCGCCGAGCAGCGGGCGGTGATGGAAGCCGTCCCCGTAGCCGAGATGCGGGGGTTCCGGCCTCGCGACAGCGTGGTGAAGGACCGCATCGTGGGCGGTGACGTGGGCACCCAGCACTTCGTCGACTACGTGCGAGCCGAGCTGCTGGAACGCTACGGCGACACCCGCCTCTACGGGGGGGGCTTACGGGTGCGGACGACGTTGAACCCCAGGCTTCAGCGCGCCGCCTACGACGCGGTGTACGGAACCCTCGATCGCGAGGGCGATCCCGCCGGTGCCCTGGTGGCCATCGATGCCGCCGGCCACGTCAAGGCCATGGTCGGGGGCAAGGGCCTGAGCCCCGACGCCGAGCAGTCGCCCTTCGCCAAGGTGAACTTCGCCCTCGGCGCCGAAGGCGGCGGCAGCGGTCGCCAGCCCGGCTCGTCGTTCAAGCCCTTCGTGCTGGCCGAGGCGGTCAGTGAGGGCTACAGCGTCGAGTCGGCCTTCGACTCGCCGTCGGAGGTCGTCTTCCCCGGCGCCAACGCCGGCAAGGACTACGTTGTGCGCAACTACGACGAGGCCGCCTACGGCCAGCAGAACCTGATCGAGGCGACGAAGGTCTCGTCCAACACCGTCTACGCCCAGCTTGCCGACCAGCTGGGGATCGACCAGGTGGCCGACATGGCCAAGCGCCTCGGGATCCGGTCCGAGATCCCCCCGGGCATGCTCTCGGTCGCCCTCGGTTCGGTCGAGGTGTCGGTCCTCGAGATGGCTGACGCCTACCTGACCTTCGCCACCCGTGGAGTGCAGGTCGACCCGCTCGTCATCACCGAGGTCACCGACGCCGACGGGCGGGTGCTCGAGGAGTTCAGTGCCGCCCGCGAGCGGGTGCTCGAGCCCGAGCAGGCCGACGTGGTGAACCACGTCCTCCAGGGCGTGATCGAGTCGGGCACCGGCACCCGGGCAGCCATCGGACGGCCGATGGCGGGCAAGACGGGCACGACCCAGGGTAACGGCGACGCCTGGTTCAGCGGCTACACCCCGGGCCTGGCCACCGCGGTGTGGATGGGCTACCCGGAGGGGCAGGCACGGGCGATGAGCAACGTTCACGGCGTCGAGGTCACCGGAGGCACCTTCCCGGCCGACATCTTTCGCCAGTTCATGAGCACGGCGCTCGAGGTCGACCCCGACGCCTTCGGAGGTAACTTCGTCGAACCGGTCGACCTTGGCGGCAAGGTGTTCTCCGGCGGTCGGCGCGGCACCGGCGTCGAGGACCCGACGGCCACCACCGAGACCACGCTCACCACGGAGGCGTCCCCCTCGACCGCCACGACCACCACGGCCGCCCCCCCGTCGAGCTCGACGTCGACGACCGAGGTCGAGAGGTCGCGCTCGGTACCCCAGTCGCCAGGGATCACCCTGCGGCCGCCCAGCTCCGCGACCGGCACGCCGGCCGGCAGCAACGGAGCTCCGGCCGCCAGCCAGGCCGATCCTTCGCAAGACCGCTCGCCGCGGGGCAAGGACGCCCGCGCCGATCGCCCCGCCGCCGGCGGCGGCGGCGAGCGCGGTGGCGAGGAGGACGGTGAGCAGCGCCGGCGCGGCTGACGAACGGGTTGCGGGCGACACTGCCGATAGCCTTGCCGGCAAGGAGCTAGGTGCGGGGCGGGTGAGGAGAGCCGACATGGACGTCCGGATCACCGTGCCCGCGCTCCGGGCCCACAAGGTGGCTGGCGGCCGGCTGCCGCTGGTGATGGTGACCGCCTACGACGCCCCGAGTGCCCGCATGGTCGACGAGGCCGGTGCCGATCTCATCTTGGTGGGCGACTCCGTGGCGATGGTCGTGCTCGGCTACGACGACACCCTGCACGTCGGCGTCGCCGACCTCGCCCATCACACCGCCGCCGTCGCCCGTACCTTGCCCCGCGCCCTGGTCGTGACCGACATGCCGTGGCTGAGCTACCACCGCGACCGGGCCGACACCGTCGGCAACGCCGGCGCGTTGGTGCGGGCGGGGGCGGCAGCGGTGAAGCTCGAAGGCGGGCGGTCCCGCGTCGGCATGGTCGAGGCCCTCGTCGACGCCCAGATCCCGGTGATGGGCCACCTCGGGCTGACCCCGCAGTCGGTGCACGTGATGGGGGGGTTCAAGGTGCAGGCCCGAGAGGAGGAGGCGGCGAAGGCATTGGTCGACGATGCCCGGGCCCTGGTGGGTGCCGGCGTGTTCGCCATCGTCCTCGAGGGCGTCCCCGCCGAGGCCGCCGCCGAGGTCACCAACGCCGTCGACGTCCCTACCATCGGCATCGGCGCCGGCCCTCACTGCGACGGCCAGGTACTGGTGTTCCACGATCTTCTCGGCCTGCAGGACCAGCTTGCACCCCGCTTCGTGCGCCGCTACGCCGAGCTCAAGGCCGAGGGGGTCAAAGCGCTCGCCACCTTCGCCAGCGACGTCCGCATGGGTGCCTTCCCCACCAGCACCGAGTCGTACCACCGCTCCCGACCCCCCCGGTGAGCGCGTCCGCCGACGAGCGGGTCGACCGGGTAGCGCCGGCACGACGGGCCCGTCCGGACGCCGCCGACGAGGCGCGTCTGGTCTGGTTGCGTCGGGCGGTATGGGCGGTGTTGCTCGCCGGGGTGCTGGCGTTCCTCGTGCAGGGGGCCGACAACCCCCCTGACCCCCTGTTGGTGCCCGCCCCCGACACCACCACCACTACCACCACCACCGCCGACCTCGAGGCCCGCATCGAGGTGGAAGACGAGCGCGGATCGGCGCTTCCGGCCACGACGCTCGCGCTGGCGCCGTCGACAGTGGCGCGCTCGTCGACCTCTTCGTCGGCGCCAGCTCCGGCCAGGGAGGCGGCGTCGGCGCCGGCGCCCGCTCTGGCGCCCCCGACGACGCCGCCGCCGCTCGACGCCGCCTCCCCCACCGTGGTGCGCAGACCTCTGCCCGGCTTCGGCCAGACGGCGTTTCGGGTTACCGACGCCCGAGGCGGCGTCGTCGACGGCGTGGCCCTGCTGGCCGCCGACCAGCCCAGCCGCCAGCGCGGCCTTATGGAGCAGTCCGATCTGCGGGGCTACGACGCCATGGTCTTCCGCTTCCCGTCACCGACCACCGGCACCTTCTTCATGCGCAACACCCGCATCCCGCTATCGATCGCCTTCTTCGATCTTCACGGTCGGTTCGTGTCCGCCGCCGACATGGAGCCCTGCCCTGACGACGTGGCCGACTGTCCGACCTACGCCGCTGCCCGGCCCTACCTCCACGCCGTCGAGGTGGCCCAGGGCGACCTCGCGCGATTCGGCATCGGCCCCGGTTCGGTGCTGTCGTTCCCCTCGCCATGAGCGACGAGGAGTGGCTCTACGATCCCGACGAGCTCGCTGCAATCGAGGCATGGCGTCCGGACGTCTCGGCGGCCAGCGACGACCGCCAGCCGGCTGGCGGGCTAGGGCGCTCGGCGAGCGCGGCGGTGGTGGCAGCGGCCATGCTCGGGCTGCGGGACGCGCTCGAGGCCCCTCGCGACCAGGGGGCAGTCGTCGTCGAAGCCCCAGGCGAGCCCGACGACCCGTCGGCACCGGTGGCGTTGGTCTTCGACCCCGAGTCGCCCCACGCCACCGTCGCCATCGTCCGCCGGCGCTGAGGGCCTGGCGGCCTCGGTAGCGTCCGGCAAATGGCGTGGGAGGGCCCGGGCTTCGTCGATCGACACACCCATCTGCTCAGGGTGGCCGCCGGGCGGGTGGCGGCCTGCGACCCCTCCGATCCGGAGGGCGTCCAGGCGTACCACCGCCGGGTGATCGAGCGGTGGTCGACGCCGATGGACGAGCCCGAGCAGCCCCTGGCCCTCGACGACGGTCTGCGGGGCGCGCTGGAGCGGGCGCTGGATGGAGCGGCGGCGCTGGGGCTGGTGGAGGTCACCGAGGCCGGCATGCACGACTGGACCTACCTCGAGGCATTGCTGGCGCTGCGAGCCCGGGGCCCCCTGGCGGTGCGGGTCCGGCTGCTCGTGGCCAGCGGCATCGCCGACGCCGACCGCATGCAGCGCATCGGCGACCCGTGGCTCGAGCTCGTCGGGGTGAAGTTCTACGCCGACGGGTGGTTGGGGGCGCGAACCTGCGCCATGCGCGCCCCGTTTGCCGACCGCCCCGACGACACCGGCATCTTGTTCCTCGACGCCGACACCTTGGCCCGGCGGGCCGATCCCTTCGCCGAGGCGGGGTGGACCATCGCCACCCACGCCATCGGGGACCGGGCCATCGAGGTGGTCCTCGACGGCTACGAACGGCTTTTCGGCAGCGACTGCCCCGCTGCTGCCCCCAGAATCGAACACGCCCAGGTGCTGGCCCCCGACCTGGTGCGGCGCATGGCCGACCTGGGGGTGGTGGCGTGCATCCAGCCTTCCTTCGCGGTGGCCGACGCCCGTACCGCCCGAGCCGCGCTGGGCGAGCAGCGCTGGGAGCACGCGTACCGTTGGGACGCCCTGGTCGACGCCGGGGTGCGGGTGGTGGCCGGCTCCGACTTCCCGGTCGCGCCGCTCGAGCCCCTGGTGGGCCTGCAGCTGCTGTGCACCGGTGAGACCCTCGACCGCCGGCGGACCGGTGCGCCGACGCTGTCGCTCGAGCGAGCCCTGGCGGCCATGACCGACGCCGGCGCCGGCACCGTGGTGCTCTCCGACGACCCCCACCGAATCCCCGAGGACGAGGTGGCCGGCATCGAGGTGGTCGAGGCTCGGCCCGCAGCGGGCTAGCGCCGAGCTCAGCGGCGCAGGTGGTAGAGCCGCCAGAAGTCGTTGTCGTTGGGAGCTCCTCTACCGAGGTGAACCCCGCCTCGGTGGCGTAGTGACGAAGGGTGCTGCCGCGCATCACCGTGCCCGTGGCCACCTTGGGGTCCTCGGCCATGGTGGCGGGCAGGCAGTGCATGACGCTCCAGGCGTACATGAAGCGGTCGTTGAAGTCGGCGGGGGCGCTGAAGGTCTCTCCCACCCGCTCGTCGGCCACGACCACGCTGGCCCCCTCGGCCAGGCAACCTCGGATGGCGGCCAGGGCACTGACGGGGTCACCCATGTCGTGGAGCGCCTCGAACACCCAGGCGAGGTCGAACGTGCCTACGCCGGGCCCGGTGGCGGCGTCCCGCACCTCGAAGCTCACCCGGTCGGCCACGCCGGCAGCGATGGCATGGCGCGACGCCTCTTCGACCGAGGTCTCGTCGAGGTCGATCCCGAGCAGGCGTGCGGAGGGCAGCGCCCGGGCCAGGGCGATGGTCGACCAACCCGTCCCGCAGCCCACGTCGAGGACACGGGGCTCGGCCAGTCTCCGGAGCTGCCCGCTCACGCCGGGAGCAGCGGCCAACCACGACCCGACGTCGTGGATGAACATGGGCCGGTTCATCCCGGCGATCCCGTGGCGGATCTCAGGACCGAAGTCCCCGAAGGCGACCCCACCACCGCTGCGGTAGCTGGTGACGAGGCGTTCGAAGACGCGGGCAATCCCGAGCAAGGCGGGGGCCACGCTGGCGACGGCGGCGGGGCTGTCGGGGTCGAGCAACGCCTCGGCGTGGCCGCCGGGAAGGGCGAAGCGGCGCCGGTCGCCATCGTCGACCTCGACGTCGCTGACGACGAGGATGCCCCCCCGCCGCCTGCTGCTCGAGCCACTCCCTGGCGTAGCGGGGATGGATGCCCGCCCGCTCGGCGAGCTCGAGGGGCATGGCTGGACCTCCGGTGTCGAGGGCGGCGTAGAGGCCGAGCTCGGTGCCAAGGTGCACGCTCAACAGCTCCATCGACTCGAGGAGGCTTCCGAAGAGCCGCTCGGACGGGCCCCTCCGTGCAGCCACGGGGGACGCTCACCAACCGGAGTCGGTCACCATCGGCCTCCCGCTCACCAGCTTCGTCGGTCGCGAGGCCGACCTCGCCGGCGTCTTGCAGCGGTTGTCCGCCCCCCGGCTGGTGACGATCTGTGGCACGGGCGGAGTCGGCAAGACCCGCCTCGCCCTGGAGGCGGCGCAACACCTCGGCGCTCGTTACCCCGACGGCATCCACCTGGTCGAGCTAGCGGCGGTGGCGCCGGGGCCTGGGGTGGCGGCGGCCCTGGCCACCGCCTTGCGCGTGCCCGACCGTCAGGGATCGACCGTCGTCGAGCGTCTGGGGGAGTCACTGGCCGGGCGCCGGGTGCTGGTGGTGCTCGACAACTGCGAGCACGTGGTCGATGACGTCGGTCGTGTGGTCGAGCCGGTGTTGCGCTCCAGCGCGGGGTTCGACGTCGTGGCGACGAGCCGTTCGCCCCTGGCCGTCGACGGCGAGCAGATCTGGCCCCTCCTGCCCCTCGTCGCCGACGGAGCACAGGCGCCGGCGGTGCGCCTGTTCGTCGACCGTGCCCGTGCCGCCGACCGGGGTTCTCCGTCGGCGCCGACGAGCTGGCCTTGGTGGAGCAGCTCTGTCGGCGCCTCGACGGCATCCCGTTGGCGATCGAGCTGGCGGCAGCCCGCCTGCGGGCCGCCTCGCTCCCCGAGGTGGTTGCCGCGGTGCGAGATCGCGTCGAGCTTCTGGCTGGCGCTCGTCACACCGCACCACCGCGCCACCGGTCCCTGGAGGCGTCGGTGGAGTGGTCCTACCAGCTGCTCGGCGTGCAGGAGCAGCGGCTGTTCGCCGACGTGTCGGTGTTCCAGGGCCTTCGGCGTCGACGACGCCGTCGCCGTCAGCAGTGGTCCGGAGATCGCGCCCCGGGACGTCCCCGCCCTGTTGTGGTCGCTGGTCGAACGATCGCTGGTGGTCGGCGATCGTGCCCCGGTGAGCGCCCGCTACTCGCTGCTCGAGACGCTTCGGTCTTGGGGCGAGCGGCGCTTGGGAGTCGACGGGCGCCTGTCGGTCTGTCGAGGGCGCCACGCCGCGGTCGTGCTGGGCCGAGCTGCCTGCGCCGACGCCGCAGCGCGGGGGAGTGGGGCGGCGGCGGCGTTCGCCGAGCTCGACCGTTCGCTGCCCGACCTGCGCGCCGCCCACCGCCACTTGCGCGCGGAGGCGGACCTCGACGGGTCGCTCCGCCTCAGCGCGTCGCTGTTTTGGTACGGCTTCAGCGGCATCCGCTCCGAGGTGCACGGCTGGATCACCTCGAGCGCGCACCACGGCGCCGACGCCCACCACCCGCTGGTCCGCTCGGCGCCGCCGCCACCGCCGCGTGGCAGCGTGGCGACCTGGCGGCAGCGCGCCGGCTGGCGGAGCGAGGCATCGAGGCCGCCCACCGGCTGGGGAACCCGCCGGGCTGCCACCGCGCCTTCGGAGCGCTCGGTGAAGTGCGTCCTTCCAGGGGGACGCCCGCGGCGCCCGCGGCCACTTCGACGAGGCCCGGCACCGAGCCGAAGTGACCGGCGACGTCTTCGACATCGTCTACCTCATGGTGGGGCAGGCGACGGCGACCGGGTATGCCGGAGATTGGGAGGCGGGGGTCCGCCTGGCCGACGAGGCGCTGGACCTGGCTGAGAGATCGCGATCCCCCATCGCCGTGGCGTGGGCTGCTTACGCCGCAGGTGAGGTGCGCCTGGAGACCGAGCCGGACGACGCGCTGGCGTGCCTGAGGCGGGCGGTCGACGCCTCGCGCAGCCTGGGCGAGCGCATGGTCTGGGGAGTGGCCCGCCTGTCGGAGGTCACGCTTGGGTCCCGCCTGCGCCGGTTCGACGACGTGCACGCCTACGGCGAGCTGATCGAGCACTGGCAGCGGATGGGGGCGTGGACGCAGCAGTGGACCACGCTGTGCAACCTGGTGGTGCTGCTGGTCGACCGGGGTGAGCAGCGCTGGGCAGCCCGCCTGCTAGGCGCGGCCCGGGTGAGCTCGACGGCGTCGCCCAGCTACGGCGCCGAGGGGGAACGTCTCGAGCGGGTGGTGGCGTCGCTGCGGCGCCAGCTCGGCGATGACCTCGACGCCGAGATCGCTCGCGGCGCCGAGCTCGGCGACGACCGAGCCGTGGCCCTCGCCCTTCAGGCCGTACGCCGGCTCGACGTTGGCGTACGGCCTGGCGTCCGCATCTGCTGAGGGGTTTCAGTACAGTGGCCGCAGGGAGAGGTGCCGGAGCCAGGTTGATCGGGGCGCCCTGCTAAGGCGTTGTGGGCCGCAAGGTCCACCGTGGGTTCAAATCCCACCCTCTCCGCTCACCAGGCGAAAGCCGCAATTGTTGCGGCAGGGCTGGCATGGTGTAACGTGCCGGTCAACATCCGACAACCTAGAGCCCCAGCGCGTCACGCGTGGGTGACCCCTCCCCCGCTTGCTGACGCTCAGGCATCGTCCCTCGCTGGTCGTTCGATCAGCCACGAGGGTCGCCGGACGCCGCCTCGTCGCACTCCCTTTGCTTGGCACTCTGTAACGCCCGGGGCACGGAGGACTGCATGCGACGTGAACGTCTGGCGCGCCTCGGCGCGCCTCGCCCTTGCCTGCTCGTGGCCCCCGCCCTTCTCCTCGCCGCCAACCTCGGCGTGGCCACGGCTCGGTCGGTGGCGCCGGCCAGCGGGCAACGAGGTCAGGCCATCACCGAGCGTCACCAGCTGGCCCGCATCCCTCTGGGAGCGACCGCACCGACCAAGAAGCTTCGCCGCATCGCCGGCGATCTCTCCCAGAGGCTCAACTTCCAGGTGGTGACCGATCGAAACCTCCCGGTGCTGACCGCTTCGCCGACGACCCTCGCACCCCCGCCTGCGCCGCCCCCTCCACCTGTGATCGAGGCCCCGCCCCCGCCCCCGCCCCCGCCGCTGCCGGTCGACACCTGGCGCTCGTTGGCGCAGTGTGAGTCGGGAGGGAACTGGCAGAGCGACTCGGGCAACGGGTACTACGGAGGTCTCCAGTTCGACCTGCCCACCTGGCAGTCGGTCGGCGGGGCCGGCTACCCCGACGACCACTCCCGGGAGGTGCAGATCAAGATGGGGGAGCGGTTGTTCGCTCGGTCCGGGTGGAGCGCCTGGCCGGCGTGCTCGCGTCGCCTCGGGCTCCTGTAGCCAGCCGGTCAGGGCCTCCGCCGGGCGCCCACCGACCAGCCACCAGCTTCTTGATGGGCAGCCGGTGAGAAGAGGTCGTTGGCCACGAAGCGCTGCCTGATCTGGCGCACGACCTCAGGGTCGGGCTGGTGCTTGGCGTTGAAGTAGGGCTCCTCGTAGACCTCGTGGCGCGACACGCCCATGTCGGAGAGGGCAGCGCCCATCTCCTTGCTCATGGCCCCGTTGCCCACCAGGTAGAAGCGGCGGTCGCCGAGGGTCTCGAGCAGGGGAGGGACCGACTCGGTGATGCGGCCTCGCAGTCCCTTCCACCCGTCGGGGGGCTGCGACAAGGAGATCTGGTAGCGGAAGTCGTTGGCGTCGGCCACCAGCTGGTCGAGCTCCTCGATCAGGCAGATGTCCTCGGCCAGTCGCAGCCCCCAGTACAGCCGGATGGGCCGGTCGAAGGTCCGGTCGGACAACACCTTGATCAGGGACATGAACGGGCTGATCCCTACTCCGGTCGCGAGGAGGCACAGCTGGGTCGTGTCGTCGTCCTTGGGGACCATCGAGCGGCCCGTCGGACCTCGAAACGAGATCTCGTCACCCACCTTCAGCGACGCGAGGTGGCGCGAGAGGGGGCCGTCGGGCACGACCCGGATGAGGAGCTCGAAGGTCCGCTCATCGTTGGGGGGCGAGAGCACGCAGTAGGGGCTCTTGCGGTAGCCGAAGTCACCGACTCGGGCCTGGATGCCCACGAACTGACCGGGCTTGAGGAGGAAGGGCTCGTCGTCCACCACCTCGAACGACATGCGGATGGTGCCCGTATCGGTCACCCGCCGCGTGTCGGTGACCCGCGCAACCCGGTCGTAGCGGTTGCTCTTGTCCCACCTCTGCTCGAGATCTGCAGTGATGGTCGGGCCCATGCCTGGAGAACGCGCTTGGTACCGATCCCGCAAGCCCATCGGCTGCCTCGCTAAATGGCGGGCATGGCGCCACCCATCGGGCGGGCGATGGTGCCCGGTTGGTCGCTGTGGTTGCTGCTGGCGAGTCTACTGTTGCCTCCCTCCTCCGACCAGGAGAAACCACCCGGGCCCCGGCGGGTAATATCGCCGGAGTCCGTCGGAGGGCGATCAGGTCCCCGGCACGCTGCGCTCGTAGCTCAACGGATAGAGCATCTGACTACGGATCAGAAGGTTGGGGGTTCGAATCCCT